>NZ_JBAMYD010000020.1:0-122078 GCF_037002925.1 Rhizobium aouanii
CCAAACCTTAAATCGTCACCACGACCTAAAGCATGTCGCGCAAAAGTGTGCGGCGGTTTTGCGACAACGACATGCGTAAAAACAAAGACCTAAAGCGCGAGGAGCGAATCTGAAAGATCGCGACGCGCTTTAGAAGAAATCGAAGTCGCCGGCTGCCTTGCTCAACGGCTGGGAATGGCCGTGGCGTGTGGCGCCGCCCAATGCCTTCTGCATCTCCGCCAGCTTGACGAGGCTGAGCGCGGTTGCGACGTCGACTGCCCAGCCGTGCGGGATTTCGCCGGTGATGGTGTCGATGAATTCGGCAAGGCCGCGTGATTTCTGCACGGCCAGATCGATGCCCTGCATGACCTTCATGGCATCCGGCGAATTCAGGATTTCGGCGCCGCCGATTTCGAGAAGCTGCGGCTCGATGCGCTCGATGAGATAGGCGACATCGTGCAGTTCGGACACGATGCGCATCAGGATGTCGCTCAGCGCTTCGATAGGCGCGGGCGGCTCCGTCATCTGGGTAAATGTCATATGAAAATCCTCGCCATCAAAAAAATTCGATACTGGTTTCGACGGGCTTCTGCGGAGCGGCGGGACGCTGCTCGAGAGCGACGGTTCTCTGCGTTTCGGCGCCGGTCAGGGGGTATTGCCGGGCACGACCGGAGACCGGCCAATATTCAAGCTTGCGTCCATGCTCTCCGCCGGTCGAGGAACCGACCACCGGAATGCCTTCATCCCTCAGGAACTGCACGGCGAAGGCCGCGTTCTGCTCACCGACATTGGAGAATGTCGAGATCGTCTTCGCGCCGCCGAAGATCTTTGCCTCCAGCCGGTCGCGCCGGGCGCCCTGCTTCAGGAGACCGTTGATCAGCAGTTCCATCAGATGCACGCCGTACCGCGTGGCATCGCCGCCTGATGTCGGCGACGTCGCCGAACCGGGCAGCAGAAAGTGGTTCATGCCGCCGACACCGGCGACAGGATCTCTGAGGCACGCAGCCACGCACGAACCGAGAATGGTCGAGAGGACCGCATTCGGATCGTTCAGAACCTTGTACTCGCCCTGAATGATATGTACGCGGCGGGCTGCCCCCTCAGTGATCATTTCAGGGCTCCAAACACGGCTTCGATGGCCGCTTTCATCTTCTCGATCGTGAACGGCTTGGCGAGCACGTTGTTGGCGCCGAGCTGGGCCGCCTTCTGCACCAGTGCGCGGTCGCCCTGGGCGGTCAGGATGATGAAGGCCGCTTTCTTGGTGTTGGGGTTGGTGCGCACCGCCTGAAGGAAGCCGATGCCATCCATCTTCGGCATGTTGAAGTCCGAGATCACCAGGTGGTGCGGCTGCTCGGACATGATCTTCATGCCCTGCTCACCGTCGCCGGCCGACGTGATCTGCTTGAAACCGAGCTGCGTCAGCGCGTCGCTGAGCAGCAACCGGCTCGTTACCTGATCGTCGACGATCAGAACTTTGATTTTCTCCGCGATCGACATTTATTCGGTCCCTTCCTTTCGGGCGGCTGTCATTTTCAATATTTCTTCACCGATGGCAGACAGCGGCAGCTGCTGCTCAACGGCGCCAAGTTCATGAGCAACCCTTGGCATTCCGTAAACGACACAGGTTTTTTCGTTCTGGCCGAGCGTTCTGGCGCCGGCGTGGCGCATTTTCAACAATCCGGCGGCGCCATCGCGGCCCATTCCGGTCAAAATCACGCCGACAGCGTTGCGGCCCGCCAGTTCCGCGACCGAATCGAACAGCACGTCCACCGAGGGGCGGTGACCGTTGACCGGCGCGCGGTCAATGAGACGGCAGCACGGTGCCGAGGCACCGCTGACCTGCAGGTGACGCTCGCCGCCGGGCGCCAGATAGATCTTGCCGATTTCGAGTCGGGCGCCGTCGGTCGCTTCCTGCACCACCGGCGCACAGAGGCGGTTCAGCCGTTCGGCGAAGCTTTTGGTGAAGGTGGGCGGCATATGCTGGGTGATGACGGTCGGCGGGCAATTCGCCGGAAATTTCTGCAGTACGGCAATGAGTGCCTCGACGCCGCCGGTCGACGAGCCGATCGCGACGATCTTGCGGCCGACGCGGAAGTCGGCGACCGAGGGTGGGGGCGCGACGGCGGCGGCGGGCTGGGAATACTGGCGTTGCGTGCGCGCGGCGGCCTTGACCTTCTCGGCGAGGTCGCCGAAAGGCCTGAGCTCGCCCGGCGCGGGCTTGCCGACGCAGTCGAACGCGCCGATCTCCAGCGCCGCAAGCGTCGCCTCGGCGCCGCGATGGGTCATCGTGGATACCATGATCACCGGCATCGGACGCAGCGTCATGATCTTTTCGAGGAAATCGAGGCCGTTCATGTTTGGCATCTCGATGTCGAGCGTCAGGACGTCGGGGTTCAGCCGCTTGATCGCCTCGCGCGCTTCCAGAGCGTCGCCGGCCTGGCCGATGACGTTGACCTCGGGATCGGAACTCAAGACGGCGGTGATCAGCCCCCGCATCGTCGGCGAGTCGTCAACAACGAGAACCCTTGCCGGAGCGCTCATGCCTTCCTCCCGAGACCTTTGGCCGTATAGCGATAGGTCGTGATCCCGATATTGTCGAAGACGTGTTTTGCCTCGCCCGAAACACGTTCGGAATGGCCGATATAGAGATGACCACCCTCCGGCAGCAGACCAGCGAAGCGCTGCCAGATCTTCATCTGCGTCGGCTCGTCGAAATAGATGACGACGTTGCGGCAGAAGATGACGTCGAACTTGCCCTTGAACGGCCATTGCGCCATCAGGTTCAGCTCGTTGTAGGTGATCAGCCGCTTCACGCGGTCGTCGACCTGGAACTTCCGGCGGCCCTGCACCTCGACTTCGCTGAACCATTGCTTGCGCATGGCGGGCGATACTGTTTCGAGCGCGCTCTCGTCATAGGCGCCGGCCCGGGCGATCGCGAGGATCTTCGGATCGATGTCGGTTGCCAGGATCTTGAAGTCATAATCCGCGACATTCGGCATCAGCGACAGCACCGTCAGCGCGATCGAATAGGGTTCCTGCCCGTCGGAAGAGGCGGCCGACCAGATGCGCACCCTGCCGCCCGATCTCGCCCGCTGCAGAAGCTCCGGCAGGACATGGTCGCGCAGATGGTCGAAATGATGGTTTTCGCGGAAGAAGCGGGTAAAATTGGTCGTCAGATGCGAGAGCATCTCGCGGCGCGGCGCAGCACCCGCCGGCGAAGCGACGAGGTCGCAATACTCCCGGAAGCCGGACAGGCCGAGATTGCGGATATGCTTCGACAGGCGCGAATAGACGAGCGACGCCTTCGTCTCGTTGAGGAAGATGCCGGCATCCGAATAGATCATCGCGGCGATCTCGGTGAGGTCGCGGCGCGTCAGCGGATATTCTCCGCTCGCCAGGACCTCGTCGGATCCCTGCCTCTGATCTTTTGCGCCCATTACACTCATGCAGCTTCGCTTTCGGTCTCTGGAAAGAGGGATTCGAGTTCGATCAGGCAGATCATGCGCTTCTCGATGGCGAGAACGCCGCGGGCAAATTGACGCTCGAGTTCGGAGGAGATCTCAGGCGTCGGCTGGATGGTTTCTTCGGTCACCGTCAGGATATCGGAAACGGCATCGACCAGCAGGCCGACGACCTTACGCCGGACCTGGGCGACGATGATGACATGACGGGCAGTCGGATCGGCCGGCTTCATGCCGAGCCGGGCCGCAAGATCGATGATCGGCAGCACCGCGCCGCGCAGGTTGATGACACCCAGCATATAGCCAGGCGAATGCGGCATGGCGGTTGCCGGGGTCCAGCCGCGGATTTCGCGAACCGACATGATGTTCACGCAAAATTCCTGATCCCCGATGCGGAACGCGATCAGCTCGCGATCCCCTTCGTTCAGATTTTTTACAGTGTACGACATTCCCTTATCCCACCGCTGCTAACGACATTTCCGCTTTGAGCGACTGGCCGCGCGAGGCACCGACGACCGCGTCGACATCGAGGATGAGAGCGACGCGCCCGTCACCGAGGATGGTGGCGGCGGCAATGCCCGGCACATGGGTGTAGTTCGCTTCCAGGCTCTTGATGACCACCTGGCGCTGACCCTGGATGGCATCGACCATCAGGGCGCGCTGTCCGCCGCCTTCGGATTCCACCAGAAGCGCCACGCCCTCGACCGGATTGGCCTGGGTGGCGCGGAAGTTCAGGATGCGGCCGACATCGACCAGCGGGCAGAAGCTGTTGCGGATCGAGATCAGTCGGTGGTTCGCACCGAAGGAGTGGATCGCGGCCGCTTCCGGCTGCAGGGTTTCGACGATCGCCGTCAATGGCACGACCAGCGTCTGGCCGGCGACGGTGACCACCATGCCGTCGAGGACGGCGAGCGTCAGCGGCAGGCTCATGGTGAAGACCGAGCCGTGACCCGGTTTCGAAGTGATGTTGATGCGGCCGCCGAGCGCCTGGATCGAACGCTTGACGACGTCCATGCCGACGCCGCGGCCGGAGATGTCGGAGATCTTGTCGGCCGTCGAGAAGCCCGGCAGGAAGATCAGGTTGTCGATTTCTTCGTCCGACAGGTTTGAATCGGCCGGGATGAGGTCGTTGTCGATCGCCTTCTGGCGGACCTTCTCGCGGTTGATGCCGGCGCCGTCGTCGGCAAGCTCGATCAGGATGCGTCCCGAACGATGCTTGGCGGTCAGGCGGACCGTGCCTTCGGTATTCTTGCCGGCGGCGGCACGCTTTTCGGGCGTTTCGATGCCGTGGTCGACGGCATTGCGGATCATGTGGGTCAGCGGTTCGGCGAGCTTGTCGATCACCGTCTTGTCGACTTCGGTGTTTTCCCCCTCGGTGATCAGGCGGATCGACTTGCCGGTCATGTCGGCGATTTCGCGGACGATACGCGACATGCGCTGGAAGACCGGCTTTACCGGCTGCGCACGGATGGCCATGACCGAGTCCTGGATCTCTCGGGTGAGCTGCTGCAGCTCCTCGAGGCCCATATTGATCGAGGAGGTGCCGGTCGTGTCGTTCTCGATGACGCTCTGCGACAGCATCGCCTGGTTGATGACCAATTCGCCGACGAGGTTGATGAGGCGGTCGACACGGTCGAGATCGACGCGGATCGTCTGGCCGGCGCCGGCGGCATTGTTCTGGGCGGCGGCACTTGCTGCGGCCGCTGCGGCGGCTGCCGATTCCTTCTTTTCGACGCGGGCGGCGACCATCTGCGTGACGTTGGAGGCGGTCTCGGCGGCGGCAACGGCTGCGGCCGTCTCTTCGGCGCGCGCGTCCGAGGCGGAAAACTCTTCCATTGCGCCCGTTTCGTCCAGGATCGACAGATCGAAGGGAACCGGCACCATCGGCAGTTCGTCGTTGCTGGTCGCGTCAGCCCTTGCTTCTTCGACCGGCTTCACTGTCAGTTCGCAATCCCACTCGGCGAATTCGAAGACAGTGCGGATGGCGTCCTCACCCTTGTCCGTCTTGATCGTGACGTTCCAGAAGAAATAAGCGCCTTCCGGATCGAGTTCCTCGAGGCCCGGCAGGTCATCCGTATTGCAATAGATCGTCATTTCACCCAGGCGCGAGAGATCACGCAGCAGCAGGGTGGCGTCATTGCCCTTGGAATAGAGTTCGTAGCGCGGCTTGAAGATGACTTCATAGGTCGGCATGCCGCCCGCATCGTCTTCGCCGCCAAAATCGTCGAAGGAAAAGGGGACCGGCTGGAAGCCGCTGTCGTCAGTCGGCTTGGGGGTCGGCGCCGGAACGGCCGGAGCAGCCTTTGCGGCGGTCTTCGGCGCAGGCGCCTCGGCTGACGCAGAGGGAGACGGCAATTCGCCGTTGGCCAGCGCCTCGAGCTCCTTGACGAGGCCGCGGCTGCGGCTTTCATCGACGCTGCCGCCGTCGCGCGCAGCATTCGTCAGGTCGGCGAGCACGTCGGCCGACTTCAGCATCACCTTCAGGACGTCCTGATTCGGCTCAAGCTTGTTGGATCGAACGCAATCGAGAGTGGTCTCGAAGACATGGGCGAAGGCGACCAGATCGTCAAGGCCGAAGGCGCCGGCGCCACCCTTGATCGAATGCACGGCACGGAACACCGCATTGACGGTTTCCGGATCGCGATCGCCATCATTCAATTTCAGAAGACCGGATTCCAACTCGGCGAGCTGTTCCTCGCACTCCTGGAAAAAGATCTCTTTGATTTCGTTCATATCCATAGGAGCAAATCCTGGGTTTAAGCGGTTACACGCTCAATGGCATCGATCAGCTTGGCCGGGTCGAAAGGCTTGACGATCCAGCCCGTGGCACCAGCCTGGCGGGCGCGGTTCTTCTTTTCCGCGTCGCTTTCGGTGGTCAGGACCAGGATCGGGATCGCCCGATATTTCTCGTTGCGGCGGACACCTTCGATGAAGCCGAAACCATCGAGGCGCGGCATGTTGATGTCGGTCACGATGACGTCAGGATTGGACTCTTCGAGGATCTCGAGGCCCTCGATGCCGTCTTCCGCCTGGATCGTCTCGAAGCCGGCATTGTTCAGCGTCACGAGAAGCATGTTTCGGATGGTGCGGGAATCATCCACGGTCAGCACTTTTTTCTTCATTGCCGAATCTCCTTGGCAAGCAGGTGGTCAATATTGACGCCAACCAGCTGCATGGTTTTCTGAAATGCGTCGGACACCTTGGAGAAGGTGAACGGCTGCTTGTCCTGCTCCCAGGTCTTCTCGGCGGACATCAGAACCTGGGCGCAAAGAGCACCGATCCGTTCGACGCCGGAAGCGTCTATCGAAAGACCGCTACCCCGGAGAGAGAGGAGTTTATCGCGCAAGGCGGAAGCCTCGTTGAGGTCGAGCACCGCTGTCAAATCCAGCGTCTTGCCACTCTTCTTTGCTGCCATCAGCTTTTCCTTGTCCCCTTGTCCCCGGCCCGAAAAGACGAGCTGAGGTAATCATCCGATAGGTTAGTAAACATTCCGCCCACCTCCGACGCTTGCGAACGCCTGCGGAAGGCCAAAATCGTCATTTTCGTATTCGTCGACGACCGGTGCCGGGCGGGTAGTGCCCTCAAGGGCGCGCGGCGGTGTCACGCGCACCGGCGCCGGGCGACCGGCAGTGGCGTTTTCCCGGGCGATGCGGAATTCGCGAATCGTCTGGCCGAGCTCGAGAATGACGGTGTGGAGGTGGTCGGCGCCTTCGGCCGAGCGCTCCGCAAGGCCGGCGCTATCGGCCACCTCATGACCCAGGCCCTTGACGTCTGATGTCACGCTGTCGAGGCTTGCGGCATGTTCGCCGGTTCGGATGGCGATGCCGGATATGGCGGCGTTGATGTCGGTGACCTGGCGCACGATGCTGCCGATCGAATCCTGTGTGCGGCCGACCATCTGCACGCCGGCATCGACCTGCGCCTTGGTCGTCGTCACCAGGGTCTTGATCTCGCGGGCGGCTTCGGCCGAACGCTGGGCAAGGGCGCGGACTTCCTGGGCGACGACGGCAAAACCGCGGCCGGAATCGCCGGCGCGAGCGGCCTCGATGCCGGCATTCAGCGCCAGAAGATTGGTCTGGAAGGCGATCTCGTCGATCGCACCGATGATCTGGCCGATCTTTTCGGCCGACTGCTCGATATCGGCCATGGCGCTGATCGCGCGGCCGACCACCTCGCCGCTTTCCTCGACGGCGGCGCGCGTCGTGGCGGCCGCCTGTTCGGCAGCGCGGCTGTCGGCGGCGCCATCGCGAACACTGCCGGCGATACCGGCAAGGGCAGCGGCGGAAAGCTGGAGCCGGTCGGCCTGTCCGGAAGCCGTGCCGGCGAACTGCCGCGACAGGCCGGCAAGCGAGCCTGTCGCCGCTTCGGCCTTGACCGTGCGCTCGGTAATAGCGGTGAACTCGGCCTGGAGGCCGTCCAGCGCGCCGTTCAGCGCGACGGCGACGCCGCCATATGCGCCGTCGCCGTCAACCGGCGCGCGGCGCGTCAGGTCGCGTGCGGACAGGCTTTCGATGACATCGCCGAAGATCCTGATGATCTCGGCCTCATTGTCGGCGCGCTGATCGGCAAGCGCGCGGCTCTGGGCGGCGCGCAGCGCATTGAAGCGGAGCGAGACGGCAATTTCCACGTCGACCATGACGATGCGGATGATCGCCGTCATCAGATCGGAGATTTCGCGGGCGCGGCGCTTGGCCGACGGCAACAGCGGACGGCCGGCGATCTCCTCGGCGAGGCCGGAAACGACATGCTCCAGCATGACGCCATGGCCGGCCACGTGCCAGCGCGGGTCGAGGCCCATCTTGCTTTCGGTATCGGAGAGGACCTTGACGCGCTCGGCATAGAGGCTGTCGAACCGCGCATCCGTCAGCACGTCCCAATGCGAGGACTGCAGATCATGCAGGCGCTCGACCTGGCGCTCGCTCTCGAAATTGCGCGAGGCGTCGGGGAATGACTGGAACCTGTGGAAGAGATCCCTGAGGCCTGCCTTCAGATGCGCTTCGAGCGCCGGCCGGTTACGGCGCACCAGCTCGCACTGGTCGCCATCGAGACCGGCAAAGCGCAGGCGGTCACGCAAGCTGCCTGCCTGCGCTCCACGAGCCTGATCTGATGGCATGTCCTGCCTCAACGCCTGTCCCCAACCACTTTCCGGGCGAAGGCCCGGCCAAAAACTTGCGCAGCATCCGTTGAACGCGAAGCGTGGAGACGGTCCTCACCACCGGTTACAACCGGCGGATCGAAACCCCCTGATCAGCTATGTTTCGGAGCTGTCTGAAGAGATGGATACCGGATCAACCCGGTACGGCGGGACGGCGTCATGCCTGGTGGGAACGAGTGCATCTTCCCATTCCGACGTGTACACCAATGTTTATGGTTAATTCCTTGCTTGAAGGTTAATAAGCCTTTCGGAGGACAGGCTTTTGAAGCAATTCAAGACCCTTCGCAGCAAATACTGTTGCGGAGTTGCATGGCTGCTACAAGGCACACGCAAGCTCCGTGTTATATGCCGGTCGATAACCAAGACATGACGTCGACAAGGACAGAGCAATGATTGTTCTCGGATTGGGTGCCTGCTTGATTGCAATGACGCTGCTTGCAGCCGTCGCCCGCCTCGATTCCCTCGCCGCAAACCGCGACATCCGCGCCCTTCGGGTGTTCTAAAACCCATCCTTCCCCGTTGGCAGTCCGGCGCCTTTGGTGTATCGCACTCGCGCCTTTCATGTCAGCGGAACTATCGGTTCATGTCCCCCAGATCTGGTCTCCTCATCGTTCTTGGCTTCACGCTCTGGCGCGTGGTCATGCTCAATTTCGATGCGACGGACCTTTTCGTCGACGAGGCGCAGTATTGGTTCTGGTCGCAAAACCTCGACCTCGGCTATTATTCCAAGCCGCCGATGATTGCGTGGGTGATCCGGGCGATGACCGAGCTTTCCGGCTCCAACGCCATCTATTGGATCAGGCTGCTCGGACCGCTGATCCACATGGCAGCGGCACTGGTATTGATGAAGACGGCAAAACGTTTCGTCGGGCCGGAGATCGAAGGCTGGACGGGCGCCACCTATATCACGCTCCCCGGTGTGGCGCTTTCTTCGGTGTTCTTCTCGACCGACGTGATCCTGCTGTTCTTCATCGCGATCGCCTTGCTTGCCTATTTCGGCTTGACGCAGCGGCGCTCGGTCGGGCTGGCGCTGGTCATGGGCCTTGGCGTCGGCCTCGCCTTCCTGACGAAATATGCCGTGCTGTTCGTCGTTCCGGGCGGCGCGATTGCCCTCCTCCTCATTCCGGCGGCGCGCATCGCCATTCGCGATTTCATCATCGCGGTCGCGGTCGCGGCGGTCGTCGCCCTGCCGAACCTCTGGTGGAACCTGCAGCACGACAACACGACGGTGCGGCATACGCAGGACATCGCCCATTGGAGCGAACTTGGCATCAATCTCCGTCGCGGGCTTGAATTCTTCGCCGCCCAATTCGGCGTCGTCGGGCCGATCATCTTCTTTGCGATGCTCTGGGCGGTCTATCGCATGATCAAGGGTAGGAGCGACGATCGCGAGAAGATGCTGGTCTGGCTGTCGATGCCGGTGGTGGTTCTCATCACGCTGCAGGCAACGGTCGCCAAGGCCTATGCCAACTGGGCGGTGACTGCCTATGTCGCAGGCACCATCCTTGCCGTCTGGCTGCTTTACCGGATGTGGCCGAAGGGGATCAGGCTGTCGCTGACCATCAACGGCATTGCCAGCCTGCTCTTTCCGCTGGCGACGATCTTTCCGCATCAGCTGCTGCTGCCGAACGGCGACGCGCTGATGAAGCGCTATCTCGGCCGCGCCGAGGTCAGCCGCGAGGCCGCCGCGCTCGCAGCGCAAGCCGGCACCGATATCATCGTCACCGACAATCGCGATATGGTCGCCGATCTTTTCTATACGCTCCGCGATGCATCCTACAGGATCTACGCGCGGGCGCCCGCCGGCCTTCCGGAAAGCTATTACGAGCAGGAATTCGCTCTGCCCGCAGACATCAGCGGCAAGGTGCTTTTCTTGACGGACGGGGCCTTCACCTGCGCCACCGAGACGCCGGAAGTGCTGAAGAGCTGGCAGCCGACGGAGGGCAATTACAAGGGCAAGACGCTTTCCATCTACAAGGTCTCTGCCACCTGCCTGGCGCCCTGAGCGTGTTCAGCCTGCCCGACGACAGCGCCAAACCTCTTTTCAGAGGTGCGGCGCGGTAACACTTTGAATGGCTGCATCATTTTATGCAGTGGGCAGGCAGAGGCCGGTGCCCGTCCCTTCGATCTCCACGAATTTGACGCCGCCTTTCTCGAAGGCGAGGCGCAGCTGCGCCTCCGTCGCGCGATGGATGTCGTGGTGCCGGCCTTCGTAATCGCGGATGGTGCTGCGCGAGACGGCGGCCTTTTCGGCAAGGTCCGTCTGGGTCCAGTCCAGCAGGCCGCGCGCCGCGCGGCAGAGAGCGGGAGTGAGAGTTGTTTCCCTTGCGCCTTGACCCATGATTTCAAATTGCCCATATTGGTCGATATAGACCATATATGTCATATTACGAACAGGATTTCCAGAGCGGGAGACAAAGATGCCACACGATAGGCCCTTGATTTCGACAATCGTCGGCGGCCTCGTGCTGGCTTTCATCTTCGGCGCCTTCGCCCATCGGCTGCAGATGCCGCCGCTCGTCGGTTATCTGATCGCCGGCGTGCTCGTGGGGCCACATACGCCGGGTTATGTGGCGGATCAGAGCCTTGCGCCGCAGCTTGCCGAAATCGGCGTCATCCTGCTGATGTTCGGCGTCGGGCTGCATTTCTCCCTGAAAGACCTGCTGTCGGTGCGCGGCATCGCCGTGCCCGGCGCGATCGTGCAGATCGCTTTCGCGACATTGCTCGGCTGGGGGCTCGGCGCCTTCATGGGCTGGCCGACCGGCGGCAGCCTGGTCTTCGGCCTGGCGCTTTCGGTCGCCTCCACCGTTGTGCTGTTGAAAGCGCTGCAGGAGCGGCGCTTGGTCGAAACCGAGCGCGGCAGGATCGCTGTCGGCTGGCTGATCGTCGAGGATCTCGCCATGGTGCTGGCGCTGGTGCTGATCCCGGCCGCAGCCAGCATCGGCGGTGAGGGTCACGCTCCTGTCGAGCCGCTCTCGGCCGCGCTGAGCCGCCTGTTCGGCCTCGATCTCGGCATCGGTGGCATGATCGCCATGACGCTGGTGAAGGTGGCATTGTTCGTGGCGCTGATGCTGGTTTTCGGCCGCAAGCTCATTCCCTGGACGATGCACCGCATCGCCCATACCGGTTCGCGCGAACTCTTCCGGCTCGGCGTGCTGGCGATCGCGCTCGGCGTCGCCTTCGGCGCGGCGAAGCTCTTCGGCGTGTCGCTGGCGCTCGGCGCCTTCTTTGCCGGCATGGTGCTTGCCGAAAGCGAACTCAGCCATCGCGCCGCGCAGGAAAGCCTGCCGCTGCGCGACGCCTTTGCCGTGCTGTTCTTCGTCTCGGTCGGCATGCTGTTCGATCCGAACATCCTGATCGACAAGCCGCTGCCGATCCTCGCCACCATCTTCATCATCGTCATCGGCAAGTCCGTCGCCGCCTTCCTGATCGTGCTCGCCTTCAAGAAGCCGCTCGGCACGGCGCTGACGATTTCGGCAAGCCTCGGCCAGATCGGCGAATTCTCCTTCATCCTCGCCGCCCTCGGCGTCGAACTCGGGCTGCTGCCGGAGGAGGGCCGCGATCTGATCCTTGCCGGCGCCATCATCTCGATCATCCTCAATCCGCTGCTGTTCTTCCTCTGCGACCGCATGCGGCCGCTGCTGGATGGTGCAAAGCGCGAAGACGTCGTGGCAGACCCTGCTCCCGCTGCGGATGCGATAGCAGCGCAGGAGGAGATACCGCCCGAAGACGACGAGGTGCACCCGACCGCCCTCAGCGGCCACGCCATTCTCGTCGGCTACGGGCGGGTTGGCAGCATCGTCGGACAGAATCTCAAGTCGTCAGCCACACCTTTTCTCGTCATCGAGGACTCCGACAAGCGCATCGGCGAACTGAAAGCGCAGGGCATCGAAACTCTGGCGGGCAATGCGGTGATGCGGGAAACGCTCGACCTTGCCAATCTCTCTGGCGCCCGCAGCATTGCCATCGCCATCCCGAACGCCTTCGAAGCCTGCCGCATCGCCGAGCAGGCGCGCAGCGTCAATCCATCTATCCTCATCGTCGCCCGCGCCCATTCCGACGCCGAGGTCGATGAGCTGAAGCAATATGGCGCCGACACAGTCATCATGGGCGAGCGTGAAATCGCGCTGGGCATGGTTGACCGGCTCGCCCAAGTGCATCATGAGAGTGTGCCCTATGAAGACGGGCATGGGCCTGATACAATTATGCCGACGGATGACCCTCCGCCGGAAAGAGAATGAGAGATTGGCGCGCTTTTGAGCCGATACGGGAGTGACATCGCCGGGACGGAGAAGATGGAGCTGGACCAGCGCCGTCTGACGAGCCGTATCGCCGCTTCCCTCCTCGTCGCCGTCCTTGCCTATCTCGGCCTGCTTTTTGGCGGCAATCTGGTGATCTCGCCGGCCGCCGTCAATACGCTTTCCTCTTCCGATCGGGATTCGCAGCCGCCGCAGCTGACTGCGCGCGATGCCGTGCGCGGGCTGCTTGCTACTGAACGCAAGCTTGCGCCGAAGCAGGCGGCGCATGACGCCGGACCGCTTGCCCTTGCCGCCGCCCCGGCTGTCGATTTTTCCGGCTGGACCACGGCCGCCCCTTTTCCGGCATTTGAAGCGTCGCTTCATGCCGCAGTCTCCAGGACCCATCAGCCGCGCGCACCGCCGGTCGCTGCCTGACGCTCGCGCCGATCGGCGCTTCCGACCATTGACGACATGCCGCCAGCGCCCGAGCGCCGGCCCTCGATATCAAGGAATACAACATGCGTACTTCACGATGGCTGGTGGTCACCTACACGGTGATCATCCTAATCGGCCTATTGATCGCCCTGCCGAACGTCCTACCGCAATCCGTCCTCCAGCGCCTGCCGGCCTGGCTGCCGCATGAGCAGGTGTCGCTCGGCCTCGACCTTCGCGGCGGTTCGCACCTCGTTCTGGAAGTCGACGAAGCCGACCTTACCAAGGAGCGGCTGCAATCGCTGCTTCAGGACGCGCGCCGCGTGCTGCGCGAAAAGGGCATCCAGCCGAGAGCCGTGGTCCGCAGCCAGAACCAGATCGTCGTGACGCTCGCCGATGCCTCACAGAGCGATGCTGCCGTCACCGAACTCAAGACGCTTGCCAACCCGATCAGCACCGGCCTCAGCGCCGGCCAGGCGGATCTTGATGTCACGGCGAACGGAGCGACCATCACTGTCGGCTTCTCGCGGGCCGGCATCTCCGCCAATGTCGACAACGCCGTCCAGCAGAGCCTTGAAGTCATTCGCCAGCGTGTCGACCAGGTCGGCGTATCCGAGCCGACCATTCAGCGCATCGGAGCCAACCGCGTGCTCGTCCAGCTTCCGGGCGCGCAGGATCCGTCGCGCCTGCGCGAACTTCTCGGCTCCACCGCCAAGATGTCGTTCCATATGCTGGCGCCGAACAATGCGCCCGGACCCGGCGTGACCATGCTGAAGGACGATGAGGGCAGGTCCTATCCGGTTCTCGACCGCGTCGAAATCTCCGGCGACCGCCTTTCGGATGCCCGCGTCAGCTTCGATCCGAATACGCGCGAGCCGATCGTCAGCTTCCGCTTCGACAGCGCCGGCGCCACCCGCTTTGCCGAGATCACCCGCCAGAACGTCGGCAATCCCTTCGCCATCGTCCTCGACAACAAGGTGCTGAGCGCGCCCGTCATCCGCGAGCCGATCACCGGCGGTTCCGGCCAGATCTCCGGCAGTTTCTCGGCCGATAGCGCCACGACGCTGGCCGCCATGCTGCGCGCCGGCGCCCTGCCCGCCAAGCTGACGGTCATCGAAGAGCGCACCGTCGGCGCTGACCTCGGCGCCGACGCCATCAAGATGGGCATTTATTCCGGCATAGTCGGTTTTGCCCTCGTCGCCATCTTCATCTTCGTTCTCTATGGCTCCTGGGGCTTTCTGGCGAATATCGCGCTGTTGATCCACACGATCCTGACCTTATCGGCGCTAACGCTGGTTGGTGCGACGCTGACGCTGCCGGGCATTGCCGGTGTCGTTCTCGGTATCGGCCTTGCGGTCGACGCCAACGTTCTCATCAACGAGCGCATCCGCGAAGAAACGCGCAAGGGCAAGAGCGCCTTCGCCGCCATCGACACCGGCTTCCGCCGTGCCTATTCGACCATTATCGACGGCAACATGACGGCCCTGATCGCTGCGGCCATCCTGTTCTTTTTCGGCTCCGGACCGGTTCGCGGCTTTGCCGTGACCATGGCGCTCGGCCTGATCATCTCGATGTTCACATCGGTTGCCTTCGTGCGTGTGGCGATGATCGAGATCACCCGCCGCAGCAAGCTCAAGGTGCTGAACATCCGGCCGTTGATCCCGTTCAGCCCCTATGACAAGCACATCCAGTTCATGAAGGCGCGCTTCTTCGGCATCACCGTTTCGGCGCTGCTGTCGATCGCCTCCGTGGTGCTGTTCATCTATCCCGGCCTCAATTACGGCGTCGACTTCCGCGGCGGCATTCAGATGTCGGTCAAGACGAAAGACGCGGCCGATCTTTCGAAATTCCGCGAGGGTCTCGATAGTCTCGGCCTTGGCGAAATCACGCTGCAGACCTTCGGCGACAACAACAGCATTCTCGTTCGAGCTCAGCGGCAGGAAGGCGGCGAAGAGGCGCAAACGGCGGCGGTGACCAAGCTGAAGGCCGAAGTGGTCAAGATCGACCCGGGCGCCACCGTCGAAGGCACCGACGTCATCGGTCCGAAGGTTAGCGGCGAGCTTGCCTGGGCCGGCATCCTGTCGGTGGTGATTGCAAGCTTCGCGATGCTGCTCTACATCTGGGCGCGGTTCGAATGGCCATTTGCCGTCGGCGCCATCGTCACACTGGTGCTCGACGTCACCAAGGCGATCGGCTTCTTCGCGATCACCGGCCTCGACTTCAACCTGACAGCGATCGCCGCCATCCTGACGCTCGTCGGCTACTCGGTGAACGACAAAGTCGTCGTCTATGACCGCATGCGCGAAAACATGCGGCTCTATAAGTCGATGCCGCTGCGCGAGATCATCGACAAGTCGATCAACGAGACCTTGGCGCGAAGCCTTTACACCAATGCGACGGCCTTCCTCGCGCTGGTGCCTATGGCGATCTGGGGCGGTAGTGCTGTCTCGAGCTTCGCGATCCCGATGGTCTTCGGCATTCTCGTGGCCGGCGCCTCGTCGATCTTCATCGCGGCACCCATCCTGCTCTTCCTCGGCGACTGGCGCCGCCGCCATGCCAAGGCCGCACCGGCAACCGATGAGGCAGTCGAGATCATTCCGCCGGAACAGGGTCGCCCGCGCAAATCCGCGAGCTAAAATCCCGTTAACGCATCCTTGATAGGGCGCCGGTTGCAGAGCCGGCGCCCTCTTTCTATTGTCGGCTACTGCATTATTTGCCATTTCAAGGAGTTACAGCGTTCCTTCGCGCGTCCGAAAAGATGCGCGGCGCTGTAAAAGATCGGGGAAACCACCAGATGTCATCTTACCCGACGAAACCCACTTTTGCCGGAGACAGCGAGGAGCGCATCAAGCGTTTTCTCGCGACCGCTTCGCACGACCTGCAATCGCCGCTTCGCCATATCGCCATGTATGCCGAGCTACTGCTCGACGATCTCGAGGAGACGCTCGACGGTGAACAGCTTCAGAGCCTGCGGATGATCATGGAAAAGGCGCAGACGGCGCAGCGCCTCACCAAGGCATTGATGAGCCTTGCCGGTGGCACACCCCAGGTGACGCCTGAAGAGGTCGATCTGCAAGCGCTCGCCGAAAATGTCTGGGGCGAACTGACCGACGAGACGGCGGTCGGCGAGGCGACGCTCGAAAGCAACGGCCTGCCCTCCATCCGGACCGACCCTGCCCTCTTTGGTCTGGTGCTGCGGCACTTGTTGACCAATGCCCTCATGTATCGCAGCGAAGCGGCGCCGCATGTGGCCATTGCCGCAGAGCGCGAGGGAACGGACTGGTTCATCCGGATTTCCGACAACGGGGCGGGCATCGATCCCGCCTATCGGGAGCAGATATTCGAGCCTTTCTGGAAATTGCCGAAGCCGGGAACGGTCCAGGGCGCCGGTCTCGGGTTGACCACGGCGCGGGAGTTTCTGACGGCGCTCGGCGGCGATATCAGCCTCGAACATTCGGATGAAAGCGGCAGCCGCTTCATCATCCGCCTTCCGATTGCCTGAGACTGGAGCAACTCCAGCAAAAGTGTGCAGCGGTTTTGCGTCCGGAATTGCGAAAATACAAAGACTAAAGCGCGACAAGCGAATCCGAAAGATCGCGACGCGCTTTAGATGCTGTAATCGTCCTTCCAGAAATCCGGGACGTCATAGGTCACATATTCGCGGATGATGTGCTGCAGTGCCTGGGCATCGATTTCGTCCTTGCCGATGCGGAAATCGACGCCGTAATCCGGGAATTCCTGGAAATAGCCGCCCGATATATCGCTCGAGACGACGCCGATCGGACCGGTGTAACCGATGCCGCGCAGCTCCGGCACCGTGTCGCGGAAATCGGCATTGGGCAAAAGGCGATTGTCGAGCAGGATGAGATCGAAGCGCGCCGAGCGGATCTTTTCCAGCGCGTCACCGATCGATTGCGAATATTCAACCTCGACAGCCGGCTCGGAGAGATCGGCGATCTTCTTCTTGAGCGCGCGGAATTCGATGAATTCGTCGTCGACAAAGAGGACCTTTACGGCATTTCTTCGGCTCGTTTCGGTGATCATCGTCTCATTTCCCCAATCCGAAACCATCTTCACGAAACCAAACCATTCCTCAAGGCGATCGCCACCATATGAACGCGGTTCACAGCGTCAAGTTTGCGCGCGGCCGCGGTGATGTGCGAATTGACCGTATGTTCGGAAAGACCGAGAATGATCGCGATTTCCGCCGACGTCTTGCCTTCGCTCGTCCATTTGACAATTTCCGATTCGCGCTGGGTCAGCCGTCCGGACATTTCCGGCGTCAGGATTTCCTCGTAGAGCTTGTCGAAAATACGCATGGCGTCGAGAAGCATGTCGGCGATCTCACTCTGATCCGGCTCCTGGCGCTCGCCGCTGAGGACGAGGCAATATCGCCGCCCTTCCGGCGTGAACAGCGGGATGAAGAGAAAGACGCCGCTCAGGAACTCGTTGAAAACAAGATCGGACGGATAATCTGCCGGCTGTGCGTTCCGGCCATGGACCGGCGTTGCCAGGAACTGGGCAGTCTTTGCCCGAACGGTGCCCAGCGCTTCCTTCAACGTCGTGATGAAAAGGCCGACACGCCGCTCGGCAACATTGGTGATGACGATATCGCGTTCGCCGAAAGGAGCCGAAGCCTCGGAAATGCGGGCAAGCGCGAAATTGTCGAAGTTGTAATGCTGCGCCGCCGATTTCAGCAGACGGAAAAAATCGGTGCGGTTGATCGCCCGGCTCAGCTCCGGTCCGGCATGAAAGGGAATTGCCTGGGCATTGTTCATTCCCACTCTTCCTCTCCTCCCGCCAATGCCTCTAATCCCGAAATCTTGGGATATACGTCTTAAACGCGAAGAGCTACAAAAATTGCGAGACAGGTTGATGAGAGATATCGAAAACGGGGACTTTCGATATGTAAGGCGGAAATCATCAATTATCTCAACTAAAGGTGATGCACGGGCAGATTTTACTGAGGGGCAGTAGTTCTTACCTGGGTATCGTATTCTTCCTGCATTCAACATCCATGAATGCGAGAAGGCAGTGCCAGACGTAAGCGCGAGAGAGCCGATAGACCCATTCAGCTAAGGGGTTGGCTGATGTTCGTGGCGGCGAACGCGGGTTGATCGGTTCTCTCAGCGCTTATTTTGCGTTCCATATTCTTCGCTTCGGTTGCATCTTGTGATGCGTCCTCGCCCTTGTCAATTGCGGTTTGTCATATGGTTGGGACGAATGAGGAGGAACAGGTCATGCGGCTTTCGCCGTTTTCTACATCTCAAGATTGAGAATGACCGTGGCAAGGTCAAGTGGCTTTTCCAGATAGACATCGGCGCCCGCATCGAGTGAGCGCGCGCGGTCCTCGGCAGCATCCGATCCGCTGCAGATAGCAAGCCGCATCGCCTTGAAACGATCATCCAGGCGCAACCGAGTGATCAGGCCGATGCCGCTATCGAGCGGCATGTAGAGATCGGCGACCAGCAGATCAGGCGAGGTCTTGCCTTCCGCCGCGCGCGTCTCCAGTGCCTCCAGCGCCATTTCGGCGGTCGAAAAACAGAATAGATCGACGTCTATCTGCTGCTTTTTGCTCATATAGTCGACATAGAAGAGGTCATCCTTGCTGTCGTCGACATAAAATAGGGTGGTCATCTAGCACCGTGATTTGGATATTGTTCGAATGAACCTCGCTGTCCTTCGACATCACGATACCGCGGTTCCACTAAAATTCGATATACCTCATCGCGGATCATTTCGCAAAAAGCGCGGCACCGCCCTGCCTTTGCCTATTGAGTATTCCTCGATTTCGGAAAAGATGGCCGCGCAAACTGAGGGAGGACACACGGGTGCGGGATCAGGGCAACGTGGACCTGCAGGACCAGCCAAGACGGCACTACCGAGCCTTTGCGATTGCCGTCGGCTGCCTGATGTTCCTTCTCGGCGTGACGGCGCTTACCGGCTGGCTGCTGCAGGTCGAGATTGTCATTTCGCTGGTTCCCGGCTTTCCGTCGATGGCCTTCAATACCGCGCTCTGCTTCGTGCTTTCCGGCGTAGGGCTTGCCGCTTCGACACTCGCCGCCCGCCGTTTTCGAGCAACGGCGGCGATCATGGCAGGGCTTGCGGCGGCGATCGCCGCGGCCCGGCTCGTGGAAATCGTCATGATCGGGCGGAGTTTTCACAATGTCGACGTGTTGATCTCGCGCTTCCTGGTTTCGCCGGATTTCATCACTGAGATCGGCGGTGGCATGGGGCCGAACACGGCGCTGGTCTTCCTGATCGCCAACCTTTCGCTGCTGCTCTCGCTCCAGGTGGAGAGGTCGAGAAGCCAGGTGGTACAGGAATTGACGAGCTATGTCGTTATCACGCTCGGCATGATCGCACTGGCCAGCTATGTCACTGATGCCGAACAGGGCTACCGCTGGGGGCCCTATGCGGCGATGGCGCTGCATACGGCGGTCGGCATGGTGATCTTCGGCTCCGGGCTTCTCGCCCGCTCCTGGTGGATGCAGCCGGCAAACCGGGCGCAGATCCCACTCTGGATCCCGGCTGCGGTCTGCTTCACCGGCCTTCTCGTCGATCTCTATACGCCGCTGGGTGTCGCCAACGGCATTCTCTATGTACCGCTGGTGCTGACGGCGCTCTGGTTCGGCAACAGAAATGCGCCGCTTTTTTTTGCCTTTGCCTGCACCGTGCTGTTGATGCTCGGCTTCTTCGCCGTCAAGCACGACGAGGCAACATTCTGGCAGGAGATCGCCAACCGCACTATTACGGCTGCCACGCTTTGGCTGATCGCGCTCCTCGTCTTCTATTTCATGCGCAACAATTATAACCTCGAAAGCGAGCGCGTCCGCTTCGGCGCGTTGGTGCGCGGCACGCCTGATGCCGTCATCGTCATCGACGAGCGTGGAACGATCAGGAATTTCAATCCGGCGGCTGAAAGCATGTTCGGCTACTCCCCGCAGGAGACGATCGGCAAAAACATCAAGATGCTGATGCCCGAACCCTACCATTCCGAGCACGACGGCTATCTCGCCCATTACCGACAGACTGGCGAGGAGCGCATCATCGGCACGACACGCATGGTCTCCGGGCGACGCAAGAACGGCATCGTCTTTCCAATCGATGTTTCCATCAGCGCCGTCGTCACCGGCCATACGAAGACCTTTGTCGGTATCGTGCGCGACATCAGCGAGCGCGTCCGGCAGGAAGAACGGATGAAAACGACGCTTTCCCAGCTCGAAGCCTATACGGCCGAGCTCGAGCGCAGCAACCACGACCTCGATGAATTCGCCTATATCGCCTCGCATGATCTCAAGGAACCGCTGCGCGGCCTGCACAACCACTCCCGCTTCCTGTTGGAGGATTATGAAGACAAGCTCGATGCGGACGGCGTGCGCCGGCTGAACCGGCTCGTGCGTCTCAGCCAGCGCATGGAGAAGCTCGTCAACGAACTTCTTTATTTTTCCCGGCTCGGACGTCAGCAGCTGGCGGTCAAACGCACCGATATCGGCCTGATCGTCAAGGATGTCGTCGCGACGATGGAGTTGCTGCTGGAGGAACGGCACGCCAAGGTCATCATCGACGGCCGGCTGCCGGAGGTGGTCTGCGATGCGCCGCGGCTGACCGAAGTGTTCCGCAATCTCATTACCAACGCAATCAAATATAACGACAAGCCGGCTCCGCTCGTCTCGATCGGCTATCTTGACCGGTTCGTCGGCAAGGACGGCACGGTTGCCCGCAACGTGTTTTTCGTTAAGGATAACGGCAAGGGTATCCCGCAGGAATTCCACGAGGATATTTTCCGCATTTTCAAACGGCTGGAAAAGTCGCAGGATTCCGACGACGGGACCGGAGCAGGCCTCACCTTCGTTCGCAAGATCATCGCGCGGCACAATGGCGATATCTGGCTGGAATCCGAGGTCGGCACCGGCACGACATTCTACTTCACTCTGGGAAAAAAGCGCGAGGGGCAGAATGCAGCAGCGTGATACGCAACCGATCCTGATCGTCGAGGACAGCGAAGACGATTTCGAAGCGACGATGCGCGCCTTCAAGCGCACCAACCTGCGCAACTCGATCCGCTGGGCGGCCTCCGGTCAGGAAGCGCTCGACATGCTCGCCGAGATGGCGCCGAAACCGGGGCTGATCCTGCTCGACCTCAACATGCCGGGTCTTGACGGCCGCAAGACGCTGGAGGCGATCAAGTCGAACGCCGGCTTGCGCAAGATCCCGGTGGTGATCCTCACGACCTCCGACGACGAACGTGACATCGAAGGCTGCTATGCGCTCGGCGCCAATACCTATGTGCAGAAGCCGGTGGATCTCGACGGGCTCTTCGCTGCGATCCAGCGGCTGAAGGAATACTGGTTCGAAATCGCGATCCTGCCGCTCGAGGACTGACAGATTGGCGGAACACTGCTCTATTCTCATCATCGACGACAACATCGACGATCTCGAAGTCTATCGCCGCATATTGGGCCGTGTTTCCAGCACTGCCTATACCGTCGTGGAGGCGGAGACGGGCGAAGAGGGTCGTGCGCTGAACGGCCGGAAACGGCCGGACTGCATCCTGCTCGACTATTCGCTGCCGGGGCGCGACGGGCTCGGCGTACTTGCCGATATCCTGGAGGATGATCCCGCCGCCAACGTCATCATGCTGACCGGCCAGGGCAACGAAACCGTGGCCGTCGAGGTGATGAAGAGCGGCGCGCGCGACTATCTCACAAAGGATTCGCTATCGCCCGAGACACTGCATCGCTGCATTCAGAATGCCATCATGCACGGCATGCTGGAAGCAAAGCTGGAGCAGAAGCGACAATCGCTTGAGATTTTCACCCGCGCCATGGCCCATGATTTGAAGGAGCCGCTCCGGACGATCAAATCCTTCAGCCGAATCCTGCACGGGTCTGCAGCGCTTCCGGCCGAAGACCGGGAATTGCTCGATTACGTGCTCAGCGCCGCCGACCATATGGAAGACCTGATCGTCAAGGTCTCGGGCTTCACCAAGCTCGAGGCCTCCGGCGGGCTGGAGCTCAAGCCGGTCTCGCTCTCCGATGTGCTCGACCAGGTGGAGGACAATCTGCGCCAGCAGATCGAAAGCCGCGGCGCTGTCATCATCCGCGGGGCGCTGCCGGAGGTCATGGGCGACGCGACGCTGCTGACCCAGCTCCTGCAGAACCTGGTGTCGAATGCCATTCGCTATTGCGAGCAGAAGGTTCCGGAGATCAGCATCACAGGCGAAGCGCAGGGCGATACCTGCCGCCTCACGGTGCATGATAACGGGCCCGGCATCGACCCCGAGCACCGCGAGCTGATCTTCCAGCCGTTCAAGCGTCTCGTCGGGCGCGGCATCGAAGGCACCGGGCTCGGCCTTGCCATCTGCCGCCGCATCGCGCAGATGCATGGCGGCTCGATCTGGTGCGAGGCAGAAAATGGGCCGGGCGCCACCTTCATTCTCGAAGTGCCGCTCGCCGAGGCGAGGCCCGCGCCATCAGCCGCATCGGCCGTGCCGCACAGCTCAAGGCCGGCGGAGCAGCCAGGCGAAGGTTCGGGCAGGCTCGCCGAAGTGCTGCTGGTCGAAGACAGCCCGGCCGACATCCAGCTTCTGAAGATCAAGCTGATGCGGCGGGACAAGGTCAATTTCAACCTGCATGTCGCCACCAACGGACGCGAGGCGATGCGGCTGCTCGAAGACCGCGCCGGCATCGCAAATGTGCCACAGATTGACCTGATGCTGCTCGACATCAACATGCCGATCATGGACGGCTTCGAGGTGCTGCATGCGCTTTCCGTCGATGCCCGCCTCAAGCGAATCCCCGTCTGCATCCTCAGCACATCGAGCGACGAGACCGACATGCGCCGGGCCAAAAACCTCGGCGCACGCGCCTATATGGTCAAGCCGCCGACCCTGCAGCAATTGGAAGAGGCGCTCGAAGATGTCGAACATTTGGAGTTGTTGCAGCGCGGCGATTCGCTTGCGCTTTGTGCGGAACAAAATTAAGCGATGGTCATTGGCAACGGTATGACCTTCGCAGCTCTCATACTCGCGCTCCTGACGACGCCGCTTCAATCAGGACTGCTCTCGATGGTATCAGGCATACATCACGTTACGGCCATCACCCGAAAGGTGCAGGCGAACGTGGACTTCTACGCCGGATTTCTCGGCATGCGGCTCGTCAAGCAGACGGCCGGTTACGAGGACGCGACGCAACTTCATCTCTTCTACGGCGATGCGGCGGGAACGCCGGGATCCCTCCTCACCTTCCTCGCTTGGGAAGATGGCGCGCCCGGCCGGGCCGGCTATGGCCAGATCAGCGAAATTTCGTTGGCGATCGACCCCGCCAGCATCGGCTATTGGCTGACGCGGGCCATGAGCTTCGGTCTGAGATCCGAGGGACCGGCCGACGAATTCGGCGAGCCCGTCCTGCGGCTGAAAGACCCTGACAACATCATCCTCAAGCTCGCAGGCGCAAAGAACCTGACATCGCCGTCCGCCTGGGACGGCGCCTCGATCCCGGCCGAGCACACCATCCAGCGCGTGCGCGGCGCCACCATGCTGACGGAAAAACCCGCCGAAAGCCGCAGCTTCATCGAGAGCCATTTCGGCTACCGCTTCCAGACCAACCGCGGCACAATCGACAGGCTGGTTTCGGAATCGGGCGACGTCATCGACGTGCGTGATGCACGCGGCTTCTGGTCCGGTGCGCCAGGCACCGGCACGGTCGATCACGTCGCCTTCCGGGCCCCTGATGAGGACGCGCTGCGTTCGGTATCCAAGGCGCTGGAGACGATCGATGCGTCGCCGACCAACATGCACGACCGCAAGTATTTCCGCTCGCTCTATGCCCGCGAGCCGGGCGGCACGTTGGTGGAGCTTGCAACCGACAAGCCCGGCATGACTGTTGACGAAGAGCATGCATCCCTCGGCACCAAGCTCTTCGCGCCGCCGGAAACAATCACCAATCTCGACGATCTGAAGGTGATTCTGCCGCAGTTTTCGATGCCCGGCCAGCCCCGCATCAACTACCGCGAACTGCCGTTCGTCCATCGCTTCTATACGCCGCCGAATCCCGACGGCAGTGTCTTCGTGCTCCTCCACGGCTCGGGCGGCAATGAGACGACGTTGATGCCGCTCCTGAACAAGGCGGCGCCTCGAGCAACCCTGATGGGCGTGCGAGGGCGCGCGACGGAAGAGGGTTTTCCGCGCTGGTACAAGCGCATTACACCCTTCTCCTTCGATCAGAACGACATCAAGACTGAGGCCGAAGCCTTCGCGGCCTTCATCGAAGGCGCTGTCAAATCCTACGGCCTCGATCCCAAGAAGGTGGTCTATGTCGGCTATTCCAACGGCGCCAACCTCTTGAACTCGCTGCTCTACCTGCACCCGAACCTTGTTCACAAGGCGGTGCTGCTGCGCTCCATGCCGGTGCTCAGCGCCTATCCGCATGCCGATCTCAAGGGCACCGACCTGCTCGTCATCAGCGGCAAGACGGATGCCTACGGGAAATATGCGAGCGACTTGGAAGAGAGGCTGAAAAGTTCGGGTGCCACCGTCGATTCCGACGTCATCCCCGGTGGTCATGACCTCGGCGATGCCGATGTACCGATCATCCAGAAGTGGCTGCTGCAGAGGATGGGTGATGATCCACAGCCGCTGGAGCAGCAAGCGGTTAAGCCGGCGCGCGAGACGTCCGGGCAACCATGATGCCGGCGAGCACCACCGCGGCGCCCAGCGCCTGCATCATCCCGATCGCCTCATTGAGCAGCGCCCAGGCAAGGATTGCCGCAACGACCGGCTGCAGCAGCAGCGTCAGCGATGAAAAGGCCGCCGGCAGATAGGCGAGCGCATAGGTGATCGCCACCTGTCCGCCGGCATGGCTGATAAAGGCGAGGCCGAAGACGATCGACCAGCCATAGACGGTCACGGGCAGCATATGGCCCTCATAGATCAGGCCGATCGGAAAGATGCAGACGGCGGCGCAGGCCGTGCTCCACAGCATGATGCGGATCGTATCGAAGCGGCTGCGCAGCCTGCCGATCGCCAGAATGTAGCAGGCATAGAAGAAGGCGGCGATCATCGCGAGGCCGTCGCCGCGGAGGTCGCCATTGCCGATGGCTGCTGGTCCACCCTTCAGGATGACGACGCCTGACAGCGCCAGGACAAGCCCAAGCAGGAAGATGCGGCTGATCCTCGCGCTGAAAAAGACGAAGGCGATCAGCGTGACGAAAACAGGCGCGAGGTTGGCAAGCAGCGTCGCATTGGCGACCGACGTCATGGTGAGCGAAAGGTGCCAGGCGGCGAGGTCGAGCGCCAGCATCACGCCTGGCAGAATGAGCATGACATAGTCGGAAAGGCTTTGCGGCTTCGGCCCTCTTTCCTTCTTCATGAGCGAGACGATGACGATCGGGATCAGCGCTAGCGCCACGCGCCAGAAGGCCGTCGCCATCGGACCGACTTCGGACAGCCTGACGAAGATCGGCGAGCCGCCGATTGCCGCCCCGCCGAGAAGGAGCGCCGCAAGGGCGAAACGGTTGGAAGGCGAGGCTTCGGAAAGGGTGGGAGCGGCCTGCGACATGATCTCGATATTTCTGGTCGCCCAAATGCCGGGCTGGCGGGATATTACAGCGCCGCGCGTCTTTTCAGACGCGCAAAGGACGCTGTAACACTTTAAATTGCTGCATAATTTTATCCTTAAATCGATTTGGATTTAAGGAATTATGCAGTGATGGCCGAGGGACTATCAGAAGTCGATCACCGGGGACAGTCGAAGAGCGACATATTGGTGGAAAATCAGGCAGAACGCTTATTCGTCGCGCTGGTCCGCAGCTTTTCGGCGATCTCGGTCGCGACGAAGAAGGCATGCTCGGTTACCTGCGGCAGTCCCATCAGTTCGCCGAAGGTGCCGCGCGCCAGCGGCCCGGAGATCAGCAGCGAGGGATCTGCCTTTCCTGACAGGCCGATCGCCTCCGAACGCTGGTTACAGGCAAGGCCGAGGCCGGTCGGGTCGAGCGACAGGTGGCCGCTTGCCGCGAGTGCGGCGAGCCAGGGCTGGGTTTCGAGAATGCCGCCATGCGCCGGGCCGGTGGTGATAACGACGGCGTCATAGCTTCGCTCCAATGGCTGGCGCTGATGACGCGGCTGTAGTGTGCAAAGAATGAACTCCCCTTCGATGCGCGCATCGGCGACCGAGCCGGCCAGGATATCGAGGCGGCCCGAGGCAATCGCCGCGTCGAGCACGGCGTCGACCTGCGGGGCGATCCGGAAACGATGCACATCCCAATAGGGACGCAGATGGCGGACGAGACGGCGTCGCTCGGCAACCGGCAGCGCCTGCCAGAGATCGTATCCCTGCGCCCGCACCTGGTCGATCACCCCGTGCCAGCTTATGCCCTCTTCCTTCGCCGTACCTATGGCGGCGCGGATCCCTCTTAGCAGCGAGACGGCAGAATGGGCCGGATCCGAGACGAAATCGCCGAAGAGCTCCTGCGGTACCGGCGCATGGCCGCGAGATCGCAGACCGCGGCGCGAGATCGCGGTCACTGGACCGTCATGCCCGCGCTCAGCAAGCGAGGCGATGACATCGGCGGCCGTCAGGCCGTTGCCGATGACCAGCAACCGGTCCTGCGGGCGGATCACGTCGAGCGCGCCCAGTTTGGTGCTATCGGCGACGAAACGCGGATGGGCGGCAAGCCGGGTCGCAAGCCGGCCGGGGGCTGCCGGCGGCGGATGACTGGTGGCGATCGCGATGATATCGGCCTCCGTCACGCCGCCTCTGTCGTCGAGGATCGACCAGCGGCCGGCACGGGCTTCGACAGCCGTCACCGCAGCGCGGCAATGACGCACGGTACCGTCTTCCAGCAGCGGCTTCAGCAGCGAGGCGACATAATCGCCGAACAGCCTGCGCCGGGGGAAGAGCGAGCCATCGGGCTGCCTGGCCTCAGGGTCGCCGGCGACGGCGTCGCGGGCTTCGATCCAGGCCAGGAATTCGCCCAGGTCATCGGGCTGCAGGCTCATCTTGGCGGCTGGAACATTGATGCGGTGGGCCGGATCGGCCGTGTCATAGGCAAGGCCGTGGCCGAGTTCGGCGCGCGGCTCGAAGACCACGATGGCAGGGCGCTCGCCGCAGTCGGCTCTGGCGAGATGATAGGCGACGCCGGCGCCGGAGACACCGCCGCCGATGATGGCGACGACGGGCTGTTCAGACGTCGGGAGAGGCTTGGGCTGCATGGTGGCCGGGATCATTGCTTTCGATGCCCGAGCATAGAAGCAGGGCAGTAGTCACGCAATCCTCCACTTTCGATTGTCTATAATTATTATGTAGATTTAGCCTTACCCCGATATCGTCGTCGAGAACTCGGGATTGCCGCGGATGGTGTTGCTCACCGTGCAGATCTCGTCTTCGGCGGCATGGGCGATTTTCTGTCGGGTTTCTTCGTCGATATCGCCCTTGATCGAAAACGCGATATTGAACTTTGCAACGCGCGAAAGGCCTTCCGTCGCCTTCTCGCCGGTGACCTCGGCAGTGATCTCGCTGATCTTGTCGAGAACGCCCATCTGGCTGGCGGCGATACGGGCGCTGAGCACCAGACAGGCCGAGAGCGAGGAATAGAGCAGATCGAGCGGATTGAAACCCGGCTGCGACGGCGCGGTGACGATATCGATCTCGCCTTTGGTGGCGGAGGTGACGTGCGGAAAACCGGTACGGCCGAGAACGGCGGTGGCGCCGGTCGGGCGGGGACGAGCCTTGAGATCGGCCATGTTGAAATCCTCTCACGAACATCTTGCAGATGGTGATTTCCGCCTGAGGCGGCAATGGCAAACGCCGCCCATGGGTTTCGGAACCTTTCCATCCGTCATCAGTTGAATACACCTGAACGAAATCAGTGACAAAGGTGGATTGCGATGCCTGACGTCCGCAGCATGGATGACCAAGGCCGGCGGATGGATGCTCGCGATCGGCTGATCGTTGCGCTCTATGCGCAGCTGAAGGCCGAGCGGGAAACCCGCGAAACGCTGGAATGGGCGATCCGAAATGGCGCCGTCTCACAGGAGGTGCTGGAAGCCATCGCTGCCGATCCGGTTCCGGTCGTCACTAGCGAGGATATCGCGTCGCTAGAAAAGATCATTGCGCTCGATGAACGGCGCAAACCAAATCGGAACTAGCCGACGACATCATGCACCCTATTTGAGTGAGAAGAGGAGATCCGAAATGGCCGATATCACCTATCAGGTCGTGCCGCATGACAATGGCTGGGCCTATAAGCTCGGCGATACGCTTTCGGAAACCTATGCGACAGCGGATGAAGCGATCATCCATGCCAAGGATGCTGCATCGCGCCAGAAGATCGGCGATGGCGATGCGCTGCTCGCCTATCCCGCGCCCGACGGCCGCGGCTGGGCATTTCAGGAACTCGAAACCGACAAGAGCGGCAGCCGGCTCTGATTTGCGACGGAGGATGGAATGGCCGCTCGGGCAAGCTGGAAGGGTCATCTGAAGGTGGGCGACCTTGCCTGCGCCGTCGGGCTCTACACCGCCGTTTCCTCCTCCGATCGCGTCTCCTTCAACATCATCAACCGCAGGACCGGCCACCGGGTGGAACGGCAATTCGTCGACAGCGAGACCGGCAAACCGGTCGAGCGGGGCGACCAGGTCAAGGGCTACCAGATGGAGAATGGCGACTACATCGTCATCGAGGGTGAGGAGATTGCCGAAATCATGCCGGAAAGCGACAAGATCCTCAATATCAAGGCTTTCATCGCCTATGACGATATCGACAAGCTTTATTTCGACCGCCCTTACTATCTCGCGCCCGTCGACGAACATGACGAGGAGGCGCTGTCGCTGATCGCCAGGGGCATGCGTGACGGCAAGGTCGCGGCTCTGGCCGAAGCCGTGCTTTTCCGGCGCAACCGGACGCTGCTGATCCGTCCGCATGACGACTACATCGTCGCGACGATGCTGAATTTCGACTACGAGGTGCGCTCGGCCGATACGGTTTTCAAGGACATTCCCGACATCAAGTTCGACAAGGAAATGATCGCGCTTGCAGGCCATATCATCGGCACCAAGCAAGGCAGCTTCGAACCGAGCGAATACGAAGATCGCTACGAGGCTGCCCTCGTCGAGCTGGTGAAGGCGAAGATCGAGGGCCGGGCGCCACCGAAGAAGAAACCGGCCCAGGAACGCAAGGTCGTCGACCTGATGGAAGCGCTGCGCCAGAGCGCCAAGATGAGCGGCAACGCTCCAGCAAAGAAGGCCATGGCGAAGAAGAAGGCACCGGCGCGCAGCGACAGCCGCAGCAAGAAGGCAAGCTGAGATGGCCTCGCCCCCGGCGGGCGATGGGCAATCTCAAGCGCACCCGACCTCGCGCGAATGTATCGGTTTATCGCGCCGACGAAGCCGGCTGGACCTGAAGCGCGTCAAAGTGGATTCCCGCGGTGCGCTTTAAGTCTTTGATTTATGTATGTCGTTTCCCAAAATCGCTGGCCACTTTTTCATTGGCGCGGCTTCTCGCCACCTTCGGCCGCCAGGCTCTTTTTCAGCGCATCCATGATATTGATGACGTTGCCGGTCGATTTCACCGGTGCAGGTTTTTGCGCGGGCGCCGCCTTCTTCAGGCTCTTCTGCTTGCCGCTGATCATCGACTTCAGGCGTTTCTGGATCGGATCCTGCACCATGGCCGGGCTCCAATTCTTCGTCTCTTCCTTCACCAGTTGCGTCATCAGCGTCAGCAGCTTGCTGTCGATTTCAGTTTTGCTGTCGAGTTCGGCCACGGGATCACGCACCTCGTCGCCATAGCGCAGGGTCCAGAGAACGATGCCTTTGCCCAGCGGTTCCAGCAACACCGCACGCTCGCGGCGATAGAGAACTAGGCGGGCGATGCCGACGACGTCATTTGCCTTCATCGCCTCGCGGATGACGCAGAAGGCTTCCACCCCCACCTTGTCCTCGGGCGCCAGAAAATGCGGTTTGTCGTACCAGATCCAATCGATCGAGCCGCGCGGCACGAAAGTGTCGATCTCGATGGTGCGGGTGCTTTCGAGCCCGACCTCCTCGATCTCCTCGTCCTCGAGAAGCACATAGTCGTCCTCGCCGCGCGGATAGCCCTTTACCTGGTCCCTCTCGGCCACCGGCTTGTGGGTGACGCTGTCGACATAGCGGCTTTCGACGCGGTTCTTCGTCTGGCGATTGAGGACGTGGAAACGGACCTTGTTGCTTTCGGTCGTCGCCGGCGTCAGCGAGACGGCGGCGGTGACGAGCGAGAGCTTGAGATAACCTTTCCAGAATGTCTGACGTGCCATGTCTGTCCTGTCTCCCCGACACGGTTGGGCATGGCAATCAACGGTGGGTTCGGTCTTTGGTTCCGGCAATTGAAGATTTCGTTGATCAGATACGGTCGGTGCATTTCCATTTCATGGATCCGCTGCCATAGGCCCGAGCATTGCGGGCGGAGAGACCAGAGCCACTCTTTCCTTGCCACCGCCATTTTCCTCTTCAATAATGAAAGCCCCAAGACGTCAGGATATCGGTAATCTGAATGTTGCGACTTTTCGCCAACCTCGTCATCGTCCTCGCATGCTCTTTCTTTCTCATCGTCGGCAATGCTGGCCCGTCCTTCGCACAGGAATGCCCTGACCCGACACAAGCGACGAATGCCTCGGTCCAACCAAAACAGGCAAGCAAGCGATTTAATCGCGCTCTTCCCAGTTATCGCGCCAGATCGGACCGATACAATCTGGCTCTTGTCGGCGATTCGCTCGTCGAGCTCTGGCAGCCCTGGATCAAGGACAGCTTTCCCACCCGCCCGGTGATGAACCTCGCGGTCGCCGGCGACACCACGCAAAATACATTGTACCGCCTCGAGGGTTTAGACCTCCCGGATTTCCATCCCGCGGATGTCGTCGTGCTGATCGGCACGAACAACCTGGGTGCGAAAACTGCGCCATGCGCAGTGGCAGCTGGCGTCGTGGCTGTTGTCAGCAAGGTTCGCGCTCTTTGGCCGGGCGCCCATATTTATGCGTTGTCCATACCGCCTCGGGGCAAGCGCTATGCCTTCTACGAGGATGTCAGAATTCCGGCCAACCAACTTGTCGCATCGTCATTGGCTGAAATGCCGGGTGTCACCTTCGTTCAAATGAACGATGATATGTTGCGGTGCGGTAAGCCAAGCGATAAGGATTGTTCCAACTACAAGCCTGACCATCTTCATTTCAATGAAGGGGCATATAAGCTGATCACGAGCTTCCTCGCCGCAGCGGGTCTACAGCTTTGATTTTTGCCGCTCAGGTGGTTACCAAAACGTAAGGCGGAATGTCATGAGCACCTCATTTGACAGCTACCAACCGATTGGCCTGCAAAGACATAGACCCAGAGCTCGCGCGCAATATCGCATTCGGCGTGAAACCCTCGTTCGGATCGTCCTTTCGGCAATATTTTATATTTCCCTCTGGAGAGCGACCGGCATGTGGTACGGGCTGCCCGCCGACTTCCAGGAGGGTGTCGGCAAAGATCCCATGCCAATGCGACTGTTGCTTATATCGCTCGTTCCACTCATTGGCCTCTACTGCTTGCTGGAGCCCAGGCGAGTCGTTGAATTGCTCCGCAGCGCCTCGCCGCTGCTCGGCATAGTCTGCTTATGCGTCTTTCTCTCGATCGCTTTTTCCGTCAGCGTTACAGCCTCGATCCGAGCTCTCGTGGCCGTCGCATTGCTGACAGCTGGACCCCTTCTTTACAGAGCCCGTTATGGAGCCGTTGACACATTTGAAAGCCTGGCGAAATTTGCCATCGCGACGGCTTTCATCAATATTCTTTACACGGCAGCCTTTCCCCGGTTTGCGGTGATGAGAGGCAGCTATGCCGGGATGGTGAAAGGGGCGTTCTACCACAAAAACATGCTCGGCCAGTTTTCGGCAATAAACTTCATCTTGCTGCTTCCAGCCCTGCCGATGTGGCGTCTGCGCTATTATGATCTCCTGCGATGGGCGGCAATGCTGCTCTACCTCGTGCTCATCGTGCTGGCGAAATCATCAACGGCGATCATCCTGCTTTCAATTGGAATAGCTGTATACTACGGAATGAGCTGGATTCAGCGCTTTCCAGGCCGCATCTTCAGATCCTTCGTCGTTCTTCTTGCATTCGCTCTGCTGGGCTTCGTCGTCTCCGTCGCGTTGATGGGTGTGGCACAGGCGATTGCCGAGTCATTCGGGAAAGACCTTACGCTCAGCGGACGTACCAATGTCTGGGAACAGCTGCTGCCGCTGATCTACGAGCGGCCGCTTACAGGCTGGGGATTTGCCTTGTTCCGACAGCCAGATATCATGGAGCAATATGTTCGCCTTACGTGGGACGCTCAATCCACCCACAACACCTATATCGAACTTGCGCTGAACATAGGCATACCCGCAACCATAATCTGGACGTCGTTCGTCGTAGTGCGGCTCGTGGCGAAGATGACGTCGTCGCCCCTCAATCGAGCGCTCGCCATCACCAAGAGAAAGGAGGTTGTCATTATTCTCCTGATCCTGATCGGCGCATTCACCGAAGCCGGAATGATGCTCGCTCCCTTCATCTTATGGCCCCATACCGTGATCGCACTTTCGAGCCTTGGCCCGGAGTTCCTGTCCCGCTTCCGCAAACCGACCCAGGCAGGCGCGCAACATGCATCAGGCTAAAAAGATGACTTCAAATAATCGTAGACTGGTTGGCCTCGATGGGATTCGTGGCTTGGCGGCTATTTGTGTGGCCGTGCATCACACCGAAGGTTTTGTCGGATTTGATGCAGCACCTGCTGCCTATCTCGCCGTCGACCTGTTTTTTTGTCTCAGCGGCTTCGTGATCGGCCACGCCTATGAGAGGAAACTCATTCAAGAGTCTTCGCTTTCTGCCAATGATTTCGCCATCAAGCGTCTCATCCGCTTATATCCCCTCTATCTGCTCGGTTTGCTGCTCGGCGTCCTCGCCTATGCAGGCATGTCGCTCAGCAGAAATCAGCAAATGGACCCGATGCTGTTTGCCACCTCGTTGATTGCCTCGATGTTCTTCCTGCCGGCGATCGGGGGAACATCGCTGAAGGCGCCGAACCTGTTCCCCTTCAACGGTCCGTCATGGTCCCTATTCCTGGAGATCGTGATCAACCTCGCCTACGGCTATACGGCGAGATTGCTGTCCAACGGTGTGCTCGCTGTCATCCTGCTTGCGTCATGGGTTTGGCTGGCGGCGCAAACGCTGGCCCATGGAAGCGCAGACCTGATCCCGCTCGACGGCGCCTTGCTCTCCGGATTTCCCCGCGTTCTCTTTTCTTTCAGCCTCGGTATCCTGATGTACCGCTACCGTCAGCGGCTTTCCCCTTCAGGCATCGGAAAAGCAGCCGCAGTGACAACAATCGTCGTCGCGACTGCTCTTCTCGTCTTCCAGGCGCCAGCCGCCCTGGTTGGCATAAAGGACCTGATTGTCATCACTGCTTTATTTCCTCTCGCCGTGCTTGTCCTTTACACAGCCAACTTCGACGGAGTGCTGCGGCAGCCCCTTCTTATTGCGGGAGAGGCGTCCTACGCGCTCTATGCAATTCATGTTCCGCTGCTGGGATTGCTGTTGGGAGCCTGGAAAGCCGCTGGCCTGGGACAACCGCCGGCCTGGGCGATCTTTGCCATCGTTCTTCCGCTGATCGTCGTATTGGCCATTGTCGTCACCCGCCTCTACGATGAACCGGTTCGCAAAGCGCTCAGCGCAGGAAAGGCCATGAGGCTTCGCTGGCGTCGATCCTGATTTTGGCGCGATCCTCGTCCCCGTCGCACCGCTTAAATCGAGAGATAACGCTTGCGCCACGGCAGCATGTGTTCCTGCCATGCGCGCGGCGTGAAATCGTCATAGGCAGTCTCAGCGATCGCCAGCATCCAGTTCTGCGCCTTGCGGGCCAGCAGGACGCATGACAATTCCATGCCAGGCTCGACCGCGATCGAGGGCCGATTGGCGCCTGGGATATCGATGCCCTTGTTACGCCACTGGATGCGGATTTCGTCGGGCTCGGATGTCCATTCGCCGGAGGCAACGGACGCGTTACCATCGGGCTTGAAGCGAAGCGGCGGCGGGGTGACATTCAGAAAGCTGCCATCGTTGCGATAGTTGCCATCGATATCACCCGCAGTCGCTTTGCCGTTTCCCTTGAGAACGATGTCCTGTTCGCACCGCAGAAATATGTTGCGCCGAAAGCTGCCGGACCACCGACGATTGACGAAGAACGCGATGTCGCATTGGCTAATGACGTTGTCGTGGATATCGATGTCTTTGCGAAATGCCAGCTCTTTATCCGAAAAACCGCTCAGGCTGACGCCACGATTGGTGTTCTCGATCCAGTTGTCATAAATGTGATGGCCGGCGTGGTCGGCCTTGTCGCCAATGCCGTAGCCGAAGGAATAATCATTCATCCTGCCATCGCGCATGATGTTGCTGCGTACCACGGCGTCATCCCCCAACGACGAAAAGGAGAAATTCTTGCCGCCGATGAAATTGTACTCGACCAGGTATTTTCGCGTTTTGTCGCAGACCAGCGCGCCCTTGTTCGATGCGCTCGCCGGCGACTGCAGGAAGAGGTTGCCGCGGATCACGATATCGGAGCTGATATTGTCGTCGCTGTTTTGATAGGCGAACTGGCAGCAGTCTGCTCCCTCGCCCGGCGCCGCACCGATGCGATTATTCTCCAGCAACACGTGCGTCGTCTTCGTCAGGTAGATGCCGTCGCCGTTCACATTCTCCGTTTCACAGCGCCTGACGGTGAGATTCCTGCCATTGTGAAATTTGAAGCCTCGAGGAGAATTCTTGACGATAACGTCTTCGATTACCGTATCGGAAAACACTTGATAGGCGACGCCGACATCGGGCGCACCATCGATGACCTGTCCGCGTGTAGACGCGCCGTGAACTTTCTTTCGCAGGATGGCGGTCATTACATTTCCTTCGATACCGGTGCCGCGGGGAATTAAGCAGAGGGCATGTGGCGGATGTTTGAATATTTGGAAATTCAGCTTGTAAACCGCCCATCTTTCAGAAACGACAGGGTCTGGCTCCACATAATCCTGTTGACGGGCAAGAAAGTGTGGTTTGCAGGAATGACGATATGCGCCGCCGCGCCGTCGAGACGCGTGCTCTCCACCGAAACCTTTCCATCATTCGGAACCCTGAGGCCAATGATAAGGGAGGAGACCGGATCGATGGTCCGATTCCCGGCGATGATGCCAAGTTCATAATCCACAGTGCCGAACAGCTCGGTCATGACGGTTCGATCGGTAATCAGCTGCTGTCCTGCCGGTCCATAGACCTTCCTGTATAAGGGCCAGTTCTTGAGGAAATCGGCAATCTGACTGCCGTTGTTCGGCGTTCCGACCATCACAACTCTCCCCAGGTTGGCTGGGCGATAACGCGCGAGAAAAGCACGGATGATCAGCCCACCCATCGAATAACCGACGAAATGGACCCGGCCGTCGCCTGCCTCCTTCGCAGCGTCATCGACCTCCGGCCGAACGAGGTCGACGAGGTCGCTGATCGAAAATTTGGTGGAGGGGTAACCGACGTTCACAACTCGATAACCGTGGTCGGACAGGAAGCCGGCGAGCTTCGCCATGCTTTTCTTCGTCCGGGCAATGCCGTGAAAAAGGAGGACAGTGTCGTTCATCTTGTGTCCGCTCAACGGGCTGCTATCGATCAGGTGCCTATCCTCTAGCTCTCCAGGTGAAGCTTGTCACGACGGCCGGCGTTCTCGAATAGCGGCGCGCTTGATGCGGCGTCCCGCTAGTGATCTAGTGGATGATGAAATGAAAGTGAACTTCAGCAGCCCGTCTCATGATGTTCGACCGCTCCTATGCTAGCGTCCTTTGCGCGTCCGAAAAGACGCCGGCGCTGTAGAGAAAGAAATGCGTGCACGTGACGACCAGCATCAGACATATCGCTAAACTTGCAGGAACATCGGTCTCTTCGGTCTCGCGCGTGCTCAACAACAGCGGTTATGCCTCACCTGAGCTCAGGGATCGCGTCGAGGCGGCTATCAGAACGCTGAACTACACACCCAGCAAGGGTGCCCGTATGCTGCGCGGCGCACCAAGCCGGATGATCGGACTGATGCTGCCGTCGATTGAAGTGCCTTTCTTCGGCATCCTCGCCCATGCGATCGAACAGGAATTGTTCCAGCACGGCTATCAGACGCTGATCTGCAGCACGGCGGAAAATATGGACCACGAGGTGCGCTATATCTCCATGCTGCTCGCTCAGCGCGTCGATGGTGTGATCGTGGCAAGCGCCTTCGGCAGCATCGAGCATTTCGCGGTGCTGCGGGACGCTGGCATTCCGATCATTGCCATTGACCGCGAGCTGAGCGGCATTGCCGACGACGCTGTCATGGCCGATCACGAGGAAGGCGGGCGGCTGATGGCGCGCCATCTGATCGATCTCGGCCACCGGGCAATCGCCATCGTCGGCGCGCCAGCCCACAGCCAGCCGATCCAGCTTCGCCTTCAGGGCATCACGGCGGAGATGGCGAAAGATGGCATCGCGCCCGCCATCGTGGCGATGGCGGAAGAGCACAGCTTTGCAGAGACCTACCGGCTGGCGCAAGAGCTGCTGGCGTCTCGACCTGAGGTCACGGCGATCATCGGCACGACCGACATTTCGGCGATTGCCGCAATCCATGCCATCCAGGATCGCGGATTTTCCGTTCCGAACGACTATTCGGTCGTGGGCTTCGACGATCTGCCGGAGGCCGCTTACGTCTTTCCACGGCTGACAACGGTCGCACAGCCGATCCGCGATGTCGGACAGCAGGCAGCACGGCTGCTGGAAGCGCTGATCGAGGAGCACCAAACAGGAGACGAATCTCGGCAAGGCGCGATCGTAAAAGTGCCGGTCACCCTGATCGAGCGCGATTCCACCGGTCTCGTCCGCAACTGAGGTGGGACCCCGAAGCTAGGGCCGGACGATGACCTTGATCTCGCCTGGCAATGGCGCGTTGCCCACCACGTCGGCGACCTCCTCGAGACTTACGGTTTTGGTGACCAATGCGTCCAGCTCCAACACTCCGCTCGCGACCATTGCCGCAGCGCGCGAATGGGTGAAGGGGTTGAGGTAGGCCGGCCTGATACCGACTTCGTTTACGAGCAGATCGAAAGGCAGAACCGGCACCTCGACACCCGCCGGTGTGACCCCAAAAAGCACGAAGCTACCGCCGCGCCGCGCCATCTTCAGACCGCTTTGAAGCGTGTCGCTGACGCCGGCGCACTCGATGACCACGTCGGCGCCGCCTTTGGTGACCTCTCGAACGGAAGCGATTGTGTCTGAACCGGCCGGGTCGAAGGCGTGCGTCGCCCCTAGGCGCAGAGCGGTTTGGCGTCTCGATTGCTGCCGCGTGATCAAAATAATCTCGCCTGCCCCAGCCAGGCGGGCCAGTTGCACCATGAGCAGGCCGATCACTCCCCCGCCGAGGATAGCGACGCTGTCGCCCGGACGGATCTTTGCCTTGTCGATGGCGTGGATACAGCAGGCCAGCGGTTCACTGAAGGCGCCGTGAACGGGATCGAGGTCAGCCGGCAGGACGAAGGCCTGGGCCTGTGGCACCGCCACATATTCGGCAAAGCCGCCATCCCGTGTCACACCGATGGCAGTCAAGCTCTCGCACAAGTTCGGCCGCGCCTGCGTGCACGCCCGACAGGTGCCGCAGGCAATATTCGGGTCCACCGTCACAAGCTCACCACCGGTAAAGCGGGTAACGGTATCGCCGATCGCTTCGACTATGCCGCAGAATTCGTGGCCCAGCGTCACGGGGATAGCCGTCGGATACTCACCCTTGTACATGTGGCGATCGGAACCGCAGATGCCGGCCACGGCGACCCGGACAAGCAACTCGCCTGGCCCGGCAACCGGCTTCTCGACACTGCGCATGGTCAAAGACCCGATCGACTCCAAACGTACAGCTCTCATTCCACTCCTCCAGACATCAAGTTCGATTGCCTATTCCGGCTGATGAAGCCAAGCGCTCAGCTCATGACATTGCCGCCGTCGACATTGTAGCACTGCGCCACGATGTATGCTGCATCGGGCCCGGCCAGGAAGGCCGCCATGGCAGCTTGTTCTTGGGGGGCGCCAAATCGTCCGGCGGGCACGGCGGCGGCCACGCGGCGCTTGACGTCGCCGGGTTTCAAACCTTCCCGGCTGCCGAGTTTTGCATCGACGACGTCCCACATCGGCGTATCGACGATGCCGGGAGCGATGGCGTTGACGTTGATCCCGTAACGGATCAGCTCCAGAGCGCAGCTTTGGGTGATGCTGATGACGGCCGCCTTGGAAGCGCAGTAAGCCACTGCCGGTCCTTCGCCCCGACGCCCAGCCTGGGACGAGAAGTTGATGATGCGGCCACCTTCCCCTCTTTCCACCATGTGGCGGGCAACGGCCTGCGTCATGAAGATCAGGCCTTCGATATTGACCTGAAATACCCTAGCGGTCCGTTCCCGGGATATTTCCAGGATGGACTCGACGTCGTAAATGCCTGCGGCGTTGACCAGGATGTCGATCTGACCGGCGGTTGATATAGTGAAGCGTACAGCTTCTTCGATGCTGTCCTGGCTGGTCACGTCAAGCGCCACACCCCAGACATCAAGGCCGATCGCTTCGGCCACCCGTGCGCATCGTTCACCGTCGAGGTCCGCCACGACAACCCTGGCGCCTTCGGCGGCAAAGCGTTCGCAGACCGCCTTGCCGATGCCGCTCGCTCCTCCCGTAACCAATGCCACCTTGCCGGAGAGCCGCGCCGTTTCCGTATGGGTCATCGCACTGCCTCCCCGGTCGCGCCTAAATCGGCAAAGGCGCCGTGCGCGGCTGCCATAATGAATAGCTTCATGTTTGCTCCTCCCCTTTTGACTGAACGATAATCGGAGCCGCCCTCCTGAGGCGGCGCCAATGGGCTAAGCGGATTCCGGCTTCGTCTCCTTCGCCTCGTGAAGAAGGACGGACATGTCGGGGATGCCATCGGTGGCCGTCGCCCCCTTGAGGCAACGCGCAGCTGCGGCATGGGCGACGGCGCAGATATGCTCGACCGGCCAGTTCTCATGCAGCCCGTAGAGCACGGCCGCACAGAAAGCGTCTCCTGCGCCGACGGTACTGACGATGTCATCGGGATCGACGGGTCGTGAACGCGTCATGATCGGAGAAGCGCCGGGCGAAAACCAGAAGCAGGTTTCCGGCGCATGGATGATCGCGCCCTTGGCGACACCAGCCGCAAGCAGGCGCTCGCCCGCTTCCAAAAGCCCCGGCTCGATCAAATCTCCCTCCGCATCGCGAACGATAACGCCGGTTGCCCGCCCTGCCTCCATCTCGTTGATGATCAGGAAATCACAGAAGGGCAGAGCGACGCCGACCTTGGCCGCAAATTCCGGGTCTTCGCTCGATACGAAATCCACGCAGGTCGTCAGGCCGGCGCGGCGCGCGGCTTCCAGCAGGCGCGACGCTCCCGAACGGCCGTCGGGACCTATTCGGTCGAGACCCGGCAACAGCATGAGATAACCGAGATAGAACAGCCGATAGCCGGCCGTGGCGAAGACCGCGGGTGAGACAAGCTCATCCGTGACGGCATCGTTGGCGCCGCCATGATAGAAGAAGGTCCGGTTCTGGCCGGGCACATTCATGACATGCGTATGCGCCGTCACCCGGTCGGCAAGCGCGGTCAGCCCCCCGACATCGACGCCGGCAACCGCAAGGCGCGCCTTGACGATCTCTCCGTCCTGATCGGCGCCGATGCATCCCGCTGCCGCCAGATTTCCGGGAAATCCGAGCGAGGCCAGATCGGTGACGACATTGGCGGCCCCACCCCCCACGCCCAGATCCTGGTGCAGAATATGCGCGAGATTGCCCTGTTCTGGCCAATAGGACAGGGTGTGGACGCGATCGACGATGAAGTTTCCGGCGCAGACGATGCCGCCCTGTTTCCGAATGTCGCGATCATGAACCTCCTCCCCGGCTCGCATCAGCTGACTCCTTCGTTCCACAATGGTCTGAGCGGCGGCTCGTCTTCTTCGATCGCGGCAAAACGTGCGATCGGCTCCAGAAAGAAATTATCGCTGTTGTCGTCGTTGACCTGACTGACCTCGCCGACAAGCACAGGTCCGCCGCCTTTCCTGCCGTAAAAGCGGTGGTAAAGCCCGGTGCGGATCGTTACGCTCTGGCCAGGCTGGAGGATCAACGGCTCCCATGCCGCGAGCCGGTGCGGCAGCCCGTCTACCGGCACCGTCACATCCTCCGCCAGCACATTGCCATCGGCATCGGTTGCGGCGAATTCGATGACGAGATCGCCGCCGGCGCGATTGATGATGTCTTCTATCTTCGCCGCATGACGGTGCGTCGGCGTGACCTGCCCTTCGCCAACGAAGAGCAGCTTTTCGGCATAGGTCCGTTCACCCCTGATATCAACGATGCCATTGCGCAAGCAGAAGAGCACGAGACCGCATTCAGCGAAGCGGTCCGAGCCGAAATCGGTGACATCCCAACCCAGCTGATGAGCGTGCAAATAGGCCGATGCCTCGGGATGAGAGGCAAAATCCGCCGCCGTCCACAAGCCCCATGCCGGCAGCGACCAGTGCCAGCGCTCGAGGGTCTCGGTTGCCCTGAGCAACGCGGCGTTGATCTCGGAGCGCTTCATCAGGCCGACGCCTCGTCATACTCGACCGGTACAACGATGTCCTCGCGGCCGGATTTGAGGGCTGCCGTCAGGACCGCATGATGCGCCTGCGCCTCGGCCGGTGTCGCGCAGCCGAAACCGTTGGCATTGCCGCCGGCAAGCTCATCGACGAAGGCCGCCCACATCTGCTGAATGGCGTCGGCAAAACCGAACTCGAAAATCTTGCCTGTTATGGCTGGAAACAGGGAGCCATAGCCGAGATCCTCGGTGCTCCAGGCCTGGGCACCGCCATTATAGTCCATCCACTGCCATTGGCGCGGCGACTTCGTGCTGAAGAACGCGCTCTTCTTCATGCCCAGAATGCGGATGTACCAGGTGTTGGATTCGCCGGGCGCGATGCGCCAGGTTTTCAGCACCATCGGGAAATCCTGATCGCCAGTGCGCACGCGGCTGCTGATCGTGGCATTGTCCCAAGTGGTGCAGGGCAGCATGCCGCCCTTGCCGTCAGGACGTTCGGTGACCTTCTTGACCAATTGCGCATGCAGGGTGGTCGGGCGCCAGCCGAGACGCAGCGGCACGTGCAGCACATGCATGCCGAGATCACCCATGCAGCCATAGTCGCCATTGATATCGGCCATGCGCTTCCAGTTGATCGGCTTCTGCCGGTCGATATCCGAAGAATGCAGGAAACCCGCCTCGACTTCGATTATATCCCCCATCTGGCCGCTTTTTGCGAGCGCGATGACCTTTTGCGCGCCGGGGAAGAAAGGCATTTCCGACGAGCAGCGGACCAGAAGTTCGGGATGCTCGGCGAGAACCGCCATGATCTCCCGGTTCTGCGCGGCGTCCATGCCGAAGGGCTTTTCGCCGAGATGGTGTTTTCCGGCCTCCAGGATGTCGATGTAGAATTGCTGGTGCAGCACATGCGGGACAGCGCAATAGACCGCATCGATCTCGGGATTGGCCAGAAGCTCCTTATAATCGGCGGTGAACTGCCGGACGGTCGGCACATGATCCCTGAACCAGTCGAGCAGCGTCGCGTTGGTGTCACAGACGGCGACGATTTCCGGTCGCGCCTTCACATCGGCCAGATGCAGCCAGCGCGCCGCAGCACTCGCGAACTCGCGCCCCATCAGACCGCAACCGATGACGCCGAAGCGGAATATTTTCGTCATGACATCTCCTCCCAGACGCGCGTCAGCCAATATGCAGCAAGGCTTGCTCGACGGAAGCCTTGTCATGGACGATCGCCATCAAGGCCCGCGTCATGCCGGCGGGATTTTGATGCTGGATGACGTTGCGGCCATAGACGATGCCACGGGCGCCCTGCTCCATCAACTGCTTGGTGCGGATCAGGATTTCCTGATCCGAAACGCGACCGCCGCCGCGCACGAGCACCGGCAGGCCTTGGGCGATCTCGACCACGCGGTGATATTCCTCGACATTGTCGCAGGGGTCGGCCTTGATGATATCGGCGCCGAGTTCGGCCGCCTGGCGCACAAGCGGCAGGATCTTGTCGATCGCGCCGTCGACCATATAGGCGCCCTTGCTATTGTCCTGCATGACGAGCGGCTCGACCATCAGCGGCATGCCATAGATCTCGCATTCGCGTTTCAAGCTGTTCACATTGCGCACGCAGGCGCGGTAGACCTCCGGCTGGTCCGGCAGCATCAAAAGGTTGGCGACGACACAGGCGGCATCCAATGCAACGCCCTGTTCCACCGCCCTGTCGATCATTTCGGAGAACAGCTGAGACGGCAGGGGATTGCCATAGATGTTGGCGATGTCGGTGCGCAGCACCAGTGCCGGACGCTGCTTGCCGGGGATCGCCTGTAGAAGGGGTGCGGTCCCCGGCGGCAGCTGAATGGCATCCGGCGCCGCTTGCGCGATCACCTCGATGGCCGTCTTCATGTTTTCGATGCCGGCGAGGAAGGTTCGTTCGTTGAACATGCCGTGATCGATAGCAACGTCAAAACAATTTCCAGACACGCCGAAAAGTCGGTTCAACCGCGCGGATTTCATCAAGCTTCCTCCCAATATGGCAACGTTTCCACATTTGGATAAACACAGCCGGAATGCGAGTCAAGATAATGTGGTAACGTTTCCATACTGGCCTTTCCGATACGGACGAAGCGCCGCTCGCGCCTCGTCCGGGACCGACTACCAGCAGGTAAATCCTGCATCGACGTTGACGATTGCCCCGGTCATGAGGCTGGCCGCGTCCGAGGCGAGGAAGAGGACCGCGCTGGCAACCTCCTCCGGCGTTCCCATTCTTCCCATCGGCGTATCGGCGAGCCAGAGCGGAATACGCTCGCGATTGGCTTCGACGGCCACCACCATCGGTGTCTCGATATAGGTGGGTGCGACGGCATTTACCCTGATGCCGTGCTGCGCCCACTCGGCGGCCAACGAACGCGTGAGGTGATGGACCGCCGCCTTGGAGACGTTATAGGCCGTCTGAGGCTGAGGCCGGTTGCAGATCGTCCCCGACATCGAGCCGAGGTTGACGATGGCGCCCCTTTTCATTGAAATCATCGGACGACCAAAGGCGCGCGAGCACCAGAAGACGCCGTTGAGATTGACGTCCATCATGCGCAGCCAATCGGCGTCGGTGAGATCCTCCGCCGGAATGCCGCTCTGGCCAATTCCGGCATTGTTCACCAGGACGGTCGCCGGCCGGCCGCCATCGGCGAGCTCAGCCGCGATCGCCTCCATTCGGGCCGCGTCGGTGACGTCGCCCACCCGGACTTCGATGTCGTAGCCTCTGTCGCAGAGAGCAAGCGCTTGCTCGGCGTCGGCCTCGCTGCGTTCGATGACGACGACGGCGGCGCCCGCCTCCGCCAGTGCCTCGGTGCAGCAGAGACCGATCGCACGCCCTCCGCCTGTGACCACCGCCCGTTCGCCGTCGAGGCGAAATTTCTGCTGGTAGCTCATCTCACGTCTCCTCAAATGTCAAAGGCGCTTGGCAGCACGACGATATCGCGGATGGTGACGTTGCGCGGCCGGGTCAGCATGAAGATGATCGCGTCGGCGACTTCCTTCGGCTCGATCAAGGCTCCGGCCTCCTTGGCCTTGCGAAGGTTTTCCTCCGGCCAATCTGCAAGCAAAGCGCTGATCACCGGCCCTGGAGAAACCGACCCCACGCGAATGCCACTTTTCAGAAGCTGGCGTCGCATCGTCTGGACGAAGCAGGTCATCGCCCATTTCGACGACGAATAGACCGGTTCCCATGGAATCGCCGAGTGTCCGGCGACAGAACTCGTGACGACAATGTCGCCGGTGCCGCGTTCGATCATGTGCGGAATGACGTTTCGAACGTTCTTGATGACGACATTGACATTGAGATTGAGCATCCGGTCGATGGTATCGAGATCGGTCTCCATCAGGTCGCCGCCGATATAGGTGCCTGCATTGGCATGCAGGATATCGAGTTTGCCCGTCTTCGACAGGATGCCCTCGAGCAATCCCGCGCATTGGTGCGAATCCAGCAAGTTGATCACCAGCGGAATAGCGCGCTCGCCAAGCCGGGCACAAACCTTCTCAAGGGCCTTCTCATCGCGGTCGACCAGCACGACCGTCGCGCCTGCGGCGAGCATTGCCTCCGTCGAAGCGAGTCCTATTCCGGACGCAGCACCCGTGACCGCCGCGATCTTCCCATTCAATTCCGTCATCGATTTTTCCTCCTGTCTTGATGCTGATTGTTAATTCTTCCCGACGCCGCAGGCGGCGTGATAGTCCGAGAGACTCTTCGTCACTCTCCAGATCAAAAGCTGTTCCGGATCGAGCGGCGCATCTGCGAAATCCTGTGCGGCCGGCAGGTGCTGCCACAGCAATGGCAGCGGTACGATTTGCCCTCGAAGGGCCTCGCACAGCTGCCGGACGGCATCTTGTGCTTCAGCCGACGCCCAATAATAGCGGATGCGGTCAGACAGCGAGTAATGCCGCAGCCAGCGCATCTCGGCGTTTGTGCCGTGGTAGTGGCGGCTCCAGTTGCCCGGCTGATCGAGCATCAGCGCCTCCATCGCCTGGTAGAGAGGACGCTGGCCGTAATCGGGCAAGAGGTCCGACGCGATCGCATCCAGTGCGTAGAGCGCCTCGCGCAGGACGAAGGTCAGTTCGGGACCGACCTTCAGAATGGGAAAGCCGTCCTCGACCAGTGCGGTCAACGGCCGGGTCCCCTGATAGTCCGTCGAGTGCGCCTCGAAGACGAACTGCGGCTCCTTGGTGAGCACCGATTTCAGCGCGTCTATCTTGCTCCGGTCGTACAGGATGACATTCTGATTGCCGAACTCGACGCCCGGCTGAACGACCAGCCCGATGGCCCGTCCAAACGCTTGCCCGAGTCCGGCCTCCGCAAAGATCCGGCGGTGGACTTCGATCGTCTCCAGCGCCGCTGCGGCCGCCGTCGGTTCGATCGTTGTCAGGGCGTGGTCGGCCCCTCCCGGCGGCGGCACTTCAGTGCCGATGACGTAAACCGGCATTGCGCCGCCGGTCTTCTTCGCTGAGGCCTCGGCGACCGCCGCAAGCCGGGCGGCGCGATGGGCGGTGGTTTCGTCGTCGAGCGCCACCGGCTCGCCCTTGCAGCCCATCGAGGCATCGAGGTGAATCTTGCGAAACCCCGCCTCGACATAGGCGGCGACCATCTTCTCCGCCTCGGCCATGGCCTCTTCTGCCGAGCGGTCGCGCCAGGGATTGGGGCCGAGGTGATCGCCACCGAGAACGATCAGATTTTCGGGGCACCCCTCCTCGACTGCTATTTTGCCGACGAGGGACGCGAAGTCGCTTGGCGTCATTCCGGTGTAGCCGCCGAGGTGGTTGACCTGGTTGCAAGTCGCTTCGATCAGGACGGTGCTTGCCTGTTGCCGCCCGTGTCGGAGCGCGGCCCGAAGCACGATCGGGTGGGCCGAGCATACGGAGGTCACGCCTCTCGGGTGGCCTTCGATCCTCAGCCTGGCCAGTTCGTTGAGATGCACCTGCATCACGGGTGCCTTTCCGTTGAAGCGATAAACGCATCAAGTTCTTGCTGAGTGCCGGCGCCCTCCATCGGACCGAGAACCGTCACGTTGCGGGCGCCGGCGGCCGAGGCATAGGTCAGAGCTTGCTGCGGAGACATTCCAAGCCGCCGGCAGGTGAGATAGGCACCGCCGAAGCAGTCGCCGGCGCCGGTGGGGTCGACCTCTTGAACGACAAATGCCGGAGCGTCGATGCGGTCTCCGCCCCTGCCGAAATAGGTCGCGCCCTCGGCTCCGCGCTTCAGCACGATCTCCTTGACGCCCACCTCGAACAAGCGGCGGATCGCTTCTGCCTCCCCTTCGACACCGGCGGCACGCTCAAGCTCCTCTCCGGACGGCAGAAGCAGATCGGCGGCAGCGACAAGCTTGGAAAAGCGACGCTCGGTGTCCTCGTCCAGCTTCAATTCCTTGCGAATGTTCGGATCCACCGAGAGCGTTCCCCCGCGTGCCTTGACGATGTCGACCGCCTTGTCGATCACCTCGCGCGCGCTGGGGACCGACAGGGCCGAACCCATCACGTGAAGATGCCCGCTCCGATTGATGAGATCACCGACCGCTTGAGACCAGCCGAAACGCGCAGCTGCTGATGTGGCGATGTTGTAGACGAAATCCCGGGAGCCATCCTTGCGGTAGCGGACAAAAGCGCTTCCTGTAGGATAGTCCGGATCGATCGAGATCGTCGAAACATCGACGCCGTCGCGTTTGAGGCGATCCGTATTGACACGACCGAAATCGTCATCGCCGACGGCGCCGACCATTGCGGCCTTGCCGCCGAGGCGCCCGCATTGCGAGATGAAGATCGCCGGCGCTCCGCTCGCGAACGGACCGACGAGCGGCTGGGCTTTAAGAAAACCGTCTCCAACCGTCGTAGCGACGATCTCGACGAGGATCTCCCCTACGCAAACGGTGGGACCAAGCGGGTCCGGAGCCAGTACTGAAGTCATTTGCAATCCTGCTTTCGATCGTTCTTGTCTTCAACTCGTCGCCGACTGGACCGGCGCACCGTCCTCGCCGCCGAACTCCTCGCTCTCCAATGACAGAAAGCGCTGGTGCAACATGCACGCCGCCCCGAAGGCGGAACCGAACTCCGCATCATCGTCCACAACGATCTCCGGCGTGGGGAAAGCGATGTTCTGGCCCTCCGACATGTGGACCGCCACGCGGGCCGCCACCATCGGGTAGAGGGTTGCCACGGAGCCGCCCAGCACGATCCTGTCGGGGTCAAGCAGACGACAGGCCTGCAGCAATGCGTATGCGAGATGGCGCGACCAGGTTTCGGCGATATTGACCGCGGCCGGGACACGGTCATGAACGTCGCCAACGAACTCCTGCAGATCGACGTGCTTACGTCCAATAGCCTCGCGATACTGCCTGATCAGCACTTCGCGACCGATCAGCTGCTCAAACTTCTGACCGCCGCTTCCCGGCACCAGGGTGTGGCCGATTTCTCCCGCCAGGCCGTGGCCGCCCCGGAACAGCTTGCCATCGATCATGATGCCGCCGCCGACGCCGGTTTCCATCAGCAGGAACAGGGTCACGCCTGAGACGCCGTGACGATAGCTGTCGCCAATCGCAAACGCGTTGGCGTCGTTTTCAACCGCGATCGGGACGGCGGCCGGGAAGGCGGATCGGCCAATCTCCTTCAACGACACCTCTCGCCAGCCGATGATGGGTGCGAGGGTGACAGTTCCGTCCGGCCGGATGTGGGCCGGCGCCGATATGCCGAGACCTTTGCACCGTCCGATCATCCCCTTCGTCATCGCGCCGACAATGAGCTCGACACCCCGCGCCACGGCCGCCTCCACGGTCGAAGACATGGTGTCGAACGCGATTTTCCGACATGCCCGGACTTCGGCGGAGAGATCGACAACTGCAGCCGATATATGCTCGACGCCAATCTCGATCCCGACGAAGAATGCGGCATCGGGGACCAGTTCGAGCATGATACCAGGACGCCCGGCACGGGAATGCTCCAGGCGCTGCTTGCCGCTCTCATCCGACTCCTGAACGAACCCACCTTCCGTCAGTTCGGCGACGATCTCTCCCGAGGATGAGCGATTCATCCCGAGCTTGCGGGCGAGATCCGCCCGGCTGAGGCTTCGGTGGGCATAGATCGTCTGCAAGGCGGCGACGATATTGTTCTGCCGTATCCTGCGCGGCGAACTTCCGATGGAGACGGTGTCGTTCATATTTCAATTCCCTTCAGTCGGCCCAACCCTTACACGACTGGAACAGGCTGTCAGAAGGATAATCAGGGCCGCGCGTTTGTAGCGCGGCGGCGCTTGGCCTCGTCATATTTCAGCTCGATATAGCGCTTCGCGTGCGCCGCAAGCGGATCATTATCCTCCCAGGTGTCGCGCCAGATCGCGCAGGCGAGCGACAGACCTTCGTCCACGACCGTCGTCGAGAAGCTTTCGAACACGATGTCGCGCTTGTAGTCGATGTCGAGCAGAGCGTCGAAGATCAGATCGAAGTTGATGACGCCGTCGCCGAGGTAACCGCGGTTGCTCTCGCCGATGTGGAAGTAGCCGATCTTGTCGCCGGCCAGGCGGATCGCCGCGGCCGGATTGGCTTCCTCGATATTCATGTGGAACGTGTCGAGGTGGAGACGGACATGCTCCGATCCGGTCTCGGCGATGAACTTCAGTCCCTGCGCCGCCGTATTCAAGAGGTTCGTCTCGAACCGGTTGACAACCTCCAGCACGAGGTCGACGTTCGCTTGTCTCGCGACTTCCGCAGTTGCGGCAATCGCGGCGACGCTGTTGTCCCAGCCCTTCTTCGTCGGCTGGCGATTGTACTTGGTGTGCGCGGAATAGAGAATTCCGCCGAGCTTGTTGCCGCCGATATCACGGACCGCACGAACGGCGTCGGCCAGCGTCTGCTTGCCGGAAGACACCGCAGACATGTCCTCGCTCGATACGTCCCTGTCGAGTGGCAGGCCCATCGTCACGCCAATCTCCACGTCAAGCGACTGCGCAAGCTTTGCCAATCGATCGAGATTGAATTTCTCGGGGCGCAGATAGGCAAATTCGATGGTGCGATATCCGTGTTCGGCCGTCTTGTTGAGGGCCATTTCCAGCCCTTCCTGCGTTTGGCCGCCTGTCCATACAAATGAATGGATACCCAATCGACGCATAGCCTTTTCCTCCAAAAATGCCTTTGGCTGCGGACAGTGCTATGCCATTTAGTTTGGCAAGACAACAAATAATTTTGGCTGTAATTTTTTTGCTGCTTTGCAAAATTACCTTGCAATGCAATATATTATACCTCTCACCATTGCATTCCGTCCTCCGCCGGAAATTACTTTCTGCAAAAATCAATGGGATAGATCCCCCATTTGCATGTTTAGACAACAAATGTTGCGCCGGTGGATTTTTTGGCCTACACAAAGGACCGGCGAAATGATCTCGCTGCATTTTGGGAGGATTGAAAATGAACTATGCTTTGAAGGCTAGCGCGCTTGCGCTGACGCTCGGCCTCGCCACGACTGCTTCGCCGGCCTGGGCTGATTTCTGGTCCGACGCCGGCGCCAAATTCAAGGGCGTGACACTGCACGGCGTCACCGAAAGCACCCCGCCATCGAACTACATCAGGAACGTGCTGGCTCCGGAATTCGAAAAGAAGACCGGCATCAAGGTCGACATCGAGACGACGTCCTGGGATCAGATGTACGACAAGGCCATCAAGGACATGGAAGCCAAGACCGGCATCTATGACATGGTCTACATCGAGCAGGACATCATCTACTCCTATCTCGCCAGGAATTTCCTCGTCGACATCACGAAGACGCTGAAAGACCAACCGGATCTGAAGGCGCCGACCTATGACGACGCCAACTTCACCAGCTTTGCCGACTACTTCAAGGACTCGAGCGGCGATCTCTTCGGCGTTCCGATGGAAGCCTTCCTGAAGGCGTATCTCTATCGCAAGGACCTCTTCGACGATCCGAAGATCAAGGAAGCCTTCAAGAAGGAAACCGGCAAGGACCTGAAGCCGGCGGCCACACACGCGGAATACACCGAGATCGCCGAATTCTTCACGAAGTACGGCAAGGACAACGGCATGGAGCTCTGGGGCACCACCGCTCAGGCACATACAGGCCATCCGGCGTCCTGGTATGAATTCTTCGAGTCCATCGCGCCGACCTTCGGCGTCTACAATTGGGGCATCGACGCGAAGAACAACTATGCGGCGACGGTCGAACATGGCGGCGCGATGAACGGCGACAAGGCAAAGGCCGCGTTGAAGTACTGGCTGCACCTGCGCGACATCGCTCCTCCGGAATCGACGCAGTCGACCTGGACGGAAACTGCAACGACCTTCGCCGCCGGCCGCGTCGCCCAGGGACTGATCTACGGTGAGAATGCCGCGTGGATCGCAAGCGATCCGGCGCAGTCGAAAGTGGTCGGCCAGGTCGGTTTCGCTCTGCCGCCGCTCGAGCCGGGCGTATTGGACGACGCGAAAGCCGGAAAGGGCTATATCGGCTACTACGATGGCGGCGCCTTCGGCGTGCCGGTCACGTCCAAGAACAAGGAAGCGTCACTGCTGTTCCTCGAATTCATCGGCCAGAACGAAGTGCAGCCCGATTGGGCCATCGCCGCACCACGCATCACCAATACGGCGACGTTCGACGATCCGAAAGTGAAGGAGATGGACGTCAAGCTCGGCGGCTTCTACACGATGCTGAAGGACGACGGCAAGCTCTTCGCCGGCGCTCCCCCCTACCCCTTCCATGCGCAGGTGCGTGAAGCGACCGCTCCCATCTTCTACGACATCCTGACCGGCAACATCGGGCCTGATGAAGGCCTCGACCAGATGGCGGCCAAAGCCGAAGAAGAGCTCACCTCGCTCGGTTATCGCAAATAAAGCATCCTCCCCAACTGACGGGTCGTTCCGACGACCCGTCATCTTTCGCTCCTGATGGAGCGGACGTCCACATAGTGTTCAATGGGGGATAGGCGATGCATTCGCAGAAGCTCGGGTGGCTGTTGCTGTCACCGACCATAGTGATCCTCGGACTGTTCGGGATATTTCCGTTCATTTACGTCCTCTGGGTCTCTTTCCATTCATGGAACCCGTTCGCTGCCAATCCGGGCATGATCTTCAACTGGGCTGAGAACTATCGGCGGCTCGTCTTCGACCCGCAGTTCCTGGCATCGCTCGGCATAACCCTGGCATTCGTCTTCTTCGCGGTCGTGTCGGAGTTGGTCCTCGGCTACATCCTCGCCCAGGCGCTGCTTAAGGACTTTCCCGGAAAAGCAGTGTTTCGCACGATCCATACTCTGCCGCTGATCATGGCGCCGATCATCGTCGGCTCCGTCTGGAAGCTGATGACCACGCCGTCGATCGGCATCATTCCCTATCTTCTCAGGAGCTGGTTCGGCTACGATCTGAATATCGGCCAGAGCGCCGTTGCGGCCTTCACCGTCACTGTCATCATGGATATCTGGCACTGGACGCCGCTCGTCACCCTCTCGCTGATCGCCGCACTTGTCTCGCTTCCATCAGACCCGTTCGAGCAGGCGCAGATCGACGGCGCCGGCAAGAGCCAGATCTTCTGGCACATCACGCTCCCCCTGATCCGCCCGGCCCTGCTCGCCACGGTGTTCATCAGGCTGATGGACGCGCTGCGCACCGTCGACGAAGTCCTGATGCTGACCGGCGGCGGCCCGGGCTCATCGACCCGCTACATCGGCGTCCATATCTTCAGGGAAGTCTTTCCCAAGACGAATTACGGCTACGGTTCGGCGATCTCCGTCATCGTTCTCTATCTCACCATCGTCGTCTGCTGGCTGCTCTATGTCGGCCTGATTGCACCCCGCGTGAAGAGAGGTTGAAGCGATGAAGACCAAAAATCCCTGGCTTCCGGTCCTCCTGTGGACCTTGATTAGCTTCGTCACCCTATTCCCGATCTATTGGCTCTTCGTCATATCGGTGAAACAGCCCTTCGACCTGTTTTCGACGCCCGACGTCATTCTCCGGAGCTTCTTCTGGAAGAACTACCAGGACGTGCTGACCAATCCGACCTTGCGCGGATACATGCTCAACTCGCTGATCATTTCGTCGGGCAACGCGCTGCTCGTCACCACGCTCGGCTTCCTTGCCTGCTACGCCCTGACGCGCTTCGACCTCGCCGGCAAGGAAAGCATCTTCTTCTGGACGATTACCAACCGCATGGCGCCGCCGGCGGTCTTCCTCCTGCCGCTTTTCCTGCTTTTGACGCAGGTCTACAAGATCGGCGACTTCTCGCTCGCCGATTCCAAGCTGGGCATGATCCTGGTCTATTGCTCCTTCAACCTTCCCTTCGCCATCTGGACGCTGCGCCCGACCGTGGAAGGCATTCCGAAGGAATTGGACGAGGCGGCCTACATGGACGGCGCGAGCCCATGGACCGTGCTCTATGATATCATCTTTCCTTTGGCACGGCCCGGACTTGCGGTGACGCTGATCCTGACCTGGGTGTTTGCGTGGAACGAATATCTGCTGGCGGCGACGCTCACCAACTTCCATGCCCGCACTCTGACCACCGGCCTGTCGGAATATGTGACGACGACGGGGACGGCCTGGGGCATCATGGCTGCGATCTCCATGCTGACCTTGGTTCCGGCGCTCATCGTCTTTTCGGTGGTGCAGCGTCACATCGTCGCCGGCCTGACCTTCGGCGCCGTGAAAGGATGAAACGATGACGTCTCAATCAGGAAATAACGAACCCAAGCCGGGGTTTCTGCCGATCGAAACGAACTGGTTCGACCGGCTCTTCATCTCGATCGTGATCTGGGTCGCGCTCTCACTGTTCTGGATGCGGTTCATCGAACCGATCGGGCTTTCGGTATGGTTCGCGGCGGCAATCTCGGCAGTGCTTGGCGCCTATATCGTCTGGAAGGGATGAGAGATGATGAATGCCGTCAACAACATCAAAACAAAAACTGCGCTGCTTTAGGGGGAACGACATTGGCAAACGTACAGGTTAGCGACGTCACCAAGAAATATGGCTCTCTTCAGGTCATGCACGGCGTCAGCGTCGACATCGAGGACGGCGAGTTCGTCGTGCTGGTCGGTCCATCCGGTTGCGGCAAATCCACCCTGCTCCGGATGATCGCCGGGCTGGAGACGGTCAGCAGCGGAGATATCCGGATCGGCAGCCGTGTCGTCACCAACGCTCCCCCCAAGGAGCGTGATATCGCGATGGTGTTTCAGAGCTACGCTCTCTATCCCCACAAGACGGTCGCCGAGAATATGGGCTTTCCGCTGAAGATGGCCAAACGCCCCAAGGCGGAGATCGCCGAGAAGGTCGGCAGGGCAGCCGAGATCCTCGATCTGACGCGTTATCTCGACCGCTATCCGAAGCAACTGTCGGGCGGACAGCGTCAACGCGTGGCGATGGGCCGTGCCATCGTTCGCGATCCGCAGGTCTTCCTGTTCGACGAGCCGTTGTCGAACCTCGACGCCAAACTCCGCGTCACCATGCGCGTCGAGATCAAGGAGCTTCACCAGCGGCTGAAGACCACCACCGTCTACGTCACGCACGATCAGATCGAGGCGATGACGATGGCCAACAAGATCGTGGTAATGCGCGATGGCAGGGTCGAGCAGATCGGCAAGCCTCTCGATCTCTACGACTTCCCCGTCAACCTCTTCGTCGCCGGCTTCATCGGCAGCCCATCGATGAACTTCCTTCAGGGCCGCATAGCCACCCAGGACGGCAGGAAGATCGTCGTCACTGACCAGGGCATCACCCTTCCGATGGCGGATACAAATGCGGATGACGGACGAGCCGTTACCTACGGCATCCGGCCGGAGCACATCACGATCGGCGAAGAAGGCGTTCCAGTCGAAGTATCGGTGTTCGAGCCGACGGGTTCGGAGACATTGATCTTCGGCCGCACGGGAGGCGTGCCGATCGACGCCCTGATCCGCGAGCGTATCGAGGTCGACCCCGGACGGACGATGTACTTCCACATCGACCCTCGGCGTGCGCATATCTTCGATCGCGAAACAGGCCAGAGACTGTAGGAGGACGACCCATGGAGTTCAAAGGAAAGACTGTCATCGTGACCGGCGCCGGCAAAGGCATCGGACGCGAAATTGTAAGGATGCTCGTCGAACGGGGTGCGCAGGTCGTCGCCCTGACCCGCAGCGGCGCCGACGTCGAAGCGCTGCGAGGGGAATTCGGCTGCCGGGCAATCCAGGTCGATCTCGCGGATGCCGATGCGACCAAAGAGGCGGCGATCGCTGCCCTTCCCGCAGATTTCCTTATCAACTGCGCCGGCACGACCGAGCTTCAGCCGTTCCTGGAGACAACCGTCGAAGCATTCGACCGTCTTGTCGCGGTCAATACGCGCGCTCCGATGATCGTCGCCCAGGAATATGCCCGTTCGCTGATCAAGGAAGGCCGTCCAGGCGCCATCGTCAATGTCTCGTCGGTCGCATCCTTCGTCGGCATCCCCGATCACGCCGCTTATTGCGCGTCCAAGGGTGGATTGGATGGCTTGACGCGGGTCATGGCAAAAGAGCTCGCGCCTCACGGCATCCGCGCGAACGGCGTCCACCCGACGGTGACGTTGACACCAATGGCGGTGAAGGCATGGAGCGATCCCGAAAAGGCCGCGGGGATGATGAAGCGAATTCCGGTCGGACGCTTCGCTGAGCCGGCAGACATTGCCGAGGTTGTTCTTTTCCTGCTGTCCGACCAGGCTGCCATGGTGAACGGCATATCGATGCCGGTGGACGGCGGTTACATGATCGCTTGAGGTTCTGTAGCGCCGGGCCTTTTTCAGACACGCGCCCGAGTCAACGGTTTGAGCTGTATTGATCGCGAATATATGTGTTGTAATAGGTGCCGGCCGATGAAGCACGAAGAAGGCCATGATAGATGGCTTCGGGTACTCCATAGAAATCGTATGGCCCTCCGCTTTCGACGAACCAAATCGTCAAGGTGCGGCTGCCGGGATTGTATTCCGCCCGGCTAATGGCGGACGAATGAAGAAGTGGCATCGCTACTTCTTCTTGTTAGGACGCTGCGTAAGAGCCGAACCTGCCGCCGTCTTCGAATTCTTGCCCGTGCTTTCGGATTTTAGAACCTTCGAAGCGGCGCTGCCCGCCTTCTTTGACGTTGTCTCGCTCTTTGCCATTGGACACTCCTCGAATCACAATTTAGGCAAATAAGATATAAACCTATGTTGTGCTTCGCTGTCAATTCGACACTACATGTAGTGCAGGCCTATCATTGCGATACGGGAAGCGGCGACGTTGACCGCCGCACCAATCGGCGCAGCTCATCTTGATCAACGAAGTGATCCGTCACTCCTGCCTCTTTATCCGGATGGCTGAAGACAAGACCGTCGGAATCCTCAAGCTTCAGAGCTTGCTCCGTATTCATGATCCCCAGTGCCTGGCGCTCGTACTCGGACTCGAGCGCCGCCTCGACGATGGCTTTTTTCCTGCGCATGTCCATTTCCTCCGTTGCTCAATGGTAACGGACGGGCGGAGTCGCGGTTCCCATCAGGCCATCACGATATGAGACCCGTTGAAACGAACGCCCCGTCGATACACGGCTATCCATCGCGCCGGCCACGCTGTTTTTATGCCCTCGCTGCGAGGTTTGGCGCTGCCATCAGCATGCCACTACGGCCGCCAAACACGAAAGCGGCCACATTTACCGCGACCGGCGCGATGAGTGTTCATGCCCCGAGGAGCTTCAACGCGCTGGCTCAGGCGCACCCCTTGAGGCTCCGGAGCAACGCCGGCAGATGGGTAGAGGAGCTGCGATCGTTTTGACGGGTCTTATTATTCGTCAAGCAGCTCCCGCAGCGAGAAATATTTTTGACAATTAGCAAATTCTCACGAATTCGACCTCCAACAGCTTTCCTAATTTTTCGATGCTGCTCCCAATGTGTCCGACGCCGACTGCGCAATGATGCGCCGGTCCTTCGGCGTTCCAATTCTCGACGAACGCGCGCGCCCCGATTGGAAATTGATAGCGGCTGTTGGTGTTTCCAATTTCCAGGATCGGCCCGGGCACCGATTGTCCTTCGGCGCACAACAGCTTCACTTTTCCGGCGCACTCCGCCACGGAGAGCAGTGTGACCGGGCCATTCTTAACCGACATTTCGACGCTAACGCCGGAGCCGACCTTACCGTGATAGACCTCCAGAGGACGGATCTTGGTTCGACCCTCTGCAATTTTGGTATGGCCTGGGCCATCATGGCCCATCAGGACCACATCTGCATCGAAATCCATTGCATAGTATTCGGTGAAGGAACCCCCGGTGCCGAAGCTGTCCATGATCTTCATGGCCTGCGCGTTCTTGATCTCATATTCGCCAGCAACCGGTATGCCTTCGGCGGTGAGCATCGAACAACCAACGATTACCGACGTGATGACGTCCTCATATTCATGCCCGGACACCGATTCGTAATAATAGGCGAGCGAGCCGAGACGCTTTGCGTCGACGAGTTTGCGTAGCGCGACGGCAGTTCTTGCCGCCCGCGCCAGTTCGTTCGGATCGCAATCCGGCTGCACGTCGAATTCCGTTCGGATTCTGTCCAAGCAGGCCGCCACTTCCGCCTCGCCAACATCGCGTCTGAGGCGTGCTAGCTCGTCAATCTCCACCACTTCGATGTGTGTCCCGAATGCCGTGCTTTGGGCTGTGAGATCGGAATAGATATCGAGCATGCCGTTGTAATAGCGCCCCATGACGCCAAGGCGATTATGCGACATGACGTGGGCTACCCGTGCAGCCTCGATCCACTCCTCGATCTCGTTGTCGACAAACGGGTCATCGTTGAGAACGCCTGTTACTTGGTGGAACCGAATGCCCGCTCGAGTGAACACATTGGCAATCTCGGGCACCGGGCATGCAGCGCAGTGCGCCAGCCACTCGCCGGTCATGGCAGTCCTGTTGCCGAGTGCGTTGAAGGACGCGTAGTCGATCGCACCAGCCGGCTGCAGATTCAAAATAATGACCGGCACCTTTGCACGCCGAACGACCGGCAAGACGGTCGACGATAGAGCGTAGGTGGTGATGTAAAGGAAAATGATATCGACATCGGCCTGACGAAACAGATGGCCGGCATCGACGGCCTTCTCCGACGTATCGACGAGGCCAAGATTGACGACTTCGACCCCGGGCCGTTCCAGCTTGGACGCGACGACGTCCACGTATCCACGCAGCCTTGCTTCGAGACCGTCAAACTGCGGCCAATAGGCCTCCAGACCGATACCGAACAGGCCGGCCTTCAAAGGGCGATCAGACATTCCATTTTCTCCTGGAATTATGGCGGGGTCAGCCCTGCAGGCGGACACGAAGCTGGTCGAGGCCCACGGCCAGAAGCAACACGACACCGCGCGTGACATCCTGCCAGAAACTGGACACGTTCATGAGGGTCAGGCCGTTGTTCAGAGTTCCGAGGATCAGCACCGCAATCAGCGTACCCCAGACGCTTCCCCGCCCGCCAAAGAGGCTCGTGCCTCCAAGAATGATAGCGGCGATGATCGTCAGCAGATGCTGACTTGCTGCATTCGGGGCTGCCGCGCCGAGCATTGCTGCAAGAATGATACCAGCGGCAGCGCCTGAAATGCCTGAGATCACGTAGAGGATCATCTGGGTGCGCTCGACAGGCACGCCGAGAAGGCTGCTGGCCTCGGGATTGCCGCCGGTTGCGTAGACAAACCGCCCGAACGGCGTCTTGGCAAGCACGAGCCAGAGGACGGCAAAGACGATCAGCATGACGATGACGGGAAACGGCACGGACAAGATGCGGCCTGAACCAAGCCAGTTGAAGGCCGGCACGAAGAGCGGCTTGCTCAAGCCACCCGTCATGACCATCGACAGGCCCGAGAAGATGCTCATCGTCCCGAGTGTCACGATCAGGGGATTGAGGCGCAGCTTGGTGACGATCACCCCATTCGAAATTCCGACCCCGGCGCCGACGACCAAGGCTGTCAGGCATCCAAACCAGATATTGATCCCGTTGGAATGCATCAATGCGACGATGACGCCGGCCAGTCCGGCAACGGCAGCCACCGACAGGTCGAGTCCACCGCCAATGATCAGTGGCGTTCCGGCTGCGGCCATGAGCCCGATGAAGGCCATGTTCGTGCCGATATTGGCAAGATTGCTCACCGAAAGAAAGAACGGCGACAGCATAGCGAAAGCCGCAAGAAGGATGACATAGAAGCCCAGCAGAACCACGATACCGGCGGCCGGTCTGGCAAGGATCTCCGTCATCGACTGGCGTTGGCTGGTTGTCTTGGGTTCGCTTGCAACGATCGAGTTTGACTTGTTCATGCTTTCTCCAATTCGTTCGCAGCAGACACGGAGTGCGACTCCGCCGCCTGCATCAGCTCGGCGGCCGATGCATTGGCTCCCAGTGCGGCCACGGCGCGGCCCTCTTCGAAGACGATCGCTCGGTCGGCAAGACCGGCGACTTCCTCAGCGTCCGATGAGACGAGGAGTATGCCCAATCCGTTCGCTGCGAGCCGGCGGATCTCCTCATAAATCTCTCGTCGAGCGCCGAGGTCGACCCCGCGGGTCGGTTCCTCGAGAATGAGCAGCTTGGGGTCGCCGAGCAGCCATCGCGCCAGGCACACTTTCTGCTGGTTGCCGCCGGACAGGAGTCTTATCTCCTGCTCCGGACCCGTCGTCTTGACGCGCAGGGTGCGGATCCAGTGTTGCGACATTTCCCGCTCCCGATTGTCATCGACGAGCCCGAAGCGCGTAAAGCGCGTGAGGTAAGGGAGGGTCGTGTTGGTACGGACGGTGAGGTTGGCGATCAGGCCTTGCCGCTTGCGCTCGGCTGCAACGAAACCGATACCGCTTCGAATGCTTGCCCGCGGGTTCGACAACGCCATTTCGGCTGTCCCCATCCGGATTGAACGGACCTTCGCCTTGGGCTCCGCCCCATAAATGGCTCTGCCGACCTTCTCAATCCCGGAGCCGATCAGGCCGAACGCACCCAGGACCTCGCCGCGGCGCACCGAAAAGGACACGTCGCTGAGCCAGCCTGGCAGCGACAGTCCTTCGACAGCCAGGATCGTCTCGTCCGGCAGGGATTGCGGCTTTGCCGGAAAAAGATCGCCGAGATCGCCTCCCAGCATCGCCCGCAGCACCTCGTCGTGACTGGTGGCGCTCGTCTGGAACTGTCCGCGTACCTCGCCGTCCCGCAACACGACGATCCGGTCGGAGAGGCGAAACACCTCGTCGAGGTAGTGGGAGATATAGATGATCGTGACCCCGTCGGCGCGAAGCGCATCGATCACCCCGAACAGCGTTTCGGCATCTGCTTCTCCGAGTGCAGCAGTCGGTTCATCCATAATCAGAATACGAGCCTCGCCGGCCAATGCCCGGGCGATCTCGACGATCCGCTGCTCCGGAAGCGATAGCGATCCCATTCTCCGGCTCGCAGAGACATGACCGAGCTTCAGTCGGCCGAGCAGCGTCGTCGCTTGCCTCTGCATGGCGGCACGGTCGACGAAACTTATGCCGGCGATCTTGCGCTTGGGCATCGATCCCAATGCGATGTTCTCCGCAACCGACAAGTCCGGATGCACGGATAGTTCCTGCGGCATCAAGCGAATGCCCGATGCTATGGCCGCACGTGCCGACGTGATGTCGACTGCGGCCCCATCGATCTGTATCTGTCCGGCGTCGCAGGAATAGACGCCGGACAGGATCTTCATCAGCGTGGACTTGCCTGCACCGTTAGCCCCGAGCAGCGCCACGACCTCGCCGGCATCGGCCGAACAGGTGACGTTTTTCAAGACCTGCACGCCGGAGAAGGACTTGGTCACGTTGGTGATTTGGAGCCGCGCCACGCGGTTCTCCGTGCTCGATACGGTCTGCATCAGAATCGCCTCCGACCCCAGATCATTGCCTGGGGAGAATTGCCTCGTACCCCTTCAACCAATCCTCTTTTTTCAGACCAGAGAGATAGCTTGCGAACTCTGCCTCGGGAAACATGTAACCGTCGGCTTCGCCGGCGCAGGCGAATTCCTTGTAGAATTTGCAGATGTTTGCCTTGGTTACCATCTGATGGGTGACGAAGGTAGCCTCCGGCACGGCCTTGCCGGCAAGCGCAGACAGTGCAATCGGAATGAGATAATTCCCGTAGCTGCCTGGAAACGAACCCGTAGCCGCCACGAGTTTCGGGTCCGTGGCAAGCGCCTCGGCTTCATCCGCGCCGTTGCCGACGGCGATGGCCTGATCGACGCGCCCGGCTGCCCGGACGGCCTGCAGCATGCCCATGGTCGCCTGGTCGTTGATCGCAATGATCAAGATCGGCGCGCCCGGCGGAATGCGGCCGAGTACGTTGTTCATCTGGGTATAGGATTCCTGCAGCGTGTTCTTCGTATCGATCTCGATGATGTGGTCGGCCGGGAAATCCTTGGTCAGGGCCAGGAAGCCGGCGCGCTGACCTTCCGTGCGCATGCGCGGGATAACGCCCGACTGGGGCAGTGCGCCGATGACGAGATAGCCGCTTTTCACCGTGTCCGCGCCAAACTGTTTTGCCGCAGCCGTTGCAAGGTAGGACCCGCCCATGAAACCGGACTTCGGATTGTTCACGCCGAAGAAACTTGCACCGGGCATAGGGATATCGATTGCCGTGACCTTGGTGCCGTCTTGCTTGAACACGTCCATCACGGTCTGACCGAAGTTTGCGTCGGTCTGAAACTCGATGACGTAGTCAACCTTGCGTTCGGCAAAAGATTTGGCATTGGCAAGCGCGGTCGGCCCATCGAGGCGGTTGTCGGCGACAACGAGTTCCACGCCGGCAGCATCGGCGTTTGCCTGAATGCCTTTCTCCACGAGCACGCCGAAAGCGATGTCACGCTGAAGATTGGCGAAGCCGATGCTGTACTTGCTGCCGTTTTTCGGAGGCGTCACTTTGGACGCGTCGGCGGCCATGGCCTTGAGAGCCTCGGCCGAGAGCATATTGCCGTCGAACTTCGCGGGATCGAACCCGTGGAAATCATCGGCATAGGCAGCAGATGCGGCGAGGCAAGCGGCTGCGACCAGCAGTCTGGCGTGAGTTTTCATATCTATTCTCCTCCCAGCCGCTACCCTCCCCGGCAGCGGCGATAGCTGATGCAATCAGCGTTTCGGCAAAATTCGATCAACTTTGCCCTGACCTGATGACGGTACCATCGGCCATACCTGTTGACACGACGCCAAAATCCACAAAAGTGATCATTTGCATACAAAAAATGATCCTAAAAAGGCGACGTCAAATGACGGAAAACTACTTCGTCTACATGCCTGACAACAGAATTTCTGCAGCATGGGGCTGCACCGCTGTCTCGACGGGCTATTCGGTCATTGTGCCACACTCCAACTACCCTCCGAGCCGTCATCCGGACGACCATCATTTCAGCTGGTCTCGAGGCCGCATCCTTCAGGCCTATCAGGTCGTGCTGATCAGCGCCGGCAACGGGAAGCTCGAATTCGGCAACCTGCGCCGACAGGTGCGCGTCACGGAAGGATCGATTTTTCTCCTGTTCCCGGGCGTGTGGCACAGGTTCGCGCCCGATCGGCGAACCGGCTGGACCGAGCACTGGATAGAGTGCCGGGGAACCGCTTTCGATTTTGCAGTGGATGCTGGCCTCCTGCATGTCGAACGCCCGCTCAACCCGGCAAGCGAAGAGATCAATCATGTGTTCGCCGCCATCCATGACCTGGCGCGGCAGGATCCCGTGCTTCATCAGCTGGTGATATCCACGCTTGGGTTGCAGCTCCTTGCGCTGCTCTGCCGGCCGGACGATCTGGCAACCGGCGCCGGCGCGCGCCTCGTCGATCGGGCGCGCATGACCCTGATGGAGCGCTGCGGAACTTCACAATCGGTCGAGGATCTCGCAGCAGAGATGGGGGTGAGCTACCCCTATTTTCGCCGGTTGTTTCGTGAGCAAACCGGGATGTCGGCGAAACAGTACCAAATGAACGTCCGCGTTCAGCGAGCACGCGACTTCCTGGTAAACACCGACAAATCGGTAAAAGAAATCGCCGGCCTGCTCGGCTTTCATTCCGCCTTCCATTTTTCCAGCCAATTCAAAAATGCGGTTGGCTGCGCACCGACGGAATATCGTAAGACCTCTGAGAATTGAGACGTCTGCCGATCCGTGGCACCGCGCGACCCCAGACGTCCCTCAGTCTGTCTTCGATGTCAGGAACCAGCGGCCGCGTGCTTGATATGGTCCGACAAGGCTGCACGCCGTTTCGCGGCGTAGAAACGAGAGCGGCTCGACGCTGCAATCAGTGGAGAAGCCGCATGTCTGCCAGTCGCTGAAGAGGCGGCGCGTCGGGCAATGGGAACCACAGTTTTCGGAAGACCTCTTATTTCATTGAAAGCTAATTTGAACTTCGTTAGCTTCCTTTGCGGGAGGACTACAATGCAACACATTGATTCGATTACTGCCGAGCCTATCGTAGCGGCGAAGGTCTGGTGCATCGCGGAGTTCTGCTCGCAGCACCGTTTGGATGGCAAGGAGCAAGCCAAGCTTACCGCTTTGTTCGGTGAGTTCGCGACCATCAGCGAACTCGTCCACAATGTAACGCGTAGATCAAGGTCAAGGTGAAGAGGCCGATCCGGCGAAACGGCTGACGTTCCATGTGCTCACCTGGCCGACGGCACCAGCGAGCGTGCGATATCGATGATGTCATCACGCGAGGTGGTCGGGTCTTCCCTGTCCAGGCCATCACGATATGAGACCCGTTGAAACGAACGAACGAACGCCGATGCTGGCGACACCGCCTAACTCGGCGAGACGTCAGGCCCACCGGCGGCTCTTTGAATTAAGCGGGCAACCACTTCAGTGCGGTTCTGCGCCTGCAACTTGCGCATGATGTGTTGCAAATGCATCTTCACCGTATGCCCCGACAAATTGAGTTTTCCTGCAATGACCTTATTTGAGCAGCCGCATTGCAGCTCTGCGAGGACATCCGCTTCCCGGGGAGTGAAATCAGCAATCGCCAGGTACTGCGTCCTATCATCCAAGCTCTTTTCGGCCTCATTTCTGGCCGGACTATGCTCGCTTGAGCCTGCTGTAACAGCTCCCAATAGCTGCGGGAAAAATGTTCCTCCTGCCAAAACGAGACGAAGACCGGCAAGAGCAATGTCAACGGGAAGTGAAGTCGAGAAAAAGCCGCGGATGCCCATCTTGAGTGCCTGACGGGCTATGATGGCGTCATCCGTACCTGAGAGCAACGTGACAGGGGCCTCAGGAAAACGTGCAGCAATCGCCGCGAGATCATCACGCAGGCTGGTGCTCTCAACACTTCTGCCGGCCAGACCCAATACAATCAAACGCACCTCAGCTCCAAGAGCACTATCGAGACTCTCGGTAGAGATCAAATCTGTAACGTTCCACCCGGCGAGTTCACGCTCAAGAAGCTTCACCACGGTGGTGCGCGCCAATGTAGAATGCTCGATGATGATCACAGTTGGTGCATTGCGCCCCATACGGCGCCTAGTTCCAGTAATGTCGGACACTTGCGTGCTCCCCCAGAATATTTGCAACGCAACAGCCATTCATATTATTCCTGTTCTCACTACATGTCATGATAAAAAGTGAGTGTATCTCAGGTATCAATAGTCTGATCTTTCATCATAATTCTTATAGTCTATAAGATATCAACGAGATGTAACTTCACCTGCAGAGCATATTGAACAGATTTTTCATGAAGGCCTGCTGGTTCGACTTGTCGCCGTAGACTTTCCAGCCTTCGCCAAATTCACGTACGGCAAGCGGATCAACAAAGCTTTCAAAGGCGCTGAAAAGGCAAGCAATCTGCTACAGACCCATTTCGGAAAGCGCCATTGGATATAACGAGCTGCCGATCGGCTCGGCTTTGTTTCCATATCTCAATTCAAAGCAGTCACGGGCCTCGACAGCAAAACGGCAAACGCGAAAAGCAACAAAAGTACAAGATCGCTGATTACCCGTTATGATTAGTGAAAACTGCGCTCTATCGACGCATTAATACCAGTTGGCACCGTTTTCACTCCGGCAGCACTGTGCCGGCACTGCCAGATGCCGGTCAGAGGTCACGGCTCTGGCGGCCGAAATAGGCGACAATGCGGATGAGGTCATGTTGGAATGTTCGGGATCTCAGTGAGCCCGCCGTTCAGTGCCATGTCGGCATAAGGAGCCGAATGCCGGGCGGAAGGAAACAATTCAACATATGGCTTGAAAGATCGCACGAAGAACGGTTTCGTGCAGTTGAGCCACCGCAATACAACTGGGGAGTCCATCCGCGAGAACAGGATGTCCTCCGAAAACCGCTCACACTTTTCGGCATCATGCTAGCTATGCATGAAGCTCAGAATGTCGTCTACGAGAGCCGAATGGGCGTCCGTGAGGTTACCGTCTCCGCCGTGGCCCGCGATGCCGGCCAACTGAAGCGCTTGCTGATCATAGAGAACATGATCGACCTGTTGGGCGTCCGCCGTCCCACCGGCGGGAACGGCAATGTTGATGGGATGGAAATAGCCGAAATTGACATCGACCATGCTGCCGGTTGACGATCCGACGCCGTCACCGCCACCGCCGAGCGCATGGTTGCCGGTAAAAATCGTATCTGACGACAGGTTGAAGCCACCGCCATTGCCGCCGATGCCTGCGATCTGCACAGTGCCCTGATCGAAAATGACATTGTTTGTCTGATGAGCCTCCGCCGATCCGCCTGCGGCGCCGATGGCGATGTTGATCGGCGAGAAGATGGCGATACTCACGTCGACCATGCTGCCGACGAAATATCCATCGCCGCCGTGGCCTGCATAAAAATCGCCGGTCAATGTCAGCGCAGTTCCTGGGCTCATCGCCGGGCCATGGCCCGCGACGTTATGGTCTCCGCCCGAGCCGCCCATGCCGCCGATCTGGGTTGCGCCCTGCAGGAACAGTGCGTTGTTCGATTGCTCAGCGTGAGCCGTCGCGCCAGGGCCTGCAGCCACAGCAGTATTCACGGGGGCAAACAGCGCGACTTCGGTGCTTACGAGTCCACCGTAGAAAAGCCCATTGCCCCCGCTGCCGGCATGATTGGCGCCATCGCCGCCGCCGATGGCAACATTGCCGCTTCCGCCATTCCCGCCTATCCCGGCCATTTCGGTGGGATGCTGATTGATGAGCGCATCATTGCCCTGGAAAGCGTCGGCACCCGAATGAGGTCCCGCAATAGCGGCATTGGACGGCATGAAAACGGCCAACGCGTTGCTGCTGATCACGCCTTCGCTTATCCCGTCACCACCGCTGCCGGCTGAATTAGAGCTTGGACCGGAAGCGACATCCAATGGAAGCCAAGTCGGCACCAGCGCCAGATGTCCCGCGGCCACATTGGAGGCGAGGTGTTGATCGGTGCCCGCCTTGGGCAAGTCTTCCAATAAGGAACGAGTTTCCGCCATTACCGTCTCCATCCGCGGTCAACCGCACGTACACCGAGCGTGCGGCGCCATGCAGCCTGAATTGTTCAGGCATTGTGCCTCTAAACGGAAGAAAAGCAGAGCCTGCAATTCGTCTACAGCCCCTCGGCTAGGACTGTAGCCATGTGGCTGTCATGACCGCAGCGCCCGTTGTGCGAGTTTGCGAGCACCAATCCGCCTTCGGATCAGAGGTCCTGCATCTTTCTCGCGGCTGAACATATACGTTTTCAGCCCCGAACAGGATCGTCTTTGCCAAGCGAAAACCGGATGAGAACCCCGGATACAGGCGGTTTTCTTGGGCGGGCGTTGCTTCAAAAGGCAGCGCTGCTTCGACGAGGTCGCAGCCATGATCGTGGGCATACCATCCGACGCCAAAGCACTAAGTACCAATCCAAATAATGCTTCGCCGTCTCGAAGTACACATCCAAATGAATGTCACCGAATATCTAGATGGTTTGCATATTAAATCGCAGGCAGTATTTGTCTGCGGTTGTATTGTCTGGCGGTGACATGCTAGATACTTACGCCGTAAAAGTAACACTGATGAAGCGAAGTAGAAGGAGTGACATCAATGCCTATTCCACAGATATCCGACACGATTCATCTCAACAACCCGGATGCGGGTGACGCGAATGCCGGCAACGGCGGAGATGGCCACAACGATGGGAACATCAACTACAACCCGGTTGCATATGTAGACCCCGTGCAAACGGTCTACGGGGCGACGACCGATCTGCACAATGGCGATCACGTTTGGCAGAAGGCAGGTTGGGACGCCGGCAGTGGCGGAGACGGTGGCTTTGCTCAGGCCAAGAACGGCTTCCTGGCGGCGGTCACGAACAGCGGCGACGGCGGCGCGGGGGGAGATTCAAACTCCAACGGCAGCCAAGGAAACTCGAGCGGCGGCGACACGGCTACCGTGAATGCGGCTACGACCGCGACACAATATACGCAGCTTGTGGCCGATCAGCACGCGACCATCCTCGCAGGCGTCGGCGGCAATGGCGGCAACGGAAACAACGCTCTGGGCGGCGATATCTCGTCAGCTCTGGTTCACACGGATCCCGAAACGACGACGGTGAACAATTCTCTCGATCACTTCATAAACGCCTTCGGCCATATCGACGTCGACCATCTCGGCTCCTGAACTCAGACCTCAAGGGCCGCTGGTTTCGGCCGGCGGCCCTCAAAGTAAGCAGCCTCTTCTTGTCAGTATCAAGTGCAGCGAGATCTGATAATGACAACGATTTCCATAAAGCCACCGCGCCCGCAAACACAGCTTGTTGTTGCGCTCCAGGCTTGTGCCGGAGCCTTCGGGTTGGTCTTCCTCTACAGCTGCGGCTACAATCTCTTTCTTCTCGCGCCTTCCATCTATCTCCTGCAGATCTATGACAGGGTCCTGTCGAGCCGAAGCGCTGACACGCTCCTGATGCTCACAATGATCATCGCCATCGCCGTGGTGGTCGGGTCCACGCTGGATATCGTGCGCAGGGCAGCTCTTTCGCGCATCGGCAGTTGGCTGGACCACAGGCTGCGGCCCATGGTGCTGACAGCATCGTTCGAATATGCGGCTCGCGCCGATACGGGAGCCGCCACGGAATGCTACAGGGACCTAGCCGCACTACGCCAGTTCCTCGATTCACCGGCTAGCTCGCTCTTTTTTGATGTTCCTTGGGCACCGGTATTCCTGTTCCTGCTCTTTCTTGTTCATCCGCTGCTTGGGACCATCGGTCTTCTGAGCGCGCTTGCACTTCTGCTGTTTGCGTTCCTGACGGAACTGGCGACGAGAGAGCCGCTTGCCTACGCCAATCTTGCCCTTTCGAGGAGCTATATCCGATTTGCGACCGCCCTCAAGAACATCGAGGTGATCCGGGCCATGGGAATGCAGGAAGGCGCAGCGCTGATCGTCTATCGCGATGCGGAAATGGCAAGAAGGGCGCAGGACATCGCGATGCATCGAACGGAGATCATTCTTGGTTTCTCCAAATCGATCCGCACACTCGCGCAGATCCTCATGATGGGATCCGCTACCTGGCTGGTGCTCGCAAACAATGGCAGTGCCGGGATCATCTTCGTTGCGAGCCTGCTGCTCGGGCGCGGCCTCGCACCGATCGAGGGCGCAATAGGTGCATGGCGCTCCTTTACGTTTGCGCGCAATGCCTTCAATCGCTTGAACAGAATGCTGATATCAGTTGCATCGGAACACGATGCCCGAATGGTGCCGCTACCGGAACCCAATGGCCTCGTTCTCGATAACGTCAGCTATATCAAGCCATTCGCCGATCGGCCGATATTGACAGGCATCACATTGCGCCTCGCGCCCGGCGATTGCATTGCGCTCATCGGTCCTTCGGGATCGGGAAAATCGACACTCGGTCGCGTCATAGCAGGCGTTGTGCAAGCAACGAGCGGATGTGCTCTTCTCGGCGGCGTCGATATCTCGGCTCTGAGCCTTTGCGGGGGGACCCGCCACGTCGGATACCTGCCGCAGGACATCGAACTTTTCGGCGGAGCGATCAAGGATGTGATCGGCCGGCTGGACGGAGGAGATCCCGGCAAAGCGATCGACGCCGCAAAGCTGGTTGGCTTGCACGACGCGATCATGCGGCTGCCCCAGGGCTACGAGACCGATATCGGTGAAGGTGGAAACCTGCTCCTTCGAGCGCAGCGCCAACAGCTGGGCTTGGCACGGGCGGCCTATGGAAATCCGTCCCTGATCGTTCTCGACGATCCGAATTCGAGCCTGGATTATGACGGCGAACGGATGCTGTTTGCGGCAATCGAGCGCATGAAATCCAGGGGGATGACCGTCGTTATCATAACGCACCGGATGGGGATCCTGCCGGTCACCAACAAGATTGCCATCATGCGTAACGGGACTGTGGCTGCCTTCGGCGACAGCGAGCGGATTTACGAAACCTATCTTCAACCACCGTCTCGAACCGGAAAGTAGGGGAAACACTGCCATGGCCCTTGTTCAACTGGACGCAACGCCGGCGAGATCTTCAAATTCGTCACGGACGGGTAGGCAGTTGGTTCAACGATCGACAGCGACAGCCAGGCAACAGACGGCCTATTTGCCGGTGATCGGCTCGAAACAGCGCGGACCCGCCCCCCCTTCGCCCATGCCGGGGCTCAGAGGGGTTGTTTGGACGGGGAACCTGTTGATCCTGGTTTTCATAGTCGGATTGGGAATCTGGTCGGTTCTGGCGCCGCTGAAAAGCGCTGCGATCGCATCGGGCGTCATCGAACCAGAGTCCAGCCGCAAGACCATTCAGCATCTGGAGGGCGGAATTGTTCGACGGATACTCGTCAAAAACGGCGATGCGGTCATGGCCGGGCAAATCGTGATAGAGCTCGACGATACGAAGTCTCGCTCGGAGCGCGACAGCATTCAAGGGCAACTTTGGGACGCCGAAGGAAGCCGCGCCCGCCTGCTTGCGGAGCAGACGGGCGGCGACCATGTCGCCTATCCTGAGGATCTCAGGGCAGCAATGGACAAATATCCTTCAGTCAGCGCGATTCTGATCGGGCAACAGAAAATCTTCGAAGCCCGTCGCCGCGTCATGCAGGCCGAAATTCAGATCGCCAATGAAAAGATCGCGCAGGTGCGGCAGGAAATCGTCGGACTTGGCGCGCAGAAGGCAGCACTGGCCGACAGAGCGACAATCTCGAGCCAAGAACTGGATCAGGTTACGATCCTCAGCGCCAAAGGACTGGAAAGAAGGAGCAGACTTCTCAACCTCCAGCGGGAAAGAGCAGACCTTGATGGCCAGCAGGGTCAAGTCGAGGCACAGATCTCTCGCGCCTACCAGGTGATCAGCGGATCACAGGCCGATCTCGCAAAGCTTGAGAGCGACCGGTTGAGCGAAGTCGCCCAAGGCATGCGCGATACGGAGAGCCGGATCATGCAACTGCGCGAGCGCTTGCGGGCGATCGACGACCAATTGTCCAGGACCGATATCCGTGCTCCCGAAGATGGAACAATCATGAACCTGCGCATCCACACATCAGGTGGGGTGATCGGCGCGGGTGAACCGCTCGTCGATCTTCTACCACGCACCGATCGCCTTGTCGTGTCTGCCCACGTCAGACCGGAAGACATTCATCTCGTCCGTCCGGGGCACAAGGCACAGGTCCACCTCCTTCCATACAATCAGCGGCGCGTTCCACTCCTGAACGGTCGGGTCGAGTATGTTTCAGCGGACCGCCTCATGGATCCGCAGAGCGGCCAGCCCTACTTTGCCGCGACAATCCGTGTAACGGACGAGCGGCTGGCGAAAATGCGTGATGTCGAACTGGTCGCGGGCATGCCCGCACAGACACTGATCGAAACGGGCAAAAGCAGCGTGGCGCTCTATGCCGTCAGACCACTCCTCGACAGTTTCAACAGAGCATTTCGCGAGGACTGAGGCGGTGATGGGCAAGCGAAAATTCGACGACGACCAGATTACGGGTATTCTGAAGGAGCACCAAGCCGGAGTGACGGTGGCAGATGTTTGCCACAAACACGGTATCAGCGAGCCGACCTTCTATCGGTGGCAATCCTTGCAGTTTGGAAGCGCCGGTCTCCATGCCAAAAGATTGAGAGCACTGGAGGAAGAGAACCAGAAGCTCAAGAAGCTTCTGGCCGAATCCATGCTCTCGGCGGCAACACTGAGCGAGATGCTGGCGAAGACATCGAGAGGGCGACACTAACTTCTAGAGGGGTTTGTTGGCCGCCTTCTGGCCCTGCATATCAGGAGCTCGGCATCATATTTTTGGACGAGGAAGCCTCCCGAAGAGGGGGCAAAGGGATACGGCTCGCAAAGTAGCAAGCTCGATCACAACGTGGCCGCCTTGGGATGCGTATACATCAAGCCACATCGTCAAGGTCGACGTCCAGCGCGCTGGCGATCGACCTGAGTGCGTCCAGGGAGCCCTCCTTCTTTCCGGTCTCGATTTCGGAAAGATAGGGCTGGGAGAGTCCGGACTTTTCAGCCAGCTCCTTAATGCTCATGCCGCGATGCTTACGGAACACCCGGACAGGATCTTCGCCGGCGATCAGCGCCTTGACGACGTCTTCAGGCCAGGTCTCTTCGCCAGCGTCGATACGCGCCTTTGCGGCACGCGCGTCGCTGACGTCGACAAGGTCCCGATAGTCGTCTTCGGAAAGCAGCACCTACCCCTTGCCGTCGATGGTCAGTTTCTGGATTTCACCCATGGTGGTCTCCTATTCGTTATAGATGTCGCCGCGTGGGCCGGCCTTGATGTGGAGCGGCAGCTTGGTGCTGACATCAGGATCCAGCAGGCGCCGCGCCTCCTTCTCGCTCTTGCCCATACGGCGGGCAAGTTCGCTGTGTGAAATCCCGGCTCGCGGAATGTCTCGATGACGGCGACGTGAAAAAACTGTCAAACCGCAAATACTTTAGAGAAACTGCGGATATGAAAAACGCAATAAAAACAAGAATGAGAATGATGGTGCCCAGGACCGGAATCGAACCAGTGACACGCGGATTTTCAATCCGCTGCTCTACCAACTGAGCTACCTGGGCTAACCTGCTTCCGATGGCACCTTTCAGAAAAGGAACCGCGGGGCCTTGGTTCACCCCGGAAGCGAGCGGGGTTATAGCATCTTGTTCGCCCATGGCAAGCGTCAAATGACTCTTTTTTGACGGTCTTGCCGGCTTTGCGGATTCATGAGGAAAAATAAGAGCTTCGCGGGCGAGACTCTCTAGTTTTCCTCATCGGGATACTCGGCCTTCGTCTCGTCGTCGGCAACCGGGATGGCATAGGCGCCGGTCAGCCAGCGGGAGAGATCGGCCTCGCGGCAGCGGTTGCAGCAGAAGGGGTAATGTTCGCGGTGGGAAGGTTTGCCGCATTCGGGGCAAGGGCGCGTCTTGCGCAGCGGTTCGACCTTGGCGGCCGCTTTCTTGTCTTCAGGCATATCGGTCCGTCCTAAAGCATGTCGCGCAAAAGTCTGTCGCGGCTTAGCGACAACGACATGCGAGAAAATAAAGCCTTAAAGCGCGACGCATGGATCTGAAGGATCGTGACGCGCTCTAAGCATCGGCCGTCGGGCTCAGCCCTCGGGCCACCGGCTATGCACATCGAAGCCTTCGCCGGTCAAAAGCAGAATGGTTTCATAAAGCGGCAGGCCGACGACATTGGTGTAGGAGCCCACCATCTTCTGCACGAAGGTGCCGGCAAGGCCCTGGATGCCGTAGGCGCCGGCCTTGCCGCGCCACTGGCCGGAGGCCAGGTAGTTTTCGATCTCAAAGCCGGAGAGCCGCTTGAAGCGTACCTTGGTCTCGACGATCTTCTGACGGATCTTGCGATCCGGGGTCACCAGGCAAACGCCGGTATAGACCATATGGTTGCGTCCCGACAGGAGATGCAGCGAACTCAGCGCCTCGTCAGCGAACTCGGCCTTGCCGAGGATGCGCCGGCCGACGGCGACCACCGTATCGGCAGACAGGATATAGCTGCCCTTCCAGGTGATATCGCTCTTGATGGCGGCAAGAGCCGCTTCGGCCTTTTCCGCCGAAAGCCTGCGGGCAAGCGAACGCGGATGCTCCGACTTCTTCGGCGCCTCGTCGATATCCATCGGCATCAGGCGCGAAGGCTCGATGCCGGCCTGGTTGAGCAGGTCAACGCGACGGGGCGAGCCCGAGGCCAGAATGAGCTTGTATTTCAGCGCCATGGAACCTCGACCATCGGCAGACGGGAGCAAGAACCCTTGCAGGACCTTCGGGCAAACTTACTTGAAACGGTAGGTGATGCGGCCCTTGGTCAAATCGTAGGGCGTCATTTCCACAAGCACCTTGTCGCCGGCGAGAACGCGGATGCGGTTCTTGCGCATGCGGCCGGCAGTGTGGGCGATGATCTCGTGTTCGTTTTCGAGCTTCACGCGGAACGTCGCATTCGGCAGAAGTTCGGTGACGATACCGGGGAATTCGAGGACTTCTTCTTTCGGCATATAAGTGTTTTCTTCCTGTGCGTTGAATAGGCAGCGCAGCGCGCGCCTTGAAATTTGGGCGGAAACTACACAATCAACGAAGGTTTGTGAACCTCGTAGATCAGGCTTTCCTTTATTTGTTTTCATGCCGATTGCGCGGCAATGCCATTTCGTTTGAGTAGCCGGCTTTCAATGAGGCCGGCCAGATGATCGCGGACCTCGCGGTAGCTCTCCAGAATCTGGTCGCGCGTCCCGCTGACCACTGTCGGATCCATGGTCGGCCAGTAGACCACATCGACTGCACTCGACCGCGTCAGCTCGAGGGCTGCATGATGGGCCTGCGGCGACAGCGTGATGATCAGATCGAAGAAATCGTCCTCGAGCTCTTCCAGCGTCTGAGGCTGGCGGCGCCCGAGGGAAAGCCCGATCTCCTCGAGCACGGCATCGACGAAGGGATCGCGCTCGCCGGCGCGAACGCCGGCGGACCTGATATAGGTATTGGCCGGCAGAATGCTACGGGCGATCGCTTCGGCTATCGGCGAGCGGATGGCATTCATCCCACACATGAAGAGGATGGCGCCCGGCCGCTTTCCCTCCTCGACGTCGGCGGAGAGCTCCATTTCCGTCATCCGCGCCAGTAGAGCACGCAGACCAGCGTGAAGAGGCGCCGGGCGGTGTCGAAATCGACCTCTATCTTGCCGGCCAGCCTATCCTTCAGCGTCTGCGAGCCTTCATTGTGGATGCCGCGCCGGCCCATGTCGATCGCCTCGATGCGGCTCGGCGTCGACGAACGGATCGCTTCGTAATAGCTCTCGCAGATCATGAAGTAATCCTTGACGATCCGCCGGAAGGGCGTGAGCGACAGGATATGGGTGGCGACGCCGCCGCCCTCTTCGGTGGTGATGGCGAAAACCAGTTTCGAATCGACCAGCGAGATGTTCAGCCGGTAAGGTCCGCCGACATGGCCGAGCGGCTCGAACCTGTTCTCCTCGATCAGATCGAAGATGGCGACGGCGCGTTCATGCTCGACATCGGGCGTCGAACGGCCGATCGTATCGTCAAGGACGACGTCGCAAAGCCGGAATTCGCCCTTCGCCATGCCCTCACCTTTCGAGGTTGAGGCGGATCGCGACCGATCGCGCATGGGCATCGAGGCCTTCGGAAACGGCAAGGGCGATCGCCGCCGGGCCGAGGGTGCGGAGCTCCTGGGGACCGAGGCGCAGGATCGAGGTGCGCTTGACGAAATCAAGCACCGAAAGGCCGGAGGAGAAGCGCGCCGAACGCGCCGTCGGCAGCACATGGTTCGAACCGCCGACATAATCGCCGATGACTTCAGGCGTATGGGCGCCGATGAAGATCGCGCCGGCATTGCGGATGCCGTCGAGCAGCCGGTCCGGATCGGCGACGGCGAGCTCCAGATGCTCGGCAGCGATACGGTTTGCCAAGGGAATGGCCTGTTTCAGATCGGTAACGAGGATGACCGCGCCGAAATCGCGCCAGCTTGCCGCCGCCGTCTCGGCGCGGTTCAGCGTCTTCAGCTGGCGTTCGACCGCCTGCTCCACCGCCTTGCCGAATGCGGCATCATCGGTGATCAGGATCGCCTGGGCGCTGACATCATGCTCGGCCTGGGCCAAGAGGTCGGCTGCGATCCAATCCGGATTGTTGTCCTTGTCTGCAATGACAAGCACCTCGGAGGGGCCGGCGATCATGTCGATGCCGACGGTGCCGAAGACATGGCGCTTGGCGGCGGCGACATAGGCATTGCCGGGGCCGGTGATCTTGGCGACCGGGGCGATGGTCTCGGTGCCATAGGCAAGAGCCGCGATCGCCTGGGCGCCGCCGACACGATAAATCTCCGTGACACCGACAAGCTTGGCGGCGGCAAGCACCGCCGGATTGACGGCGCCGCCGGTGGCAGGAACGGCGATGACGATGCGATCGACGCCGGCGACCTTGGCCGGCACCGCATTCATCAATACCGAGCTCGGATAGCTCGCGGTGCCGCCCGGAACATAGAGCCCGACCGCTTCGATCGCCGTCCAGCGCGAGCCGAGACCGACACCCATATCGTCCTCGTAGATATCGTCCTTCGGCAGCTGCCGGCGATGATGGGACTCGATGCGCAGTGCGGCGAGCTTCAGCGCCCCCAGCACTTCCGAAGGCACCGCCTCGACGGCGGCGTCGATCTCTTCAGCTGTGACGCGCATCGGGACGGTGGCGTAATCGATGCCGTCGAATTTCAGCGAATATTCGGCCAACGCCACATCGCCGCGGGCGCGCACGTCATCGATGATGGCGCGAACGACCACGTTCACATCCTCGGAGACTTCACGTTTCGTCGTCAGAAAGGCGGCAAAATGCTGCTCGAAACCTTCCGATGCCTGATCCAGCCAGATTGCCAAGGCCGATATTCCTTCTCAACTCGAAACTGCGATGTTCAAACTTTAGGGCGTCAAACACTCATTGTTTTATGCATGTCGTTATCCCGGAACCGGTACACTTCCGGGCGACATGCATTAGCGGTGGCGAGGCTTGGAGGAAGCCTCCCAGGCTCCGCCGATATCGGCCAGCTGGACCTCGATGCATTCGACATCGAGCGCAATCGAGGCCGTGCCGGACAGCGACAGCTCGACCGTGCCCTCCGGCCCCTCGCCCTTCTTTTCGAAGCGTAGCGCCAGCAGCGACAGCACTTCGTCGCGTTTGCCGCGATCGATGCCAAGCGAGCGGACGGCAAGCACACGCTTGAAGACCAGGGCAGCACGACGGCGCTCGAAACCCTTGCGCTTGCGCTCGGCACCTTCCCAGACGAAACGATTGGCGGCAAGCGCGAACTGCGCGCCGCGCGGCGACCAGTCGATGTCGCCGACCTTGAAGACGCTGTCCTGCATATGCGCCGAAATGATCGCAAGGTCTTCATCATCGAGCGCAACAAGTTTCAGGTCGGTCATTCAGCCTCATCCCATTACCGGTCAGTACCGGGCATCGCCGGAATGGCGATGCGTCAGACAAGGGAAATAAGGCGCGACGACCGAATACGCAACCGGGATGAACGGTGCTTACTCGCTGATGCGCTCGACGATGGCGCCGCAGCGGGTCAGCTTCTCCTCGAGCCGCTCGAAACCGCGGTCGAGGTGATAGACGCGAGACACCGTGGTTTCGCCCTCGGCGGCGAGGCCGGCGATGACGAGCGAGACGGAGGCGCGCAGATCGGTCGCCATAACAGGCGCGCCGCGCAGGCGTTCGACACCCTCGATCTTCGCCGTCTGGCCGGACAGTGAGATCCTGGCGCCGAGGCGGGCAAGCTCCTGCACGTGCATGAAACGGTTTTCGAAGATGGTCTCGGTGACATGCGAGACGCCGGAAGAACGGGTCATCAGCGCCATGAACTGCGCCTGCAGGTCGGTCGGGAAGCCCGGGAAAGGATCGGTGACGATATCGACCGGCCTGATGCCGGCGCCGTTGCGCTTGATGCGCATGCCGTTGTTGGTCGACGAGATTTCCGCGCCGGCGCGGCGCAGCGTTTCCACCGCGGTTTCGAGCAGCGCCACATCGGTATTTTCGAGCACGACGTCGCCGCCGGCCATGGCGACGGCCATGGCGTAGGTGCCGGTCTCGATGCGATCCGGCAGGACGCGGTGGCGGGCGCCGGAGAGCGAGGTGACGCCTTCGATGGTGATCGTCGCCGTGCCGGCGCCCGAGATCTTGGCGCCCATGGCGTTCAGGCAGTTGGCGAGATCGACGACCTCAGGCTCGCGGGCGGCATTGCCGATGACAGTCGTGCCGCGGGCAAGCGTTGCGGCCATCATCAGCACATGGGTGGCGCCGACGGAGACCTTCGGGAAGGTGTAGCGTGCGCCGATCAGGCCGCCGGCAGGCGCCTTGGCGTTGATATAACCGGCATCGATCTCCATGGTGGCGCCGAGCGCCGTCAGGCCCTCGATGAAGAGATCGACCGGGCGCGTGCCGATGGCGCAGCCGCCCGGCAGCGAAACGCGGCAATGGCCTTCGCGCGCCAGCAGCGGGCCGATGACCCAGAAGGAGGCGCGCATCTTCGAGACCAGTTCATAAGACGCGGTCGTATCGACGATGGTGCGGCAGGTGAAATGGATCGTGCGCGAATAGGCGTCTTCCTGGCGCTCGCGGCGGCCGTTGACGGCGACGTCGACGCCGTGATTGCCGAGGATGCGCATCAGCAGTTCGACATCGGCCAGATGCGGCACGTTTTCGAGCGTCAGCGTATCGCTGGTCAGAAGCGAGGCGATCATCAGCGGCAGTGCGGCATTCTTGGCGCCGGAAATCGGAATGATGCCATTCAGCTCATTACCGCCGACGATTCTGATACGATCCATGTGCGCTTACGGGCAGCGCCCGCCTTTCCTGAAAGTTCTGCCTTGGAATAAGGAGTGAGGTGTTTAGGGGATTTATCGACACGCTTCAATTCGCGACGGACGGAACATTACGATTCGTCCATTTTTGCGGCGGGCAGCCCATTTGTTTCGTCGGCTTGGCCCGAACGGCGGGCGCGGACCTGCTGTTTGCGTCGCCCCAGATTTTCCCTGAGCTTTTCGGCGGCGCGCTCGCGGCGCAGTTTCGCCTGTGCCTCGATCGCCTGTTTGCGGCTCTGCTGGCCGGTTTCGGTCTTTTCATTCATGCGACAGGATTAGCCGAATTCGCGCCAATCCAAAAGTCCCTTCATCCCAATCGACGCGAAGTTGGAATTTGCGGCTTGCGCTTACCGCCAAGCTGTGGCAATAGCCCCCCGTTCTCGCGATTGAGCCACATGGCTCGCACGGGTCCTGGTCCTGCTGCCGTAGCTCAGTGGTAGAGCACACCCTTGGTAAGGGTGAGGTCGGTGGTTCAATCCCACTCGGCAGCACCAGTTTTCTCTAGTAGAACCAGAACGATACGCCAAGGCACACGCCTTCACCCCCACGCGCAATTCTGCTCGAAATCACAGAGCAAAACACGAATTGCGTGGAAATCTATGCAGTTCGCGAACGGTCCACGTCTGCCGCTTGCGTTCGCGGCCTCTGCCGCATCGTTTGAATTTGTCTTTAGTCTCGCAAAATTAATCAGTTAGTCTCTTGGCAAAATAAAGTTTGGCACCCTTAGGGTCGCAGGTCTGGCAGCAGCTTTTGCACGCTTTGTCACCTTTCGGTCCCGCTCCCCAATAAGATCTAGCCGTGTCGTAGGCGCCATAGCAGATTTTCTCTCCAACGTTGCACTGAACCGTCAAGTCGTGAGGCGCTGAATTTTTGAGTGCGTAGGCACCGTGAGCGCCGGGCCAAACCACACTCCTGTCTTGCGAGAAAAAACGAACGTACACTATGTATTTGTATTCGCTCGTTATCCTGAACGTGGCTTCGCCCTTCCGTTTACCTTTAGCGCCATGTACTGCAGGGCGACCGATCGGCGGCGATTTGCCAGCCGCTCGTTCATTGATCGTGTTTCCGGTATATTCCCCAACCGTCGCGCCAGTGACAGGCGCGCCTAGCGCACCTCCGACAACGGTTCCAACGGCTGTTGTAACCGCGACCGTCGCACCTTTCGCGATTGGTGTGGTAATTGGTTCCTCGATCGCATCGTTACACCATTTTCCTAGGTCTCCACCAATAAGACCCCCGTCACCACACAATCCGCCCGCATGCGCGCTGCTGCAAGCGACCAGTACGATGCCCGAAAAAAATAGGGGTCTAGCTACGGATGTCATGACGCCCTCCCATTGCAGTTGTATATTAGCAGATTTGCACGTTCCTGCAATCTCGATCTAAAAGCCCCATCTATCCAATCCTACTGATACCCACTGGTGCCATGACATTAGTCCTCAACTAAACCTTCTAAATTCAAGTTCGAACTGCTCCAAAACCAGCGTCAACGAGCGCGCTCAGCCTTGGCAGCGTCCTGCCGTCTAAACGGGAGACCCTGCCGACCTGCTCTCCTTCGCGGCACAGATCCGGCATCTCAATAGCGTCTGCTCGGCTTTCGAGAATGGCTGCGCGCGTACATCGTCGGCACGGGCGATTTCAGCACCCCTGGAATTGTTCGCGATCATGGGGTCTCCCTTGGACTAGATATGATGAAAAATCTGCAATGGCGCGTCGACCCTTGTCAGCCAGTCAGAGAGCAACAGCCTCGTTAGCTCCAAATGTGAGCGCTTCGATGTCCCGAATAGCCTGCCTAGCCATCGCCCTGTTCCGTGCCATGGTGGACGCGAAAAACTCCCTAAATTGCCGATGCACGCCTGGATCTTGTCTTTGACCTCAGCCGGCAGCGCTTCGTATGCGTTGCCGTCAGCCTTAGCGGCTCGGCTGCGGGTGAATATCTACTATTACACGGGTAAACTTCAATCGCATATTGAAGTTGATAACAAACTCAACTTTTCGTAGAATTTAGCCGCTGATATTATGTCACACCTAAAAGAGAATTAGTCAAAACGTCGTCACCATTGTTGCGCCCGACTCACGAACGGCTAGAACGAGGTAGACAGTGGGGCAAAACAAACGTGCAAGCGAAAGTCGAAGTGTTCATCTCCCGATGGCAGGGGCAGGAAGGTGGACAGGAAAGAGCAAACTACGCGCTCTTCCTGACAGAGCTGTGCGACCTCCTTGGCCTTCCTCATGCAGATCCGGCCACCTCCTCCACGGACTTAAATGATTATGTGTTCGAACGTGTTGTTAGAGAAACCAGTCGCGATGGTTCGATCTCAAACAAGCGCATAGACCTCTATCGTCGAAATTGCTTCGTACTTGAAGCCAAGCAGAGCCGTTTTATCGGCGAAAAAAAGCTAGTAGATGCACCACAACTCCCTGGCTTGAACTTGCCAGTGCGCGGAAGACGATCCGAGGCCAATCGCGCTTGGGACGTTCTGATGATGAATGCGCGCGTTCAGGCAGAAAATTATGTTCGCCTGCTTCCAACAACGCACGAGCCTCCGCCGTTCATCTTGGTTTGCGACGTCGGTCACTGCATTGAAGTATACGCAAACTTCCGTCGCGATGGCAAAGCCTACGACCAGTTTCCGGACCGTCGATCGTTTCGTATCTACCTCGAAGACCTCCGCCAACAGGAGGTTAGGGATAGGCTTATTGCAATCTGGTCGAATCCGATCTCGCTTGATCCGTCGAGACACGCAGCGAAGGTCACGCGAGAGATTGCTGGGCGAATCGCTAAGGTTTCTCAGGCTCTGGAGAAATCTGGGTATGCGACCGAGGAGGTTGCGATGTTTCTCATGCGCATGCTGTTCACGATGTTCGCAGAGGACGTCGCTCTCCTGCCCAGGGACTCATTTAAGGCGCTTCTAAAAGATTGCGCCGAAAAACCGGAGATTTTTCCCGGCATGATGGAGGATCTTTGGAGAGCAATGGACGAAGGCGGCTTTACCGCGACGATCCGAGAAAAAGTCAGGCGCTTTAATGGTGAGTTCTTCAAGAATCGAAGAGCCCTCAAACTCGCAAAAGAGGAGATCGGAGAACTCGCTGCGGCCGCGAGTTATGATTGGAAGGATGTCGAACCCGCTATTTTCGGCACATTCTTAGAACAGGCGCTAGATCCGCTTGATCGTCGGCGTCTTGGTGCGCATTACACTCCCCGTGCATATGTGGAGCGTCTTGTAATCGCGACAGTCATTGACCCTCTCCGATCTGAGTGGGCGAAGGTACTAACAACAGCAGAGCGTCAGAAAGCTGAGGGCCGGAACCAAGCGGCAATTGATTCCGTGCAGGCTTTTCACGAAAAGCTTTGCGAGACAAGGATACTCGATCCGGCATGTGGCACCGGAAATTTTCTTTACGTTTCATTGGAGCTGATGAAGCGCCTCGAAGGCGAGGTTCTCGAAGCACTCGTCGATCTTGGCGGCCAGGAGGCACTGGGGCTCGAAAGCCACTCTGTCGACCCTCATCAGTTCCTCGGCATGGAATTGAACCCGCGAGCGGCTGCAATTGCTGAACTCGTGCTATGGATCGGACACCTGCAATGGCATTTTCGGAATCGTGGTGTTGCGCCATCAGAACCGATTTTGCGGGCATTCAAAAACATTCAGTGCATGGATGCAGTGCTGAAATGGGATGGCTATCCGTTGCCTCAGTTTCAGGATGGCAAGGAGGTTTATCCCAATCCTCGTCGCCCTGATTGGCCGCAAGCGGAGTACATCGTTGGCAACCCGCCGTTCATCGGCGGCAAAGATTTACGAACTCGTATAGGCGGCGGAAAGGCGGAGGCAACCTGGAAAGCACACAAACACATGAACGAGAGCGCCGATTTCGTCATGTATTGGTGGGACCGGGCTGCTGAAATTCTGCTGAGGCCGAAAAGTGAATTGAAACGTTTTGGCTTTGTGACTACCAATTCTATTAGCCAGATTTTTCAGCGGCGTGTCATGGAGCCGCACCTCATTGCTAAAAAACCTCTTTCGCTTGTAATGGCCATCCCTGACCATCCCTGGACCAAGTTGACGAGAGACAGCGCCGCCGTTCGCATCGCCATGACGGTAGCGGAGGCCGGTAAGCACGACGGTCGCCTGCTCAACGTGACGACGGAGGAGTCGGTTGATACCGATAGCCCCGTGATCCTGTTTGTCGAGGAGCAGGGAAAGATCAATTCGGATCTGACCGTGGGCGCGGATGTCACCTCTAGCGTCGAGCTGAAGGCAAACATGGGACTAGCCTCACGAGGGGTTACTCTCGGAGGACAAGGTTTTGTCCTTGAACCTCGATGGGTAGACGCCGCCATCCCTGTTCATGAGCAGAAAGTAATCTTCCCATATCTGAATGGCCGAGACCTCAACCAGAAATCGAGACAATTGACCGTCATCGATCTTCTGCCGTACGCGGAAGACGAGGCTAGGCGGCTCTATCCGCATGTTTACCAACATCTTAGGCACCACGTTTTCCCAGAAAGGCTGCGTAACGCCCGGAAGACTTACCGAGATAACTGGTGGATCTTTGCGGAACCCAGACGTGAAATTCGTCCAGCTCTGAACGGACTTTCAAGGTACGCCATCACAGCTAGGACAGCAAAGCATCGTATTTTCTCTTTGATTGCCGGCGGTTCAGTATGTGAAAGCGAAATCGTTGTTGTGGCTGTTGAAGATCCTTCGCTGTTCGGCGTTCTGTGCTCCTATCATCATACCGCTTGGTCGTTGCGTTCGGGTGGATGGATGGGCATTGGCAATGACCCCCGGTATTCCAAATCTCGCTGTTTTGATCCCTTCCCGTTTCCTGCCATGACCCAACAACAAAACCAAACGATCGGCGCCATTGCCGAAGAGCTCGACGCTCATCGAAAGAGAGTACTTGAAGAACACCCTCACCTGACACTAACCGGCCTGTACAATGTGCTGGAGCGGGTGAAGGCCGGCGCGAAAGCGGACGATCTCGATGCCAAGGAGCGTCGCATCTTCGAAGACGGGCTGGTCCTGATCATCAAGGAACTGCACGATAGTCTGGATGCCGCAGTGGCAAAAGCTTATGGCTGGCCGGCAAATTTATCTGAAGAAGATGTATTGGCTCGGCTCGTTGAGCTCAACAGGGAGCGAGCGGTCGAGGAAAAAAACGGCTTAGTGCGCTGGCTGCGCCCAGAATATCAGATCGGGCGGTTCGGATCCGAAACCGAGAAAGCCAAACAATTGGAAGCTGATCTCGGCGGTTCGGTTGTGCAGCTTCAAACGAAGGCAAAACCAACATTCCCCTCAGGAGACGCGGAGCAGACCGCTTTCGTCATAGATGCTCTGATAGAGAGCGGAGGAGTGGCGGACGCGTCTGTCCTAGCCAGCCGTTTCAAGCAGGGGCAGAAGACTCGGCAGGCAATCTCATCTGTTCTCACATCGCTTTATCGACTTGGCCTAGTTTCCACGAGCGACGGCAAGTCCTTCTCATGGCGTAGGGCGGCATGAGCTAGGATATGTTGAGCCTGCACCCTGCCGCCGGTTTCTTCAGAAAGTTTTGCGGAGTCTCGCATGGAAAATGCGACTATCATTTGGAACTGGATAACTGGCCCTAACGGGTCTGCCGTTGGCACTTGGGTAGGTGCAATAACTGCCTTGATAGGTCTACCTAGCGTTTTTCGGCAAACGAGGATGGCGAGAAATGCGGCCGCTGGAGCCAAGATTGCTGCTGACTCGGCTAAGACGGCAGCGGATGCTGCTGCTAAGGCCGTTTCGGCCTTGAGTTCGAAGATCAATCTTTCTAACGCGTCATATGCCAGCGGCCAGCTCGCAACATTACATTTTATGGTGCAGCACAAGCATTTCGGGGAAGCGCACACCTACTATGTAACGGTGAAGCGGACAATTTTGCAGGCTCATCACTCAAAGGCCAAAGTTCCGGAGGCGGCTCACGTTGCTATGAGCGCCATTGAGAAACAGCTATCATTGGCAAATCAGCAGGATTCAAGCTACAGGCCAAGCCGGCTTAATAAAGCCATTCTTGGACTGCTTGAACAGCTCAATGAACTTGAAAAACAATCAATGAATTCGAGAGCGGAGGCATAGTGTGCGTACGATCGACGACATACTTCCAACGGTGCAAGAGGCGACCGCAGACGGCAAGTTGCATTGGAAAGATTACGACATGCCGGAAAGCTACGAGGCGCAGATCGGGCCCTTCTTAGTCCGCATCTGGCAGTGGCAAGATAATGACGATGATACGTCAGGGTATACTGTTCAACTGTTAAGAGGTTCCAAAGTGATGGATACCGCTCGGGCTTCGCAATACGGTTCAAAGTTCGGGCTGCTGGAAGCAGTGTTTGAGGGTGCTCGCCGCTCCTATCTTAATGTGGATGAAGTTATTGCTGATTTGGAAGGAGAGCTTGCGAAGCTGATGAAGTAAGAATCTCTCCACAATGGCAACGCGATCAGACTGAGCGTACGGCGGGACGCTTGCACAATGGCAGCCCGCATAGAGATCGACTGCACAAGGGGACACAATCAGGTCGCTTCAGGTCTCATTTTGCGTCACAGTGCACGGCGAGGCGCGCTGAGCCCAGTTCGTAAATATTCCCGCTGTAGTCTTAGGACGGTTTCGATCGATATATGCGCTAGGAGAGCGTTTTCAGCGGATAATCTCTCGCCCGCGGGCGACGGTCGGCATTGCCAGCGCCCCACAGAGAAAGCAGCCTGGATCAGATTTCGACCTAAACCCATTTTGAGCCTCTCCGCTTGCGGAGCATGGTAGCGATGATACCGTGCCGGCGCCACATGACTTGGTTGTGGCTTCTAAAAATTCCTCTTGGCGCATCGTTCGCATTACGCAAGCTGTCATTTCGCCTCACCAGCCGCAACCGATCCACCATTGCTGACGGCAAAAATCACGCTAGAGTAACTATCGCAAAGTCTCCCTGGAGGAACTGGGAGATGCTGCATTCGTTACTGTCGAAAATCGTGGAGGAGCGTCGATGGCAACTGAAAGATGGAACAGCCCGGTCAAGGTTGGTTTCGAAGGTGCCGATGCGCGAACGGTCAATGGGCCGTTCGATGCGCTGAAGTGCCTGGCGGATCTGTGGCCGAGTATGCGTGGGCTTCGTTATATCAAGGCCCGCAGCGCCTGCCGGGCAGCGCTCGATGGGCGCAAGAGCCTGGAAGAAGCGAGAGCCGAGTTTCTGGCGGCGGCCGAAGAGGCGAAGCTGAAGCTGCATTAGCACTTCGGCAAGGAATTTCGGGCGATTTTCGCCTTCTGGGCGCGCAAGCGTGCCGGAACGGGACAATGCTTTAATTTTGGGCTTTAATTTTGGTTTAACCCTGCAACAAGTGCGTGCCGGGTTTTGGTGCAAAGGGCGTTGCGCCCGATACAGGTGCATCAATAGAAGATGACCAGCCATCATGATGATGGTTAGAGGCTCGTACCCTCTGCGGAAACGCAGGCGAGCCTCGTCCGAGCAGGACCGCCTTTTTTCAGCAATCCGCGCCGCTCTCATTCTCGATCTCGACATAACCGACGCCGATGATCGTGCCGTCCGCCGCGCGGATGAAGGACGGGAGATAGTCCGGTTCTATCGGCTCGCAGGCGACGGTCCCGGTATATTCGTTGAGGGCGATCTGGTCCTTCGGCAAAGCGGAATAATTCGTGCCGGTTTCCAGCGAGCCGTGGGCGGAGCCGGCAAAGACACCGCAACCCACGATCAAGGTCGTTGCCCAGAGGCGAGGAAGCAACTGCATGAGAGTCTCCAGCGTTTAGGTCCGGCCTTTCAACACGCGAGAGAGCAGTTTGGTTCCCTTCATGCATCGCAAAGAGATGAGCGCGAGCCGGCGTAGCGTTTCCTTCGCCGGCCTTTTATTTGATGGATGTCGCTGTCCCAAAACCGCTGCACACTTTTAGGCGACATGCATTAGCGTCGCAGCAAGCGAGCACGCACATAGCCCCGGCCGACGACGCCCTCGGCGATCTCGATCGCCCGCTCGACGTCGCCCCGCCGGCGCACGACACCCTCCAAGATGGTATAGGAGCCCGATATGCTGACGGTGATTTCGCCGGCTTCGATGTCGGCGGCCGCATGAAGGGCGCTCTCCACCGAGGCGCGCGTCGCGGCATCGCTGTGGCCCTGCCGGTCGGGCTCGTCATGCCCCGTGAATGCTGGAAAGCCGAGCACCGTGAATGCTGGAAAGCCGAGCACCGTGAACGTTTCCTGATGTTGGTTGATGTCTGTTAACGCGACAGCGACGCACTTCGTTGCGTCCCCCGGAAAAGAAGAGCCTGCTCGACAGCGATACCTGCGCGGTGGCATGGGCTACCCTTGGCGAAAGGCGCCGCGGCTTCCATATCTGGCTGCAGTCAAAAGAGGGATGATGACGATGAAAGCGCTTCTGTCCGCCTTGTTTGCCGGGGCAATGCTTGCCGGCTGCTCCTCGGCCGATGCGCCAGCGCTGGAACCCATTCCCGGCAGCATTACGTATGGCGGCCAGCCGCGAACGAAGCTCACCAAGTCGCCGGTCGGCAGCGCCGTCTACAACCAGTTCTACAACGGGACGGGCCAGCGCGTGGAGGAAACCTATATCCTTCAGCCCGACAGCAGCCTGAAGCTGGTGCGGCGCGAGATCGGTCCGGATTTCCCCGACTGAGATGTTGCTCGCGCGCCGCAGCGCTTGACAGAGGCCGCAATCGCGAACATTCAAGGAACATCTAATCTTTCCGCAGTGATTCTGCGGGAGCCCAACCGGACGGCTGGATGTATCTCGAAAAGCTCAATCCGCAGCAGCGCATGGCCGTCGAGCACGGCACGCTCATCGACGGCAGCCATATTGCCGGGCCGCTGCTGGTCATTGCCGGCGCCGGCTCGGGCAAGACGAATACCTTGGCGCATCGCGTCGCCCATCTCATCGTCAAAGGCGCTGATCCCCGCCGCATCCTGCTGATGACCTTTTCGCGTCGGGCAGCAGCCGAGATGGCGCGGCGTGTCGAGCGCATCTGCCGCGACGTGCTTGGTTCGAATGCCGGCGTCATGGCGGATGCGCTTTCCTGGACCGGCACCTTCCACGGCATCGGCGCGCGGCTGTTGCGCGATTATGCGGAGCAGATCGGTCTCGATCCTGGGTTTACCATCCACGACCGCGAAGACAGCGCCGATCTGATGAACCTGATCCGGCATGACCTCGGCTTCTCGAAGACGGAAAGCCGTTTTCCGACCAAAGGCACCTGCCTTGCCATCTATTCCAGGGCTGTGAATTCGGAAACCGCGCTGGACCTCGTGCTGCGCGACGTCTTTCCCTGGTGCGCAACCTGGGAGAAACAGCTGCGCGAACTTTTCGCCTGTTATGTCGAGGCCAAGCAGAGCCAGAACGTGCTCGATTACGACGATCTGCTGCTCTACTGGGCGCAGATGGTCGGCGAAGCGATGATTGCCGAGGATATCGGCAGCCGCTTCGACCATGTGCTGGTCGACGAATATCAGGATACCAACCGGTTACAGGCCTCGATCCTGCTGGCGCTGAAGCCCCAAGGCCAGGGGCTGACCGTCGTCGGCGACGATGCGCAGTCTATCTATTCCTTCCGTGCCGCGACGGTGCGCAACATCCTCGATTTTCCCGCCGCCTTCAGCCCGGCCGCCAATATCGTCACGCTCGACCGCAACTACCGCTCGACGCAGCCGATCCTCGCCGCCGCTAACGCCGTCATCGATCTCGCCTCGGAGCGCTTCACCAAGAACCTCTGGACCGAGCGGCAATCGTCCGAGCGGCCGCGCCTCGTCACTGTGCGCGACGAGGCCGAGCAGGCGCGCTACATCACCGACATGGTGCTCGACAATCGCGAGGAAGGCCTCACGCTCAAGCAGCAAGCCGTGCTCTTCCGCGCCTCGCATCACAGCGGGCCGCTGGAGGTCGAGCTGACCCGGCGCAACATCCCCTTCGTCAAGTTCGGCGGGCTGAAGTTTCTCGACAGCGCGCATGTGAAGGACATGCTGGCCGCCCTTCGCTTCGCGCAGAACCCGCGCGACCGGGTGGCGGGCTTCCGGCTGATGCAGATCCTGCCGGGCGTCGGGCCGTCGACGGCGCAGAAGACGCTCGATCTGATGGCCGAGGATGCCAGCCCGATTACTGCTCTTGGCGCCATGCCGGCACCGCCGCGCTCCGGCGAGGACTGGACAATGTTCGTTTCGATGCTGCAGGAGCTGAAATCCGGCAAGGCCGGCTGGCCGGCGGAAATCGGCCTGGCACGGCAATGGTACGCGCCGCATCTGGAACGGCTGCACGAGGACGCAGCGACGCGGCAGGCCGACCTGCTGCAGCTCGAGCAGATCGCTAGCGGTTATGCCTCGCGCGAGCGCTTTCTCACCGAGCTAACGCTCGATCCGCCGGACGCGACCAGCGACCAGGCGGGCGTGCCGCTTCTCGACGAAGACTATCTCATCCTGTCGACGATCCATTCCGCCAAGGGCCAGGAATGGACGAAAGTCTTCATGCTGAATGTCGTCGAGGGCTGCATACCGAGCGATCTTGCCGTCGGCACCACCGCCGAAATCGAAGAGGAACGCCGCCTGCTCTATGTCGCCATGACGCGTGCCAGGGATGGTCTCGACCTTGTCGTGCCGCAACGCTTCTTCACCTATGGGCAGAATTCGCAGGGCGACCGGCATGTCTATGCCTCACGCAGCCGCTTCATTCCCGCGACGCTGCTGCAGTTCTTCGAAGCTTGCAGCTGGCCGCAGGGAAAATCGGAGGCCGCTCAAGCGCAGGCGCGGCAGGTGCGCATCGACGTCGGCGCCCGCATGCGCGGCATGTGGCGATAGGCTGGAGCGTTCAGAGTGAAAGCGGCGGTTCGGCCGGTTTCAGGAAATGCTCGACCCTTGCTGACTCCACAGCCTCGACTGACGCCGGCGACCATTTCGGATTACGATCCTTGTCGATGACGGCGGCGCGAATACCCTCGAAGAAATCGGGATTATCCAGCATCTGCAGACAGACGCCGAGTTCACGGCCGAGGCATTCGGCAAGCGAGGTACTGCGGCGGCCGGCTCTCAGCAGCCACAAAGCGAGCTTCAAGCTGGTCGGTGAACGTGTCAGCAGCACCCGGTGTGTCTCGGCGGCGAATTCGTCTTCCTCTTCTGCGAGTACTGCCAGGATCTCCTCGACGCTGTCGAAACCAAATGCGCGATCGATCATCGCCGCGTTCTGCCTGAGCCGGCTTTCTCCCTGAGGCTCAGAAAGCGCCTGCAGCACGGCATCGACATCGCCGGATGAGCTGGCGCGCGGCAGGCCGGAGAGAGCATCGATCACCTCGCCGAGCCGCGACGAAGCGATCTGAAGGTCGGCCAAGCGGGCGTGGATCGCATCGGCAGCACCAATATCGAGCCCTGTCAGGCCGAGCCATGTTCCGGCCTCGCCGGGGCCGCGCGGCAGAAGCCAGGTGGCGCCGACATCCGGGACATAGCCGATGCCGGTTTCGGGCATGGCAAGCCGTGTGCGCTCGGTGACGATGCGGTGGCGGCCGTGCGAAGACAGGCCGACGCCGCCGCCCATGGTGATGCCGTCCATCAGCGCGACATAGGGTTTGGGATAGGAGGCAATCAGATGGTTGAGGCGGAATTCCTCGCGCCAGAAGCTTGCCGCTAGGCCATCGCCGGCGCGTGCGCTCTCATGCAGGGCGCGGATATCGCCGCCGGCACAGAAGCCGCGTTCGCCCTCTCCCGTCGCCACGACGCTCGCCAACTCGGGATCACCGGCAAAGTCGTGAAGGGCCGCAGTGATCGCCCGGATCATCGGCAGGGTCAGGCTGTTCAGCGCCCGCGGCCGGTTGAGGCGGATGATAGCAGCAGTCCCTCGCCGCTCAATGATGACTTCGCCGTCTTGCATGGTCCACCTCATCTGTTGAGACCATGAATAGACGACGGTGAAGCATCACTCCAGTCGATTTGCGGCGGATCGAGATCGATCGTTCAGGCAGACAGCGAATTACGGGCGGAGGCAACGGCCTCGCACCTTGCGGCGTAATCGATGGCAAGTTCGAGCGGCAGCGGCCGCGAGAAATGATAGCCCTGCGCCAGACGAACGCCCATCGCCTTCAATCCCTCGGCGATCTCTTCGCTTTCGACGCCTTCGGCGACGGAGGCGATTCCGAGATTCTGGCAGAGATTGGCGACCGAGCGGGTGATGTTCATGCAACGGGCGTCGCGATCGAAATTCATCACGAAGGACTTGTCGATCTTCAGCTTGTCGAAGCCGAGACGATGAATATGGCTGAGGCTCGAATAGCCGGTGCCGAAATCGTCCAACGCAATCGAAATGCCGGCGGCGCGCAGCATAGTGATCACCTGGTCGGCGGTGTCGAAATCGGAGAGCAGTGCGGTCTCGGTGATCTCGAATTCGATACGCCTGGGATCGATGCCGGAGCGGGTGATCATGGCAAGCAGCGCCATCGAGGTCTCGTGGTCGCAGATATCGCGCGCCGAGAGATTGAAGGACAGCCGGAGATGCCGTGGAATGATCGCCAGCCCTTCGAGCGCCTTGGCGAAAAGGACGCGCGTCATGCGGCCGATGACAGCCGTGCGCTCGGCCGCCGGGATGAAGGCGTCTGGGCTGATGCGGCCGAAGCGGGCGCTGTCCCAGCGGGCGAGCGCCTCGTAAGCGACGACGCGGCCGCTTCTCAATTCGACGATCGGCTGATAATCGAGTTTCAATTCCTTGGCGAAATCATTTGCCTGCAGTTCGAGTTCGATCAGGTGGCGCTGCGTCAGGATCTTCTCGTGCTCGGCTGAAAAGAATTCGACGCCGCTGCTGCGCTTGCTCTTGACCTGGTAGAGGGCGAAATCCGCTTTCTCGTAGAGATCCTCGGCGGTGTATGTGCCGATATCGGGGTAGACGATGCCGCAGGAACCGAAGACGCGGACCGAGCCGTCGGGGATTTCGAAAGGATCGCGGACGGCTGCACAGAGCGCCTGGCCGAGATCGGCGATCGCCTGGCGTGTCATCGAGCAGGGGAAGATGATCCCGAACTCATCGCCGCCGAGACGGGAGACGATGCCCTCTTCGCCGACCAGCGCGACGAAGCGGCGGGCCGTCTCCCTGAGAACGAGATCGCCGGCGGCATGGCCGAAGACGTCGTTGACAGGCTTGAAGCCATCGAGATCGAGAATGCCGAGGACGGGCGGCGAGGACGGATTCTTCTGCAGCCGTTTTTCCAGCGAGAGAAAGAAGCTGCGCCGATTGGCAAGGCCGGTCAGCTGGTCATGCAGCGCATTGCGGCTGTTGACGAGGTTCAGCTCCTCGGCTTCCGCCTGCTTCTGCTTCAGTTCCTCGGTCAATTGCACGAGACCGACGAAATTCTGGAAATAGCTGTTGATCACCCTGAGGAAGGGCAGGATCAGGAAGAGGCCGCTGACGGCGGTCGCGACGAAAACGGGATTGCCCGAGAACAAGAAGGTCGCGACCATGGCCGCGAAGGTGATGACCGTGGTCAGCGCCGCTGCCATCGGCAGGTGCATCAGGCAAAAGATGCAGGAAATGCCCGTCACGACGAGAAAATAGGCAATCTGACCCTGCTGGGAAGCATCGCCATATTGGTAAAGCGCGATCGCCCAGCCGCCGAAAGCGACGGCGAGGATGCCGGCGCCTGATATCGTCACCTTCATCAGCCTGTGGGCCCGCTCGGCGGTGACGTTTTCCTTGCCGCGGATCTCCCACCAGCAGAGACGGAAGACACAGACGACGCTCAAGGCCACGGGAATGTAGAGCGAGAGCCAAAGGGGGGCGGATTTGAGGTGGGTGATTGCCACCGCAAGGGCGTTGATGATCAGCAGGACATAGAGAATGGGGATCTGCGACGACAGGGCCCGGAACTGCGCCGTCAGAAGCGTCGGATTGTCTTTTTGCAGCTTCAATGAGGCGAGAAAGCTCTTCATCTTCTCTTTTCCGTCGGCCCGAGCCAGCCAGGAAAGCTTGATTTTTCCTTATTCACGTCGCGGCATACAGACCCCCGCAGGCGCGGGATGGTAAACAGGCTCCTGCATCAGAAAGAAGCGGCGGCGAGTGCCCGGTGGATGCTGTGCAGGTCGTCGACATTCTTGTTCGATAGGAACAGTTCCCAATCGAGTGAGCTCTGGACGATGGTTTCCAGCGAATCGTATCTGGGCTTCCAGTCGAGCACCTGCCGGGCGAGCGAAGCGTCGGCGACGACGCTTGCGGAATCGCCGGCGCGGCGCGGCGCCATGTGGATCTTGAAGGAATGCCCGTGCAGGCGGGTGACCATGTTCAACACGTCGAGCACGGAATAGCCGCTGCCATAACCGCAATTGGCGACGAGCGAACCCTTGTCCCTGCGCAGGTGCTGCAGCGCTTTCAGATGTGCATCCGTGAGATCGCTGACATGGATGTAGTCGCGCACGCCGGTGCCGTCATGGGTGGGATAGTCGATGCCGTAGACATTGACGCTGTCGCGCCTGCCGAGTGCGGCCTCGCAGGCGACCTTGATGAGGTGCGTGGCGCCTGAGGTCGACTGGCCGGCACGGTGGTGCGGGTCGGCGCCGGCGACGTTGAAATAGCGAAGCGCGACATAGTTGAAATCATAGGCGGCGGCGGCATCGCGCAGCATGAATTCGGTCATCAGCTTCGACTGCCCGTAGGGATTTTCCGGATTGAGGGGGGCCGTCTCCTTCACCGGCAGATCCGTCTTTTGCTGGCCGTAGACGGCCGCCGTCGAGGAGAAGACGAAGTTGCGGATACCGGCCTTGACCGAAGCGCTCAGCAGCGCCCGGGTCTTGCCGGAATTGTTGTCGTAATAGGAGAGCGGATCGGCGACCGAGACCGGGACGACGGCGGAGCCGGCGAAATGGATGATCGCCTCGATGTCGTTTTCGATGAAGACCTTTTTCAATATATCGGGATCGGCAACGTCGCCGAGATAGAAACGCGCCGCCGGCGCCACGGCCCAGCGAAAGCCCGTGGAGAGGCGGTCGAGGACGACCACATCCTCGCCCGCATCGAGCAGCGCCCAAACCATGTGACTGCCGATATAACCGGCCCCGCCCGTCACCAAAATCGCCATGTCCCGCATCCCTGCTTTCGTTTTTATAAGCAGAGGCATCAGGCGCCGGTTTTTCTTTCCAATTTTCTTATCGAACGGCCTTTGGAAGGCCTTTGAACTTGTATGTTTGGAGTCGTGGTTAGAGGCCGATTTCGGGCTTTGCTAGAGTTTTATCGATCCGGCGATTTCGGCACAAAATCGCGACATTCGCGGCTGATGGCAGCCCCTCATCCGCCTGCCGGCCCCTTCTCCCCGCTCGCGGGGCGAAGGGGGATCGCCGCAACCTCTCCGTTTCTCGCTTCCCTCTCGCAGGGCACGTCCCCTCGCCCCGTTTACGGGGAGAGGGTTAGGGTGAGGGGCAGCCCTCGCCGATCTCCTGGGCCGTGGATGACGCTGATGTCAACGCTTGAGAATATAGTCGCAGAGGCGCTCGGCGGCGATCGCCACCTGCGCGGGGTCGCGCAGGAAACAGGCGCGCAAGAAGAGTTCGCCGCCCGGTCCGAAAGCGGTGCCGGGAGCAAGGCCGACGCCTGTCTTGTCGACGATGTCGAGCGCTGCCCTGCGGCTGTCGGCGACGCCATCGATCTTCAGGAAGGCGTAGATCGCGCCATCCGGTTTCAGCGTCTCGACGCGGTTGGTAGCGACAAGCGCATCGCAGAGGATATCGCGGGAGCGGGCCGCCTTGGCAATATTGGCAGCGACGAAATCGTCGCCTTGATCAAGGGCTGCGACGGCGCCCTTCTGCATGAACTGCGCCACACCCGATGTCGAATACTGGATGAGGTTTTCGAGCACCTGGCCCATTTCAGGCGGTGCGACGATCCAGCCGACGCGCCAGCCGGTCATCGACCAGTTCTTCGAGAAGGAATTGACGAAGATGATCTTGTCGCCCTCGTCCATCACATCGAGGAAAGAGGGCGCGCGGCCGCCGGCAAAGGAGTAGCGGGCGTAGATTTCATCCGCCAGGATCCAGAGGTCGTGCTTGCGGGCAAGCGCCAGGATATTGCCAAGATCCTGTTTCGTTGCCGTCCAGCCCGTCGGGTTCGACGGCGTGTTGATGAAGATGCCCTTGGTCTTCGGGGTGATGGCGGTTTCGATGCGGTCAAGATCGACCGCCCATTTGCCGCCTTCGAACTGCAGCTCGACACTGAGCGAACGCGCACCTGCTATCTCGAGGGCGGCGGCAATGTTCGGCCAGGAAGGCGAGAGGTAAACCAGTTCGTCGCCCGGCGAGGTCAGCGCCTGCACGGCGATCTGGATCGCCTGCATGCCGGAACCGGTGACGTAGAAATGCTCGACCGGAAGCCGGATTCCGAAATGTCTGTCGTAATAATCGGACAGCGCCTGGCGAAGCTCCGGAATGCCGCGCTGCCAGGTGTAAAAGGTCTCGCCGGCGGCAAGCGCATCCATCGCCGCTTTGCTGATGAAATCAGGCGTCGGCAGATCGCCCTCACCCACCCAGAGCGGCAGCAGGCCTTCGCGGCCACGGGCATAGTTGACGAGTTCGACGATCCCGCTTTCGGGCGCCGCCAGGGCGCGCGGGCTGAGGCTGCTGACGATCGACATGCATATCTCCGGTTTCCGCCTTCATAGCGGATTTGCGCCGGCAAATCTCATGATATCCAGTGATGGCATATCGATTTTGATGATGAATGAGCCCGGCCGGAGCGGACGGGATCAAGCCGTCGGGCGCGTGGCGAGAAGATCGCGGATTTCCGTCAGCAGCTGAACGTCTGCAGGCGGCGGGGGCAGCTCTTCCGGTGCCGCCTTTTCCTGGCGCTCGACCTGGGCACGCAGGGTGTTCACGCCCTTGACCATCAGAAAGATGATCCAGGCGAGAATGAGAAAGTTGATGAGCACCGTGAGGAAGCTGCCATAGGCAAAGACCGCTCCCTGGGCGCGGGCGGCGGCGAGCGACTGCGCGTTGACGGCCGACGAGAGTGGGAGGAAGTAATTCGAAAAATCGAAGCCGCCGAAAATGGCGCCGACGATCGGCATGATGAGGTCATCCACCAAAGATTTGACGATGCCGCCGAAGGCGCCGCCGATGATAACGCCGACTGCAAGATCCATGACATTGCCGCGGGCGATAAAGGCCTTGAACTCATTGAGCATCGGATCCGTCTCCCTCTGATACAATTGTTTTTATTAGCTACATCTTCATTGCAATTAATCAATCGGCAATCGCAATTATTCGGCAATACCTCCCCTGCGGTCTTTGACTTAAGGCCTAGACGGCCAGGAATTTTCAAAGCGCCTGAAATGACTTAAGCTGGCCATGTGCGGGAGGTCCGGCGGGTTTTCTGCCGGCGGAGGGTCAATGCTTCCAGGCTGGGTCATATTCGCGTCTGCCTTCGGCTATCTGCTCCTGCTTTTCGCCGTGGCAAGCTATGGCGACCGCAAGAACCGCAGCCAGGGCACGCTCGGCCCGGGCACGCTCGACCGCGGCCAGGGCACGCGGCAAGACGGCCCGGGCACGCTGGGCGGATGGCCGGTGGTCTATGCGCTGAGCCTTGCGATCTACTGCACCTCCTGGACCTATTTCGGCAGCGTCGGGCTTGCCGCGCAGCGCGGTTTGGAGTTTGCCGGCATCTATATCGGCCCGATCCTGGTCTTTACCCTCGGCATGCCGCTGCTTCGCCGCATCATCGAACTCGCCAAGGCGGAGAAGCTCACCTCGGTCGCCGATTTCGTTGCCGCGCGCTACGGCAAGAACCCGACGGTCGCAACGATCGTCGCACTGATCTCGCTGATCGGCGCCATTCCTTATATCGCGCTGCAGCTCAAGGCGATCTCCAGCACCGTCAGCGCCATGGTCAATCCTTCCGATTACGGCATCGGCAGCGGCAACCTCTATTTCCTCGACCTGCCGCTCGCCGCAACGCTGGTGCTTGCCTGCTTCGCCATCATGTTCGGCACGCGGCATACCGATGCGACGGAACATCAGGATGGCCTCATCCTCGCCGTCTCGATGGAATCCGTGGTCAAACTCGTCGCCTTCCTGACGGCCGGCGTCTGCGTCGTCTGGTTTCTATTCGACGGTCCGACCGATCTCTGGCGCAGGACCGTCGACAATGAGCTGGTCATGTCGGCGCTCAGCTACCATACGCCGATCAGCCGCTGGATCACCCTGATCATCTTGTCGGCGTTTGCGATCATCCTGCTGCCGCGGCAATTCCATGTGACGGTTGTCGAAAACCGAACCCCGAAACAGCTGAAACTCGCAGGTTTCCTGTTTCCCACCTATCTCATCGCCATCAATCTCTTCGTGCTGCCGGTGGCGATCGGCGGGCTTTTGACCTTCGGCGGCACCGGCAATGCCGATTTCTACATGCTGTCGCTGCCGCTTGCCGGCCAGATGCCCGTCATTTCGCTGATCATCTTCATCGGCGGTTTCTCCGCCGCGACGGCGATGGTCATCGTCGATTCCGTCGCACTGTCGATCATGGTGTCGAACGACATCATCATGCCGATCTTCCTCAGGCGCAAACTCGCCGGTCGCGCCGGCCAGCGCGACAATTTCGCCAAGACGCTGCTGAACATCCGGCGCAGTGCCATTTTCGCCGTGCTGCTGTTCGGTTATGCCTATTACCGCTCGACCGACAGCACCGCCGGCCTTGCCTCGATCGGCCTTCTTTCCTTTGCAGCGATCGCGCAAATCGCCCCAGCGCTTTTCGGCGGGCTGATCTGGCGGCGGGCGAATGCGCGCGGCGCGATCCTCGGGCTTACCTCCGGCTTCGTCATCTGGATCTACCTGCTGTTCCTGCCCTCGCTCGGCGGCCCCGATTATTCCTATGTGGCGAGCGCCGTGCTCGGCTTCATCTTTCCCGGAACGACGTTGTTCACCGCAGCCGACGCCGATCCGCTGGTCAATGCGACGGCGATGAGCCTGCTCGTCAACACCGCCTTCTTCGTCGTCGGCTCGCTCACCCGCAACGCCAAGCCGCTGGAGCGCATCCAGGCCGGCATTTTCGTCAAGCGGCATTCGCGTTCGCAATTTGCCACGCGCGGCTGGAAGACCCGCATCAGCGTGGGCGATCTCAAGGCGGCGATCTCGCGCTATCTCGGCGAAGAGCGCATGCAGCGCTCGCTCACGACCTACGAACAAAGCTCCGGCCGTAAGCTCGAAGACGAGCAGCCGGCCGACATGGCGCTCATCCACTTCAGCGAACAGCTGCTCGGCAGCGCCATCGGCTCGTCCTCGGCCCGGCTGGTGCTGTCATTGATCCTGCAGAAGATCGAGGATGCCTCTTCCGACACTGCCTGGCTGCTCGACCAGGCGAGTGAGGCGCTGCAATATAACCAGGACATGCTGCAGACAGCGCTTTCGCAGATGGACCAGGGCATTGCCGTCTTCGACAGTTCCAACCGGCTGACGATCTGGAACCGGCGTTTCCGGCAATTGCTGGATCTGCCGGAAAGTGCCGGCCAGGTCGGTTTTCCCTTGTCCGAAATCGTCACCACGCTCAGCCAGCGCGGCGATATCGCGCCCGGCGATCTCAGCCAGACTGTGCGGCATTTCCTGACGCTCGACAAACCCTTTTCGCTGGTGCTCGGCGGCGGCGAGCGGATCATCGAGGTGCGCTCCAACGCCATGCCCGACAAGGGCATCGTCGCCACCTTCACCGACATCACCCAGCGCGTGAGTGCCGACAAAGCGCTGAAACAGGCGAATGAGACGCTGGAACAGCGTGTCGCCGAACGCACGGCCGAGCTTACCCGCGTCAACCGCGAACTCGGCGAGGCGCGCGCCGCCGCCGACGAGGCGAATATCGGCAAGACACGCTTTTTCGCCGCCGCCGGCCACGATATCCTGCAGCCGCTCAATGCCGCCCGGCTCTATTCCTCGGCATTGGTCGAGCGCATGGCGCAATCCGACAACAGCCCGATCGTGCGCAACATCGATTCCGCGCTGGAATCCGTCGAGACCATTCTGGGAGCGGTGCTCGATATCTCCAGGCTCGATACCGGCGCCATGCGGCCGCGGCTCGCCTCCGTCGCGCTCTCCGATCTGCTGGAGCGTATCCAGACCGACTTTGCGCCGATCGCCCGCGAAAAGCGGCTGAAGCTGGTGGTCATGCCGACGTCGCTCAGGGTCCGCTCCGATCCCAACCTGCTGCGCCGGCTGGTGCAGAACCTGGTTTCCAACGCCATCAAATACACGATTACCGGCAAGGTGCTGGTCGGGGCGCGGCGGCGCGGCAACCAGGTGATCATCCAGGTGATCGATTCCGGCATCGGCATTCCGCCGTCGAAATTCCGCACCGTGTTCAAGGAATTCGCGCGGCTGGACGAAGGCGCGAAAACCGCCTCCGGCCTCGGGCTCGGCCTGTCGATCGTCGACCGCATCGCCCGGGTGCTCAACCATCCGGTCGAGCTGCAGTCGACGCATGGCAAGGGCACGGAATTCCGGATCGCCATGCCCCTCGACGTGTCGCGCCCGGCCGCGGCTGCGGCAGCGGTTGCGCCTGCCGACCGTGCCGGCCAGCCGCTGAGCGGGTTGAAGATCCTCTGCATCGACAATGAGCCGAAGATCCTCGAAGGCATGCGGCTCTTGATCAGCGGCTGGGGTTGCGAGGTGGAGTCGCTCAATTGCCTCGCCGAGGTCACCGCCCTCGATGGCCGGGAGGGATCACCTGACATCGTCATCGCCGATTATCATCTCGGCGACGGCACCGGTATTGCCGCGATCCTGCATCTGCGCCGGCGGTTCAGCGCCGATATCCCCGCTTTGCTGATCACGGCAGACCGCACGCCGGAGGTGCGCAGCGAGGCCGAGCGATACGGCATCGCCGTCCAGCACAAGCCGGTGCGGCCGGCGGCGCTGCGCGCCTATATCACCCAGATTTCCGGCCTCAAGCGCGCCGCCGCGGAGTAACACAAAACTTAGAGCATCTCCGTTTTTTTCCGAAACACGGAGATGCTCTATCTTCTTGTTTTCACGCAATTCCGGACGCAAAACCGCTACGCACTTTTGCTGGGATTGCTCTAGTCCGTCGCGCTCATGACACGCGCAACAAGATCACGTACGCGCCTTGTCGCCGGCACGTCGCCAAACAGGATGCGGTATATGATCGGCGCCACGACCTGGTCCATGACGCGCTCGACATCCGGAAAGACCTCGCCGCGGGCCTTTGCCCTCTCGGCGATGACGCCGATCTGCTGGCGGGTAAATTCAGCGCATTTGCAGGCGTTCGCGCCCGCCTGCGCCGCCAGCACGTCGCGGATCATCTCGCGGCCCGGCCCGGAGGACATTTCCTCGGCATATTGCTCGGCCCAGGCTTGAAGATCGGCCTTGCCGCTGCCAGCATCGACCGGCTGCATATCCGGCCGCAGCCGATCGACGGCGACATCGGCGAGAAGCTGTTGCAGGTCGCCCCAGCGGCGATAGATGGTCGACGGCGTCACCCCCGCCTTGCCTGCAATCAGCGGGATCGTCACGTCGGCGCGGCTCATCTCGGCCATCAGCTCACGGACCGCCTTGTGCACCGATGCCTGGACTCGGGCGCTTCTGCCGCCCGGACGGAGATTCTCTTTCACTGTCATGCACGAAACCCGACTTTCTCTCCCTGGCACCGATGGTTCAAAATCTTTGACAGAACTATTAACGCAAATAATTTGCTTTTATAAAGCCGCGGCTCTATCTAAGCTAACGCAACGGCTTAGCTTTAAGGGGCTTATATATGTTCGCCGCAGCCAAATCCACCGAGAATTCGTCGCGCCCCTCGATCGGCTTTCATGCGCTGACGCTCGCGACCTTCTTCGCCGCCTCCGCGGCGCCGACGCCGCTCTACCGGATCTATCAGGAAAACTTCTCCGTCTCACCGGTGCTGATCACGGTGATCTTTGCGGTCTATGCCTTCGCGCTGCTGGCGGCGCTGCTGATCGCCGGTTCGATCTCGGATCATCTCGGCCGCAAGCCGGTGATCTTTTTCTCCCTGGTGCTCGAAATCGTCGCCATGGGCCTTTTCGTCGTCGCAAGCGGTCCCGGCTGGCTGATCGCAGCGCGGATCGTGCAGGGGCTGGCGACCGGGATCGCCGGCGCCTCGATCGGAGCGGCGCTCGTCGATGTCGACCGGGCAAAGGGACAGATCGTCAATTCGATCGCGCCCCTTTGCGGCATGGCGGTGGGGGCGGTCGGCACCAGCGCCCTGATCCAATACGGCCCCTTCCCGATGCATCTGGTCTATGCGCTGTTGCTCTTGGCCTTCACGCTGCAGGCCGCCGCCATCTGGCTGACAGGCGAGACCGGTGGCACGCGGCCGGGCGCTCTCGGCTCGCTGATACCGCGGGTCACCATTCCCAAGCAGGTGAAGCGGCCGCTCTCGCTGGTGACGCCGATCAATATCGCCAACTGGACGCTTGCCGGGTTCTATCTCTCGCTGGTCCCGTCCTTGGTCGCCAGCACGACCGGCAGCCAAGCGCCGCTGACAGGCGGGGCCGTCGTCACCGCGCTGATGGTGAGCGGGGCAATCGCCGTCTATCTCAGGCGCAGCAAGACGGCATCGGCCAATCTGGCTTTCGGCGTGTCGGCCAAGGCGATCGGCATCCTGACCGTCGTTGCCGGCGTGCATCTCGCCAATGTGCCGCTGCTGCTGATCGGCACGATTTTCACCGGCGCCGGTTTCGGCACCAATTTCCTCGGTTCGATCGGCACCATTATGCCGCTCGCCAAACCGGACGAGCGGGCCGGGCTGCTGTCGGCCTTCTACGTCCAGAGCTACCTCGCCTTCAGCCTGCCGGCGATCCTGGCCGGGTTCCTGGCAAAGTCGGCCGGTTACGCATTGACGACGGATATCTATGCGACGGCGATCCTGCTTTTGATGGGCGTCGGATTGATGAGCATTCGCGCCGACCGGCGGAAGATCGCGGAGAGTGCTGCCTGACATTCCTCACGGTTTGAGATCGAGCAGCGCCCGGCCGCTGCCATCCATGGCGAAGGGCACAGAGGCGTGCTGATGGGCAACCAGCCAGCGGCCATCCTGCTTGACGAGGCCGAGGGTCTGGCGAAACCAGAGATCGACGACGGCGCCATCGGTCTTAGTCCCGGTCATGCGCGTGAGGCCGCTCCAGAAAGCCACATCCTCACCAACCGTCAGCCTGGCATCGCGCACATCGCCGCCGATCGGGCCTTCCCAGGTATCGAACCAAGCCTGAAGGCCCGCCTCGTCCTTGCCGTAGTAGACCAGCGGCGGCGCCAGCGAAAATTCGATCTCATCCTCGGTCTCGTAGGAAAGCGCATCCTTGGCGTTTTTTTCGCCCAGCGCCTTGGCCCGCATCATCAGCATGGCGATGATCGCCTCTTCCTCGACCCTGACATTCGCTTCGTCTTTCACGATCGTTCTCCTTTTCCGTTATGGACATAGGACGAATGGGAGGACGGCAATTCGACATGGATGCATTTCCGTTTGCGCAATCCAGCAAAACTGCTGCACAGTTTTGCTGGATTGCTTCAGAGATAACTCGTCACCGCCGGTTCGTTCCACCAGGCATCGTGCCTGCCATCGGCATAACGGACCGGCAGTGCTGCCAGTTCCTCAGGGGTGATATCGTCGAGGCAGGCGATGTTGATCGAGACATAGGCGCCGCCGATCGCTTCGACATAACCGTCGCCATAGGCCGGCACACCGCAGGTGCGGCAGAAGCGGTGATGACCGCTCATGGTGTTGAACTGATAGTCGGACGTTTCCGCCTGGTCGCACATCAGCCGGAAATCCTCCGGCTTGACGTTGGCGCCCCAATAGCGGCGCTTGGCGCAGATCGAACAATTGCAGCGGCCGGTGCCTGCCTCGAGATCCATGTCCACCTCGTAGTGCACTTTGCCGCAATGGCAGCTTCCTCTGTAGGTTTTCTTCACGGCGCTCTCCTCCGGCGTTGCGTTCGCTATCCATATATGACAATATGTTGTCATTATGGATGAGATACAAAATCGACAACATATTGTCAAACAAAATCGGCCGGAGCGGACGATGGAGGGGGATGCCTTTTCCGCTTTCGCAATCACCGCCCTTCGCCTCGCCGGTCATCTGACGGCGGCGGGCGACCAGTTGGCAAAGCCGGCGGGACAGACGAGCGCGCGCTGGCAGGTGCTGGCCGCGGCACGACGCGGCGGCATGTCGGTGGCGCAGATCGCCCGCGCGCTCGGCCTCGCCCGCCAGGGCGTGCAGCGGCTTGCCGACGTGCTGGAGAGTGAAGGGCTGATCGCCTATGCCGACAACCCGCAGCACCAGCGCGCCAAGCTGGTCCGCCTGACGGAAGAAGGAGCGGCGCGGCTGGGTGTCATCGAGATCGCGCAAGCCGGTTGGGCCGACGGGCTGGGCGCCGCGTTCACGTCAGCCGAGCTCGATGCGGCACGCTCGGTGATGACGCGAGTCATGGAGATGCTGGAGGGTGGCGAGGCGGCAGGCGGTTGAGGGATTTGTTGTCGTTAGCTACGCACTCGGCTTGGCGAAACGAACGATTCTCTAAGGTCATGCCGTGGCCGCCCCCCTCTGCCCTGCCGGGCATCCCCCCACAGGTGGGGAGATTGGCTGGGCTCACTGGCTTCCCCAAACAATCGGCGTCCAGCACGACGAAACGATAGATGGATACGAAGTTCAAGCCACTGTGATCTCCCCACCTGTGGGGGAGATGCCCGGCAGGGCAGAGGGGGCTTACACGGCACGATCTATTTCCCAAGGCGATGCCGGCTACTCCGCCAATCGGGCACAACATCAGCCAACCAGACACAAAAAAAGGCCGGGGTTACCCGACCTTCCCTGCTATCTCAACGAACCGTGCCAGTACATCCGTGGTCACGATCCGGAGATGATATTTAGAGCCTTGAAGGCTCAGGCCGCCTGGAGGCGGTCTGCCGACATCTTGCCGGATTTGTTGTCGCGGACGAGCTCGTAAGACAGCTTCTGGCCATCCTTGAGATCGCGCATGCCAGCGCGTTCAACGGCGGAGATGTGGACGAAAACGTCGGCTGCGCCGTCATCCGGCTGAATGAAGCCGAAGCCCTTGGTTGCGTTGAACCACTTTACGGTACCTGTGCTCATGACGATATCCTTTTCGAATCGTTCATAGAAGATTGCAGCTCAAATAAATGCCGAGCGGCGATGAAAACCGATTTTGGAGGAAGTTCGCCAGGAACGACACAAAGGCCGTTTCAAAGTTCATCTAGCAAGATCGATGCGCGGATATGTAATCGGAAATTGTGTCCGTGACAAGGCCGCAGCAAGGGAAAGTCGACTCGGGCTGATGGGGGAATCTTTGACGTCGTGCCGTGGCCGCCCCCTCTGCCCCGCGGCAGGATAGTAAAGGCAACCTAAGCCGCCTTCCCCATCTTCGCATAGGGGTCGAACCGACCGTAAAACGTCTCGCCCTTGGCGGCCATGTCCTTCAGCAGCGGCGTCGGCTTGAAGTGACCTCCGTAAGCAGCGGCTAACTTTTCAGCCAGTTCCACGAAAGCCTTCGCACCCATCCCGTCGATATAGCTCAGTGCCCCGCCGGTATAGGGCGCGAAGCCGAATCCGAGGATTGAACCGACATCCGCCTCGCGCGGATCGGTGACGATGCCCTCCTCCACAGTGCGGGCGGCTTCCAGCGCGATGGTGACGAGGAAACGCTGTTTGAGGACGTTGACGTCAACCTCATCCGCCGGCTTCTGCGGATAGAGGGTCTTGAGGTCGGGCCAGAGGGACTTCTTCGCCGGTTTCGGCGGGTAGTCGTAGAAGCCCTTGGAATTCTTGCGGCCGAAGCGACCCTCCTTTTCCACCATGCGGGAGATGAGTTCCATATGCCTGGGGTCGATGGCTTTTTCGCCGAGATCGGCGACCGTCGCCTTGAGGATCTTCAGCGAGAGGTCGATGGCGACCTCGTCGTTCAGCGCCAGCGGACCGACCGGCATGCCGGCCATCTTGGCGGCATTCTCGATCATTGCAGGCGGCACACCCTCGATCAGCATGTCGTAGCTTTCCGACATGTAGCGCAGCACGCAACGATTGACGAAGAAGCCGCGGGTGTCGTTGACGACGATCGGCGTCTTCTTGATGGCTGCGACATAGTCAAGAGCAACAGCCAGCGCCCTGTCGCCGGTGTCGCTTCCGAGGATGACCTCGGTCAGCATCATCTTCTCGACAGGCGAGAAGAAGTGGATGCCGATGAAATCGACCGGGCGTTTCGAATTCTTGGCGAGACCTGAGATCGGCAGGGTCGAGGTGTTGGAGGCAAAGACCGCACCTTCCGGCAGCACGGCTTCCACCGCCTCGATGACCGCTTTCTTCACCTCGCGATCCTCGAACACCGCCTCGATGACGAGGTCGGCATTGGCGAGGTCGGCATAGTCTGCCGAGGGCGTGATGCGGGAGAGCAGTGCAGCTGCCTCATCCTGCGTAAGACGTCCCTTACCGACAGAATCCTTGACCAGACCTTCGGAGACGGTCTTGCCCTTGGTCGCCGCTTCGATGTCGCGATCAATCAGCGTCACTGGAATGCCGGCGGCGGCGGTGACATAAGCAATCGAGGCGCCCATGAAACCGGCGCCGACGACGCCGACATGCTTCAGCTCGGTCTTCGCATGACCTGCCGGGCGGCGGGCGCCTTTTCCGAGCTCCTGCATGGAGATGAACAGCGAACGGATCATCGAGAAGGCTTCGCGGGTCTGCAGCACCTCGGTGAAATAACGCTGCTCGATCTTCAGGCCGGTGTCGAAAGGCACCTGCAGGCCTTCGTAGACGCATTTCAGGATGGCAAGCGCTGCCGGATAATTGCCCGATGTTTCCCTGCGCAGGATCGCCGGAGCTGCCGGCCAGAGCTGGGCAGAGGCCGGCGTCCAGATGCCGCCGCCGGGCGCCTTGAAGCCCTTCTCGTCCCAGGGGGCGACTGGCTTGAGGCCGTCCTTGATCATCTGCTTGGCGGCGGGGATGAGCTGATCCGGCTCGACCACCTGATGCACGAGGTTCATCGCCTTGGCGCGGGAGCCGGTCAGCGACTGGCCCGTCGTCATCATCTGCAGCGCATCCTGGGCGTTCGCCAGCCGCGGCACACGCTGCGTGCCGCCGGCACCGGGGAAGATACCGACCTTCACTTCGGGCAGTGCGATCTTGACGCTCTTGGCATTGGAGGCGACGCGGCCGTGGCAGGCGAGCGACAGTTCGAAAGCGCCGCCCATGCAGGTGCCGTTGATGGCGGAAACCCAGGGCTTGCCCGATGTTTCGAGCTTGCGGAACAGGCCGCTCATGCGGCCGACCAGACCGAAGAGGTTCTGCACGGCCGTTTGCGGGCTCTTTTCCTTTTCATCCTGATAGGAGCTGAACATCGACTTGATCATCGACAGATCGGCGCCGCCGGAGAAGGAGGATTTGCCGGAGGTGAATACGACACCCTTGACGGCGGCGTCAGCCGTGGTCGCGTCGATGATCGCGTTCAGCTCTTCCATCACCTCGGCGGTGAAGACGTTCATCGATTTGCCGGGCATGTCCCAGGTGACGAGAGCGATGCCGTCGGCGTCGGTTTCGAGCGTGAAATTGGTGTAGGTCATTGGGTTTCCTCCCGATCAGGCCGGCAAATGGCTGCGCTGCGCGTCTAAGGTCTTCGTCTTTTCGGTGACGACATCGCCGGTATGCTTGGTCAGCGACGGCTCGAAAAGCATGATCCAGCATTCCTCCTCAGCAACAGGATTATGCTCGACACCCCTCGGCACGACGTGAAAATCGCCGGCCTTGAGATGCACATGCGGGCGGTCGCGATATTCGATGGTCAGCGACCCCTTCCAGATGAGGAAAAGCTCGTCCTCGTCGCGGTGCGAATGCCAGGCGAGCTGGCCTTGGACCTTGGCGAGCTTGACGCTCTGGCCGTTGAGATCGGCGATGACGCGGGGCGACCAGTGCTCGGTGACCTCGGCATATTCGGTTTCGATCGTGCCGGTGTTGAAGCCCATCGTCAGACCCTTTCGATAACCGTTGCCGTGCCCATGCCAGCGCCGATGCAGAGCGTCACCAGCGCGGTGTTGAGGTCGCGGCGTTCAAGTTCGTCGAGCACCGTGCCGAGGATCATCGCGCCGGTGGCGCCGAGCGGATGGCCCATGGCGATGGCGCCACCATTGACGTTGATCCTGTCATGGTCGATGTCGAAGGCCTGCATGTAGCGCAGCACCACGGCAGCGAAAGCTTCGTTCAATTCGAAGAGGTCGATATCGGCAAGGTTCATGCCTGATCGTTTCAACAGCTTCTCGGTGACGTCGACGGGTCCGGTCAGCATCAGCGCCGGATCGGAGCCGATATTGGCGAAAGCCTTGATGCGGGCGCGCGGTTTCTTGCCCATGCTCTCACCGCCCGCCTTGGAACCAAGCAGGACGACGCTGGCACCATCGACGATGCCGGAGGAATTGCCGGCATGATGGACATAGTTGATGCGCTCGATCTCGGGATGGGCCTGGATGCCGACGGCCTCGAAGCCGCCCATCTCGCCGGGCATCTGGAAGGACGGATTGAGGGAGGCGAGCGCCTGCATATCGGTGCCGGGGCGCATATGCTCGTCCTTTGCCAGGATCGTCAGGCCGTTCTGATCCTTGACGGGGATGACTGACTTGTCGAACCAGCCCTTTTCCCAGGCATGGGCGGCACGCTTCTGGCTCTCGACCGCGTAAGCGTCGACATCGGTTCTGCTGAAGCCGTATTTGGTGGCGATCAGATCGGCCGAGACGCCCTGCGGCATGAAATAGGCCGGGAAATTCACCGAAGGATCCATGAACCAGGCGCCGCCGGACATGCCGAGGCCGACGCGCGACATGCTTTCGACGCCGCCTGCAATGACGATATCGTCGGCCCCTTGGGCGATCTTGCCGGCACCGAAATTGACGGCGTCGAGGCCGGAGGCGCAGAAGCGGGAAATCTGCATGCCGGGCGCCTTCGTGGAGTAACCGGCTTCGAAGGCAGCAGCCTTGGGGATGACGGCGCCGGCATCCATGACCGGATCGACGCAGCCCATGATGATGTCGTCGACCGTGCCCGTATCGAGCCCGTTGCGTTCGCGGATCGCCTCCAGCGTCTTTGCCGCGAGGCGGACGGAGGGCACCTCATGCAGGGCGCCGTCCTTCTTACCGCGGCCGCGCGGCGTACGCACGTGGTCGTAAATGAAAACCTCGGTCATTGTCTCATCTCCCTGATGGCAATCTATCTTGCCTCAAATCTTGGAAGGAGGAGATAAGACCCCTCCCCAGCCCTCCCCACAAGGGGGAGGGAGAACCGGCTCAAAACGCTTCGGCTGCCAGTTCCATCATCGTGTCGGCGCCGGCTTCGATGCGGGCCTTGCGAAGCGCGGTTTCCGGCATCAGGCGTTCCATGAAGAAGCGGGCGGTGACCAGCTTGTTCTTCAGGTAATCCTCGCGGGCGGCATCGCCTGACGCAAGGCCGTCCTCGGCGGCTTTGGCCATCTTCGCCCACATATAGCCGAGAATGACGAGGCCGAAGAGGTGCATGTAGTCGGTCGAGCCGGCGCCGGCATTGTCGGGTTTGGCCATGGCGTTCTGCATGAACCACATGGTCGCGCCCTGGGCGTCGTTCAAGCCCTTCTTCAGATGCTTGGTGAAGAAGGAGAGCTTTTCGTTGCTGCGGTTCTCCTCGCAGAAATCGCCGATCTCCTTGAAGAGGGCCATGGCGGCGCGGCCGCCGTTCAGCGCCAGCTTGCGGCCGACGAGATCGAGCGCCTGGATGCCGTTAGCGCCTTCATAGATCATGGCGATGCGGGCATCGCGCACATACTGGCTCATGCCGTGTTCTTCGATATAGCCGTGGCCACCGAAGACCTGCTGGGCCATGACGGCATGATCGAAGCCCTTGTCGGTCATCACACCCTTGAGGATCGGGGTGACGAGGCCGAGAATATCGTCAGCCGTCTGGCGCTCCTTCTCGTCGCTAGCGCGGTGGGCGATATCAGACTTGAGCGCGGTCCAGAGCAGGAAGGCGCGGCCGGCCTCGTTGAAGGCGCGGATGGTCATCAGCGTGCGGCGAATATCCGGATGGACGATGATCGGATCGGCCTTCTTGTCCGGCGCCTTAGGACCGGACAGCGAGCGACCCTGGATACGGTCGCGGGCATAGCTGGCGGCGTTCTGATAGGCTATCTCGGAAATGGCGATGCCCTGCAGGCCGACCATCAGGCGGGCCTCGTTCATCATCACGAACATGGCGTTGAGGCCGCGGTTTTCGGCGCCGATCAGGAAGCCGGTCGCCTCGTCGTAATTCATCACGCAGGTGGCGTTGGCGTGGATGCCCATCTTGTGCTCGATGGCGCCGCAGGAGACAGCGTTGCGGGCGCCGGGCGCGCCATCCTTGCCAACGAGGAATTTCGGAACGATGAAGAGCGAGATGCCCTTGGTGCCCTCAGGCGCACCCTCGATACGGGCCAGCACCAGATGGATGATATTGTCGGTGAGGTCGTGCTCGCCGGCAGAGATGAAGATCTTCTGGCCTGATATTTTGTAGCTGCCGTCAGCCTGCGGCACCGCCTTGGTGCGCAGCATGCCGAGATCGGTGCCGCAATGCGGCTCGGTGAGGTTCATGGTGCCGGACCAGGTGCCGTCCACCATCTTCGGCAGATAGGTGGCCTTCTGCTCATCGGAGCCGTGGACGAGGAGTGCGGCGATCGCGCCCTGCGTCAGGCCCGGATACATCATCAGCGACATGTTGGCGGCCGAGGTATATTCGCCGACGGCGGTATGCAGCGTATAGGGAAGCCCCTGACCGCCGAATTCCTCCGGCACCGCAAGACCGATCCAGCCGCCGTCGCGATAGGCTTTATACGCTTCCTTGAAGCCCTTCGGCGTCGAGACGCTTGCATCCTCGTGACGCGTGCAGCCTTCCTGATCGCCGGAATAGTTCAGCGGAAAGAGAGCTTCTTCGGCAACCCTGCCGGCCTCGCCGAGGATCGCTTCGATCATATCGGGAGTCGCGTCGGCAAAACCCGGCAGATTGTTGTAGCGCTCGAGACCCAGTACGTCGTTGAGGACGAAAAGCGTATCGTTCACCGGGGCCTTGTAGACTGGCATCTCTCAAATTCCTCCCATTCGACTGACCGGATCGCGACGGCCTTGCGACTGTCTTACAAAATATTGACGTTTGCGTAAACGTCAAATTTTGCGCTTGTGCCGTCTTTTCTTAAAAATTCGAGAGCACGAATCCGCCGCGATGAACCGCTGGAGGAACAGACGCCATCTCATCTTCCTTGTCCATCGCAGAACGAAGTGTCGGCCGAGCAGTAGCGCAGGTCGTTCCGACGTCCTACGTCTGTGGGACGATCCATCGAGGAAGACATCATGACCGACTTTCCCTATGAGAGCGCGCTTATCGTCGGCGCGGGCTCCGGCATCAGCGCATCGCTTGCCCGGCAATTGTCGGCGCAAGGCGTCAAGGTCGGGCTCGCCGCCCGCAATATCGAAAAGCTCGAGGCGCTGGTGGAGGAGACGGGCGCAAAGGCATTTGTTGCGGACGTCTCGCAGTCGGCGAGCGTCGCGGCACTCTTCGAAGAGGCCGCTGGCGCAATCGGCGGGCCTGACGTGGTGATCTTCAATGCCAGCGCGCGTCAGCGCGGCCCGCTCGCCGAACTCGATCCCGCCGAGGTCGAGAAGGCGATTGCGACCACTGCTTTCGGCGGTTTCCTGGTGGTGCAGCAGGCGGCGCGGCGGATGATCCCGCGCGGCCGCGGCGCCATCCTCATGACAGGCGCGTCGGCAAGCGTGAAGGGCTTTGCGCAATCGGCCCCCTTCGCGATGGGCAAGTTCGCGCTGCGCGGTCTTGCCCAGAGTGCCGCCCGCGAACTCGGGCCGATGGGCATCCATGTCGCGCATTTCGTCATCGACGGCGCGGTGCGCTCGCAGATCCGGCCGGACCGGGTGGAGAAGCCGGATGGCACGCTGCTGCCGGATGCGATCGCCCAGACCTATCTCGATGTGCTTCGCCAGCACCGCAGCGCATGGTCGCTGGAAGTGGAAGTTCGGCCCTGGACGGAGAGCTTCTGAGCCTCCGCTGGAGGCGGACAAAGTAACTTTCTCTGAAAGCTCAACGGGCTAGGCTTTGCCGGCAACGCTGGCTGGGAGGACACTGATGCCGCCCTGGACCATGTCACGATCGATCCACGCGATGCGCCTCAGATGATCGGTTTCCTGGAAGAGTGCATCAAGGCGGGCGGCTATCGCTACTTACGATATTCCCGACACCGGTCTCGGCCAGGTCTTGGTCTACGGCCCTGAAGGGGTGAAGACCGAGCTGCAATATCCGCGTCCGGCCTGATCGCGCGAGCGGCATTCGATCTGACGAACTGAACGGCAATTGCCGCCAAAAACGGCGTTTGGAACACAAACGTTAAAAAATTCTCATCGGCATTAACGGCTTGTTTACCACGTTTCGTGAAAGGTGCGGATTGAGCAGTAGTGATCCGCATCCTTTCCCCCGTCTCGCGTTCCCTTAGGATGCCGCTACACGTTCAGCTTGAGGAAAGTCTAATTGACTATCGTCTTATGAATGGTGCGCTCCCGTCCGCGCAAACACGCGGGCTGCAGAGGAAAAGCCAAAGATCGAGCTCTGACGAGAGGTCGAGCAGTCGAAGCGAGCAAGAAGATGAACGGATCGCGATCAAATCCTTCCCGACAGTCCGACAGGACCTCGCTCGATGCGCTGAACCGCACGATCGAAGGGCTGGAGGCGCGAATCGAAGGGCTGATGGGCAGCGGGCGCGAACAGCGGCCGCGCACGGCAGCGGCCGAGCGCGATCCTTATGCCGCTTCCCATGCTCCCCGGCCCACAAAGGTCCCGTCCGAGCCTCGGCCGGATCCGCTCGCCGAAATCCGTCAACGCCAGCGCGCGCTCGAAGCCAGCCGCGAACGGCCTTACGCACGCGAGCAGGCCCCGCAGCTTCGTGAATCGACGCCGCGGGGCGCCGCCCCAGTACCCGCACCCGCCTTGCGCGCCGGCGACGACACGATGACGGAGATCGCCCAGGCGCTCGTCAATCTGCGGCAAGACCTGAAGCGCGACATTTCCGAGGGCGTCACCCGCGAGATGAACGCGCTGCGCGCCGAGCTGCGCGACATCAAGACAAATGCCGGAGACGGCCGCTTCGCCGACGACATGCGCGCCGATATGGGCCGCCTGGCCCAGAGCATCACCCAGCTGACCGGCCGCTCCGCCGCACCGGAGGCCGCCGGCCTGCGCGAGGATTTCGAAGAGCTGCGCTCATTGATGGACGGGCTGGCGCGCGAAGATTCGCTGCGCCATTTGGAAAATCGCTGGGATGGCTTCGAAAACCGGCTTGCGGCGCTCGATACCGAGGGGTTGCAGGAAGAGCTCGTTTCGCTCGCCTATCGGCTCGACGATATCAAGCGCCATATCGGCGGCATGGGCGAAAGCCCGGCTGTTCGGGCGTTGGAAGACAAGCTCATCTCGATCGCCACGGCGATGGAGCATTTCGGCAATATGATCCAGCCGCACGACCGGGTCATGTCCGAACAGTTCGCGGCCATGGACATACGGCTCGACGAGATCAGCCGGGCAATCGCGGCAAGCGGCCGCACCGCCACTGCGAATGATCCGGGCCTGATGCAGCGGCTGGAAAGCCGGCTTGCGGCGCTCGCCGACCAGATCGACCTGATGAGCCATGATGCGGCCAGCCGCGTGAACCCGGCCGACGAGCTGGCGATGCGGCTGGAGGCGCTGACGGGACGCGTCGAGGAACTGACGAAGGCGGAATCGACGTCGCGGCTCGACGAACGGCTGGAACATCTTTCCTATCTGCTGGAGCGCACGCAGGAGACGGCGCCGCAGCCCGACCTTACCGGCACGCTTTCCGACATTTCCCGCAAGATCGACGCGCTTGAGAACGGCGCCGTCAACGACGTGCTGGCGCAGCGGCTCGACCATCTCGCCCGGCGCATCGACGAGATGGCCGATCAGCAGCAGGCGCCGGCCGCGGTGGCCGACGACGGCGCCTTCCGGCGTCTCGAAGGACGGCTGAGCGACATTGCCGCCCGGCTCGAAGAGAGTACATCGGCAGCGCCGACCGATCCGCACGCGCTGAAGAACCTCGAAGACCAGATCGCCAATCTTTCGGCACTGATGAGCGCGCCGCGCGAAAGCGCTGCGATACCTCCCGAATTCGACCGGCGCATGGGCGCGATCGAAGATTATATGGCGACGAGCGACGAATATATCATCGAGGCGGCACGCCAGGCGGCAGAGGCCGTCGTCGAGGCCTATTCACGCCATGGCGGCCCGCAGGGTGTCATGCCTGCCGCCGACATGTCGGCGCTGACGGCGTTGGCTGAGGATCTTCGTCACCTCGAGGATCTTAGCCGCGACAGCGAGGAGCGTACGCACAAGACTTTCCAGGCGCTGCACGAGACGCTGGTGCATATCGCCGACCGGCTCGACGGCATGGAAGATCGCGGCCGGCCGGCCGCCCAGATGCCGGTCGCCGACGTCGATTTCGATGTCGATCCCTATGCGCTGATGGTGGCCGAAGCCGAGATGAACAGGACGCCGGCCCCTGCCCCGGCAGCGAAGGCTTCTCCTGTTATCCGGACGGCCGAGGTCGCCGCCGAACCTGCCGCCCCGGCGCAAGCCGCCGCCATGAGCGGAACGAGCGCGATCGCCATCGAAGCCGCGACCAGGACAACGGAGACAGCAGCGACATCGGCAGGGACACAGACACCGGCAAAGGCCAGCCTGCTCGCCAGCCTCGGCAAGCGGCTGCTGCCCGGCAAGAAGGCCGAGAGCCGGGCGACCGAACGTCCGATGATCGACCCCGCGCCGTCGATTGACCCCACCGACGTGGTGCCGACCGATGCGGCAAACGAACTGCTCGAGCCCGGTTCGGGCGCGCCTGACGTAAAGAAGATCCTTGAACGGGTTCGTGCCAGCCAGAGTGCGGCACGCGGCAAACCTGCCGGCGAAACCGATCGCGCCGATTATATCGCTGCTGCGCGCCGTGCGGCGCAAGCAGCCGCGATGGAGGTGGATGCCAATCCGAAGCAGGCAGTCGGCAAGGCCGACAAGAAGGGCGTAAAGGCCGGCAAGGCTTCCGACAAAACGGGCAAGACCAGCGCCTTTTCGCGCTACCGGCGACCGATTCTGCTGGCGGTCGGCGCCGTGCTGCTCGCCATCATGGCCTTTCCGCTGGCCCGAACGCTGACAAGCGGCGAGCGCGCGCCGCAGCCGCAAGCAGAAGTTTCGGCGCTGACCGGCGCGGAAAATCCGCCGCCGGCCTTGCCTGACGCGACACCTGCCCAGCCGGATGCCGCCGCTCTCGGAACGACCGCTCCGGCAGCGGAAGCTGTACCGCCCGCCGCCGAACAGGCGCAGCCGGAAGCAACCCCACCGATCGGCGGCGACCATCTGACCGATATGACGCCGCTTGACGGCGAAGGGGCTGCGACCTTTGCCCCTCCCGGTCCGTCGGGTGCGGCACAGGAGACATCGGGCTTCGTTGCGAACGCCCCGGCTGCGGCAGCGCCCGCACCGGCCATCGCCATTCCCGACACCGTCCAGCCGAAATCGCTTGCCGATGCGGCGAGCGGCGGCGATGCGCTGGCGCTGTTCGAGATCGGCGCGCGTTATTCCGACGGCCGCAACGGCATGACGGTCGATCAGAAGCAGGCCGCAGGCTGGTACCAGATTGCGGCCGACAAAGGCTTTGCGCCTGCGCAATATCGGCTCGGCAGCATGTACGAAAAGGGCAACGGCGTCGAACGCGACATTGCCAAGGCGAAGGGTTTTTACGAGCAAGCGGCAAACCAGGGCAATGCCAGCGCCATGCACAATCTTGCCGTGCTCTACGCCTCCGGCGCCCTCGGCCAGCAGGATTATGCGACGGCCGCCTCGTGGTTCACCAAGGCCGCGAACCTCGGCATCACCGACAGCCAGTTCAACCTGGCGATCCTCTGCGCGCGCGGCAACGGGGTTCCGGCGGATCTCGAAGAATCCTACAAATGGTTTGCGATCGCCGCCAAGGGCGGCGACAAGGATGCGGCGCAGAAGCGCGACGAAGTGGCCAAAGCCATGAAGCCCGACCAGCTCGAACGGGCGCGCGCCAAGGCCGATCTCTGGAAGGCGGAGCCGGTCGACCACCGCACGAACGCCATCGACATCCCCGACGAATGGGCCGGCACCGGCTTGAAGACGGCGAGCGTCGACATGAAGAAGGCGATCCGCAACATCCAGGCGATCCTCAACAATAACGGCTTCGACGCCGGCGTGCCGGATGGCGAAATGGGTGCCAAGACCGTGACCGCGATCAAGAACTTCCAGAAGTCCGTCGGCCAGGAGCCGGACGGCAAGGTGACCGACGCGACCGTGAAGGCGCTGCTCGAACGCAACAAGCAGGGCAGCAAGGCAATCTGAGGCGTAGCGGCGTTATCGTCGACATAGGAGATCGCCGCCTGCCCCTCATCCGGCTGCCGCCACCTTCTCCCCGTAAACGGGGCGAAGGGGATATGCCGCACCCTCTCCGTCCCCACCAACCTTGCGCGGGGCACGTCCCCTCGCCCCGTTTACGGGGAGAGGGTTAGGGTGAGGGGCGGCCCAGCCATGGCGCGAGCCGGACTACGAGCCCAAGCGTGGCGAAAGAGACGTCGGCCGATTTTGTCAGCAATCCGGCCTGGCGGCACTATGCCGCAAGGCTTTTTTCAATTTTGCCCTCGCCTGTCACAAAACCTGAAAAAAGCCGGATTATGCCCGGACATATCGATCCGCGCATCCGGCGAATCCTCTGCCACCGATCTCTCCGTCAATCTCTATGGCTAATCACGGGGCCGATCGAAAGCCTCTGGCAACGATTTCACAGTATGGTGCGCATTCGAACGGGGACGTGACAAGAAACCGCCCGGCAGGAGCGGTCATCATTCGGGGTCGGCTGTGACAATCTATCTGCCCATCGCAGAATTGTCGGTGAACATCTTCATCATTCTCGGCATGGGGGCGGCCGTCGGATTCCTGTCTGGAATGTTCGGCGTCGGCGGCGGTTTTCTCATAACGCCGCTGTTGATCTTCTACAACATTCCCCCGGTTGTCGCAGTTGCGACCGGCGCCAACCAGGTGGTGGCGTCGTCGATATCTGGCGCGATCTCGCATTTCAGGCGCGGCTCGCTCGACGTCAAGCTCGGGACGGTGCTGCTGGTCGGTGGCCTCGCGGGTGCGACGGTCGGCATCTGGATCTTCTCGCTGTTGCGCCGCATCGGCCAGCTCGATCTCATCATCTCACTGATGTATGTCATCTTCCTCGGCACCGTCGGCGGACTGATGCTGCTCGAAAGCATCAATGCCATGCGACGGGCAGCGCGCAACGAGCCGCCCGCACCGCGCAAGCCCGGCCACCAGCACTGGGTGCATAAGCTGCCGCTGAAGGTGCGCTTCAAGAAATCAAAGATCTTTCTCAGCGTCATTCCGATCGTGGCACTCGGGTTTGCGATCGGAATCCTCACCTCGATCATGGGTGTCGGCGGCGGCTTCATCATGGTGCCGGCGATGATCTACCTGTTGCGCATCCCGACCAATGTCGTCGTCGGTACCTCGCTGTTCCAGATCATCTTCGTGACCGCCTATACGACGATCGTGCAGGCGGCGACGAACTTTTCCGTCGACATCGTGCTCGCCTTCATCCTGATGGTGGCGGGTGTGATTGGGGCGCAATACGGCGTGCGCGTCGGCCAAAAACTGCGCGGCGAGCAGCTGCGCGCCCTACTCGGCCTGCTGGTGCTCGCCGTCGGCGTGCGTCTGGCAGTCGCGCTGGTGGTGACGCCGGCCGACGTCTATTCGGTGGTGATGGGAGCGGGCAACTGATGCGCATGGTTGCCGCCGTCATCGCCTTGCTTTTCCTGCTGCCGGCGGTAGCCGCGGCGCAGTGGCTACCGGGGCAGGCAACGGAAGCGGTGCGTGAAGGGCTGGAAATCGGCACGTCGACCAGCGAAATCGCGATCACCTCGGATTTCCACGGCGCGGATCTGACCATCTTCGGGGCGCTCTCGAACACCGACCAGTTGCTGCTCGCGGTCGGCCAGTATGACGTGGTCGTGGTGCTGGAAGGCCCGCGCGAGGATGCGACGGTGCGCAGGAAGGAACGCGTCTTCGGCATCTGGGTGAACACCCGCTCGATGACCTTCGAAGCGGTGCCGCATTCCTATTCGATGTCGAGTTCACGTATGATCGACGACGTGGTGACGCCGCTAGACCTGACTGATCAAGGGATCGGCATCGACCACATTCCGCTGACGCCGGTCGGCTTCGTCGGCGACGGCAGCAATCTCGGCGAGTTCCGCGAGGCTTTTCGGCGGCTGCAGCAGGGCGGCGGGCTCTATGACCGCAACCCGAGCGGCGTGCGGTTCGTTTCCTCCAACCTGTTCAAGGCGAGCCTGCGCCTGCCGGCAAACATTCCAAACGGGGTGCACACCGTACGCGCCTACCTCTTCAAGAGCGGCCTTTTCGTCACCGAAAAATCGTTGCCGCTGCGGGTCATCAAGACCGGCATCGAGCAGACGATCACCGATGCGGCGCATGAGCAGCCGATCCTCTATGGCTTTGCGGCCGTGCTGCTCGCCGTCATCACCGGCTGGGGTGCCAGCCTGATCTTCCGCAAGGACTGATCGCCAAGGGGGCGGTACTCCATTTCTTCCTATTACCTAGATCAGGCGTCGAGCCCGCTGCGCGGGAGCTGCTTGCCCGGACCTTTTAACGCTGTTCATCCGTTTTCCTAAAAACCGCTTGCATTTTGCTATCAGTCGATCTAGCTTTCAACCAGTTGCTGAACAAAACCAGTTTCAAGATGGATGACAATTCAGAAGGAGGATGGAAATGAGAAAGCTTGTTGTATGGAACCTGATGACGCTCGATGGTTATTTCGAAGGCACGAAGCCCTGGGATATCGACTTCCACAATTTCGCCTGGGGGCCCGAGCTGCAGCGCTATGCCGAACAATTCGGCAGGGAGGGCGATCTGCTGGTGTTTGGCCGCAAGACCTATGAGGGCATGGCCTCCTATTGGCCGACTGCCGAGGGCGAAGGTGAGATCAAGGCCTATATGAACGGCATCGCCAAAATTGCCGTGTCGCGGACGATGAGCGAGCCCGGCTGGAACAATGCCCGCGTCGTCAGCGATCCGATCCCCGAATTGACGCGGCTGAAGCAGGAGGACGGCAAGACGATCTTCATCTTCGGCAGCGCCGAGCTTGCCGACACTCTGCTGAAGGCGGGCCTTATCGACGAGATCAGGGTTTGCCTGGTGCCGGTGATCCTCGGCGGAGGTAACGCGCTTTTCAAGCCTGCCGAAGACCAGGTGCCGCTAAAGCTCATCGAATCCTCGACGACGGAAGGCGGCGCGGTGATCCTCCGCTACGAACCCGTCAAAGCGTAGTGGATGGGATTATGTGATGAAGCGGCGGCCGTTTCCGATGGCTGCCCCTCACCCTAACCCTCTCCCCGTTCTGACGGGGAGAGGGGACGTGCCCTGTGAGAGGTGGAGCGTGGAACAGAGAGGGTGCGGCATGCCCCCTTCGCCCCGTTTACGGGGAGAAGGTGCCGGCAGGCGGATGAGGGGCCGGTGCCGGCTAGAGGGAAGTTCGCATTCGACTAAAAACCGGTTTTTAATATTTACGAGTTAGTAATCTCTCGAAAACGAGAGGTTTTGTCATGCGTACTCGTATCGTTCTGACGGCCGTGGGTCTCGCGTTGCTTGCCGGCTGCGCGACGGCGCCGAAGCAGACGAGGAACATCTGTGCCGTCTTCGACGAGCGCGACGGGCTCTTCTCCAGCTGGCAGAGCGCCGCCGAACGGACGGAGAAGAAGTACGGCGTGCCCGTGCCGATCCTGATGGCGACGATGTATACCGAGTCCGGCTTCCAGCCCTATGCGCGGCCGCCGCGCACCAAGCTGTTCGGCTTCATTCCCTGGACCCGGCCTTCGACGGCCTACGGCTATTCGCAAGCACTCGACGGGACCTGGGATCACTACCAGTCGCAGACGGGGAACTGGACGGCGCGGCGGGCGAACTTCGCCGATGCGATCGATTTCATCGGCTGGTATCACTATCAGAACAGTAAGGAGACCGGCATTCCGCTGAACGATGCCTATAATCTCTATCTTGCCTATTATTCCGGTCCGACAGGGTACAAACGCGGCGACTGGCGCTCGAACGGGCAATTACAGCAGACGGCGCAGAAGTTTGCGCGGATGGCAGGGACGTATCAGCGGCAGTTGCAGGAGTGCGATTGAGTTTAGGTGGTTCCGTCCAAATATGACGGCGCTATCCCCACAAATTCCCGTACCTGACCGAATAAATCCGATCCTTGCCGAGCAGATGCGCCACCAGCAAAGCCTTGTCGAACAGACCCTTCATCGCCTGGTGACCGAGATCCAGACCGCCGCTCATGACGCCGAAGGCCGGCATCAGCAGGCGGGCGCCGTCGGTGGCAAAGCACGGGCGGCGGACGGATTTCTCGCGGCGGCGCACGGTCGCCGACGGGTGCAGGTGGCCGGCGATTTCGCCGCTCTGCAAGCCGTTCTTCGGCTCGTGCCGGAAGGTCAGGCCGGCATAATGCATCTCATCGGCAGATGTGCCCGGCAGATCGACGATGCCATCCGGATCATGGTTGCCATTGATCCAGATCCATTCGCGGCCGCGCGCCATCTCGACGATCAGGGCGCGAAAATTCTCCGGCAGGTGCTTGGAACCGATGCGGTCGTGAAAATTGTCGCCGAGCGAAATGACGAGCTTCGGGTTATAGCGGGAAATGACGGCGGCCAGCACGGTCAGCGTCGCCAGCGTATCGTAAGGCGGCAGCATCATGCCGCGGCGCGCAAAGGCTGCGCCCTTTTCCAGATGCAGGTCGGAAACAACGAGCAGACCGGCATCCGGCAGATAGAGGGCGCCGAGCGGATCGCAGACGGCGGCAATGCCATGGACCGATGTCTCGATGCCCGGCATCGCGGCCAGTCCTGATATGTCGCGCGCCAGCGCCAGGCGGTTCATCACGGTCGTCATTCCCAAATCGTCGTCAGGCCTAAATCGTCGGGCCCTAATTCTCACCAGGCCCGATTCTCGTCAAGCGAGCGCTTCGGCGATCAGATCGTCCGCCGCTTCGGCCAGCAGCGCATCATGGGCCTCGCCCGGCACCGCCTCGCGTCCGATCTCCAGCATCACCGGCACGGCGAGAGGGGAGATGTGGTCGAGGGCGCGGTGGGTGATGTGGCCCCTGATTCGCCTCAGCATATCGCCAAGGCGGCCAATATCCAAAAGTCCCGTCGCCGCATCCTGCCGCGTCGCCTGCAAGAGGATGTGATCGGGCTCGTGGCTGCGCAGCACGTCGTAGATCAGATCGGCGGAGACGGTGATCTGGCGGCCGCTCTTTTCCTTGCCCGGATGGCGGCGCTCGATCAAGCCTGCAATCACGGCGCAATTGCGGAAGGTGCGCTTCAACAGGAAGGATTCGTCCAGCCAGGCTTCGAGATCGTCGCCGAGCATGTCCTCGTCGAAGAGGTCGGAGAGGCTGAGCCGGCCATTGCCGATCATCAGCCCCATATCCTCGAGGCCCCAGATGGCCAGCGAATAATCGGTGGCGACGAAACCGAGGGGCTTGGCGCCTATCCGCTCCAGCCGGCGGGTGAGCAGCATGCCGAGCGTCTGGTGGGCAAGACGGCCTTCGAAGGGATAAGCGACCATATAGGCGCGGCTGCCGCGCGGGAAGGTTTCGATCAGGAACTCGTCACGCTTCGGCAGCATCGACTTGTCGTCCTGCAGCGACAGCCAGTCGCGCACCTGATCCGGCAGGTGGCGCCAGCGATCGGGATCGGCGATCATCGCCCGCACCTGCTCGGCGAGATAGGTCGACAGCGGAAACTTGCCGCCATTGTAGGAGGGGATCTTCGGATCGAGCGAAAAGGCCTGCGACGCCAGGCACTCATTTTCGCGGATGCCCTCGAAGCGCAGCACCTTGCCGGAGAAGACGAAGGTATCGCCCGGCGACAATTGCTCGAGGAAATATTCCTCGACCTTCCCCAGCGTGGCGCCGCCGCGGCCGATCCTGCCGCCCTCGCCGCGCTTGACCATGCGGATATTCAGCATCGGGCTCTCGACGATGGTGCCGAGGTTGAGACGGTATTGCTGGGCAACTGCCGGATTGGAGACGCGCCAACGGCCCTCCGCTGTCTTGCGGATGCGGGCGTAACGCTCATAGGTGCGGAGCGCATAACCGCCGGTCGCGACGAAATCGACGACGCGCTCGAAGGTCTCCCAACTCAGATCGGCATAGGGCGAGGCGCTGATGACCTCATCGTAGAGGTCCAACATGTCGAAAGGTTCGGCGCAGGCCATGCCGAGCACATGCTGAGCGAGCACATCGAGCGCGCCGCGGCCGACCGGCCGGGTGTCCTGCGCGCCTATATAATTGGCATCGAGGGCAGCCTGGCACTCCATGACCTCGAAACGGTTGGCCGGCACGAGGATCGCCTTCGAGGGCTCGTCCATGCGGTGGTTGGCGCGACCGATGCGCTGGGCAAGACGCGAGGCGCCCTTCGGCGCGCCGACATGAATGACGAGATCGACATCGCCCCAGTCGATGCCGAGATCGAGGGTGGAGGTGGCGACGACGGCGCGCAGCCGGTTTTCGGCCATCGCCGCCTCGACCTTGCGGCGCTGGGTGACGTCGAGGGAGCCGTGATGGAGCGCGATCGGCAGGTTGTCGTCATTGATCGTCCAGAGCGCCTGGAAAAGCATCTCGGCCTGGCTGCGGGTGTTGACGAAGAGCAGCGTCGTGCGGTGTTCGACAAGCTGGCGGTACACGTCGGGAATGGCATATCGGGCGGAATGGCCGGACCAGGGAATACGCTCCTCGGTCGACAGGATCGAGATATCGGGCTTGGCGCCGCCTTCGACGACGACGAGGCCGGCATGATGTTCGTTACCCTCTTCCTGGCCGACCAGCCATTTCTGCAGATCCATCGGTTCGGCGACGGTGGCGGAGAGGCCGATCGTCTTGAGACCGGGGGCAAGGCGACGCAGGCGGGCAAGGCCCAGCGAAAGCATGTGGCCGCGCTTGGAGGTGACCAGCGAATGCAACTCGTCGAGGACGATATATTTCAGATCCTTGAAGAAGCGCTCGGCCTCCCGGTTCGCCAGCAGCAGGGCGACCTGTTCCGGCGTCGTCAGCAGAATATCCGGCGGGTTGAGCTTCTGGCGTTGGCGCTTGGCGTTGGGCGTATCGCCGGTGCGGTTTTCGACGGTGACAGGCAGGCCCATCTCCTCGACCGGCTTCATCAGATTGCGCTCGATATCGATGGCAAGCGCCTTCAGCGGAGAGACATAGAGCGTGTGGATGCCGGTGAAGGCGGAGCCCGGCGGGATCTTGCCGCGGCGGGTGAGATCGGTGAGCGAGGGCAGGAAACCGGCGAGCGTCTTGCCGGCGCCGGTCGGCGCAATCAGCAGCGTACTTTCGCCCGCCTCGGCGCGGGCAAGCAGCTCCAGCTGATGGACGCGCGGTCGCCAGCCCTTTTCCGCAAACCAGCGGGTAAAGGCGGCAGGCAGCAGGGCACGGGCTTCGGAATCGATCTGGTCCACGCCTGGAAGGTAGTGAAATGCAGGGGAAAAAGAAGAGCCGCGAGCCTTTACATGGCGATATAGCGGTCCTTGCGGTGGTTGATGGCGATTGTGAGGTTGAGAACGATCGCACCGAGCACGGAGCAGGCGATGATGAAGGGGCTTGCGACGAAGAAGGAGAGCGCCAGGATGATGCCGTCGAAGCCGAGCTGGACGAAGCCGGCGCGCCAGCCGAAGCGATCCTGGATATAGAGGGCGAGAATGCCGATGCCGCCGAGGCTGGCGCGGTGGCGGAAGAGCGCCAGCATGCCGGCGCCGATGACGAGGCCGCCGAAGAGCGCACCGGCGATAGGATCGACATGCGCCATGCTGATGAAACCCGAAACGAATTCGGACAGGACCGAGGTCAGCGCGATGGCGGCGAAGGTCTTGATGGTGAAGGCGAGACCCAAGCGGCGGAAGGCGAGATAATAGAAGGGCAGGTTCACGACAAAGAAGCAGAGGCCGAAGCTGAAGCCTGTCGCATAATGGGCGAGGAAGGCTAAACCCGCCGTGCCGCCGGCAAGCAGCCCCGCGCCGGAGAGAAGCGTTACGCCAAGCACGGCGAGCATGCTGCCGGCGACGATGCCCTGAGCGTCGTCGAAGAGCGAGTGACGATCGGCGCTGGAATTCAGAAGGCCTGCAAAAGCGTTGGCTGCCATGTTGTTCCCCTGTCGGCTTTTCGTCTTCTATCCGGGGTCAGGATAAAGGCAAGTGGCAAGCAGCAAGGACGCCTCTTGACTCCCGGCTTAATCGTGGATATTTTTTATCCACGAATTGAGGAGGCCAGGTGCATGAAGATGGGCGATGGGGTCGAGCAGGCCATTCACAGCGTTGCGATGCTTTCCGGCCTTTCCGAAGGCGGCGTGCTGTCGGCGGCCGCGCTGGCAGAATTCCACGGCGTCTCGACAAGCTATCTGCTGAAGCATCTGCAGGCACTGTCGGGCGCCGGCATTCTCGATACCGTACCGGGTCCGAAGGGTGGCTATCGGCTGGCAAAAGCGCCGAAGGAGATTTCGCTGCTCGACATCGTGCTCGCGGTCGAGGGATCTGCACCGGCGTTCCGTTGCGCCGAAATCCGCCAGCGCGGACCGAACCCGGTCTCCGATCGCTTGTTCGCCAAGCCCTGCACCATCAACGCGGCGATGCTCAAAGCCGAACAAGTCTACCGCGCCGAACTCGCCAAGACGAGCCTGGCCGATATCGGAATCGAACTTGCCGCCGTCGACGACGGATCGATCGCAGCTAGAGGCTGCGCCTTCCTTGAAATCCATGAACGCAAGACGGCTCGTTGAGCCGCAACAAAGGAGAAAGAGCATGCAACCACGTTTCAACTTCGCCAAAGCCGCTCCCGATGCCTACAAGGCAGTCGCCGCGATCGAGCAATATGTCCAGTCCTCCGGGCTGGAGCGCCGCTTCATCCACCTGATCAAGCTGCGCGCTTCGCAGATCAACGGCTGTGCCTATTGCGTCGACATGCATGTGAAGGAAGCCCGCCATGATGGGCTCTCCGAACAATGGATCAACCTGATGTGCGTCTGGCGGGAATCGCCGGTCTATGATGCCCGCGAACGGGCGCTGCTCGGCTGGGTCGACGCGGTGACCAATATCGCCAAAACAGGCGCGCCGGATGCCGATTACGAGGCGCTGAAGGTACATTTCTCCGAGAAGGAGATGACTGAGATTACGGTGGCGATCGGCGCGATCAATATCTGGAACCGGCTGGCTGTCGGCTTCCGCTCGCAGCATCCGCTCGATGCGGCGCAGAAAGCAGCCTGAGGCTT
>NZ_JBAMYD010000021.1:0-99233 GCF_037002925.1 Rhizobium aouanii
ACTAGCGTGTCAGAGCCTGCCCCGCCGTCCAGCAGATCGTTGCCGGCGCCGCCGATCAGCGTGTCATTGCCGGTGCCGCCGTCAAGCGTGTCGGTGCCGGCGCCGCCGATGATCATGTTGGCAAGCGCATTGCCGGTGCCGGTGAAGCTGGCGGATCCCGTATAGAACAGGTTCTCGACATTGTTGCCGAGCGTATAGATTGAAAGCGCCGTCTTGATCAGATCGGTTCCTTCATTCAGTCCTTCGGTGACCACATCGCCAACGTTATCGACAATATAGGTGTCGTTGCCCGCACCACCGATCAAGCTGTCTGCTCCGGCCTTCCCGTCCAGGGTATCGGCACCTGCCGCGCCCCTGATCGTGTTGGCAAGGTCATTGCCCGTCCCGGTAAAGGCTGCCGTTCCGATATAGGTGAGGTTCTCGAGATTGGCGCCAAGCGTATAGTTCACCGATGTCGCGCGAACCGTGTCGATCCCTTCATCAGCGGCTTCGGTGACGATGTCGGCGGCATTGTCGACGATATAGGTGTCGTCGCCCGCCCCGCCGATCAAGCTGTCCGCACCGGCTCCGCCGTTCAGCACATCATTGAAGGCGCCGCCGGTGATCGTGTTGGCAAGCGCATTGCCGGTGCCTGTGAAGCTCGCGGATCCCGTATAGGTTAGGGTCTCGACATTTTCGCGGAGCGTATAGCTTGAAAGCGCCGTCTGAACTGTGTCCGTCCCCTGATTCGGGCTCTCGATCACAAAATCGAAATTATCGTCGACAACATAGAGGTCGTTGCCGGCCCCGCCCACCATCCAGTCGGAACCAGCGCCCCCGATCAATGTGTCGTTGCCGGTACCACCGTAAAGCGAATCATCTCCGGCATTGCCCCAAAGTGTATTGTTCGCCTCATTGCCTATAATGTTGTCGTTGCCGGAGCCGGCCTGAACATTCTCGATCAATGACGCAACGTTGCCCTTATAAAGAAGCGCGTTGAAAATGTTGCCGCGGGCATAGTCACCCCACAGATCGGCTAACTGGCTCAGGGAAAAGACCGAATACCCCCCTGCTCGCAAATCAATCTTGAGGGCGGTGGTATAAGCGCTCAAATCATATGTATCGATACCGCCGCCGTCCCAAACTGTCGCGAAGATCCGGTTGGCATCGGGCGTGATGGCGGCCACCCCGTCGACATAGGTGACGCCTTCGTTCGGATTCCACTTATAGACGGTATCGCCACTGTTCGTCGTGTAGTCTGCACCATACATTTGCTGCAGGGCGGCGATGTCAAGCATCATGAAGGTCTGTGGCGCGCCATCGGGCTCGTACTTGTATCCGCTCGTCGTATTATCTCCGACATATGTGCGGTAGGTCATGATCGTATATTCGACCGAATCGTAGGCGCGCGGAACGACTGTGGGATTGTAAAAAAAATCCGGTTCAAAAGAATGTTTCAGTCCGAGCGCGTGGCCCAACTCATGCACCAAAGTGTGGCCCGCATAGTTGCCGAACTCCGGAAAGCGAAGATCATCTTCAGTGCCGGCATATTCCGTCCCGAACCAGACATCGCCGCCGCTGATGCCAGCATCCGGATAATAGGCCCATGCCGTCGGAGGCAGGGACGACTGAGCGAACCGCACGGTTGCGATATCGGCGCTTCCCGCCACAAAATCGGCGTTCGTAAACCCCTCAACCGAAAAACCGTCATTTGCCGCGTTTCCATAGGATTGCTCCATAAAAAACAAGGCTGCAGACTGCTGTTGCGAGGAAATCGACGAAAAATCGAAATCTTTCTCGCCGCTATAGGAATATGATGTCGAGAGAGTGGGAAACGCATAGGTTATCGTTCCGTCCCAGGCAACGCCGCTGAGAAGCCCGTCAATTCTCTTATCCCCCGTCAGGGCCACGCCCTTTATGAAGGTAATAGCGTCTGTCATAAAATCCCCGTTCGCCTATTCCATTCGGCCGCGCCTAATGCCAGTTTCCCACTGCCCCAAATCAGGGGAAAATTCAACTAAAAGCTTTATTTCTCTTCAGGAAAGTTTTTGACCTTAGTTACTAACGCTCATAAAGCGCTTCCGCCGCAACCTCTACCGAAGGCCAGAAGACATATTCCAGGATCCTGTGCTCGCCCGTCCGAACCGTCGCAATTGCTGCCACGACGGCACTTAAATTGACGTTACAGTCATATGCTGAAATTTATTAAGTCTCAGGCTTGATGATATCGGGAGAGCGAGAGGTCCACATTGTTTCGGCGCCGCCGAACGTTGTCTTCGCCTGTCGTGCCGCGGGGTCGCCCTCATGACGTGCCGCGTCGGGTTCGAGGATCGCATCTGCCGCAATTCGGTGAGGTCGGCTGTGATCGTTCCATAGCGAATGAAGGGAAAAACTTAGAGCTTGACGACCGCGTCCTGTCCGAACGTGGTGAAGCCGATGTCCTTCTTCAAAGCGTCGATTTCGAGCTCAATCGCGCTCCCCAAGAAAACCCGGCGAAGCTGAAGTCCCGCTGAACTGGTCAGTTCGAAAGCCTGCTCCGGGCGTTCTCCGCCAATTCCTTCACCCGGTCTACCGGGATGCGGCCGATCAGCATGAAGGCGTGCGTCGCGTTCGACCAGTAGACGACATTCATACCTTTGCGGCTTTCGAGGTCCGGCGCCTTCGGCCCCTTGTCAGACTTGACGATGCAGAGCGCCATCGGCCCGGTCTCGGGGTCGAGATAGGCGATCTGGGCGAGCGCCTTACCATCATATTGCAGCAGCAGGGCGCGCTTGAAATCGATGCCCGGCAGCGAGACGGCTTCGGGGGAGAGCGACAGGCCGAGCTTCTCGTCAAGACCGGCGAGCTGGGCGGCCTGGTCCTCTCTGCCGGGGGCGGGGCCGGCGAACGTTTCGGCGGTATAGAGCGAGATATAGTCGGCGACCACGGCGCGCCATTCGCTGTTTTCGTCCTTTGCCGAAAAGCGTGCTCCGATGCCGATGACGGCGCGGTCGATGGCGATGCCGGCGGCCAGCGAGGCGGCGAGCGCGCCGAGGAAGCGGCGACGGCTGGCGAATAGGGGTGCGGAGGCGGATTTTGCGCTCTGCTGCGCGGGAATGGCGGCGAGCATCGTCTCCAGTTTCTGGCGCGGGGCTTCGGAGAGCAGCGGGGCGAAGGCCTGCTCGAACGGCAGGTTGGCGCGGGCCAGGAATTCCAGCCGTTCGGCGACGCTCTCGTCTTCGTTCACAATGGCTTCAATGCGCGCAGCCTCTTCGGCCGTCAGTTCGCCGTCGATGAAGGCGGTCAGGTCCTCGTCGGAGGGAATGGTCTGTTTCGTCGTCATTGCCGTCCCCCTTCCGGTCCGGCGTCGGAGAGCTTGGCGCGGGCAGCCGCCAGCCGGCTCATCACGGTTCCGATCGGGATATCCAATATGCCTGCAACCTCGCGATAGGAAAGTCCCTCCACATAGGCGAGGAAAACCACCGTCCTTTGCGCCTCGGGCAGCGCATTCACCTGTTTCAGCACCTGACCCGCCATCACATGGGTTTCGGTGTCGTGTGCGCCGTCGAAGGTCAGCGTCTCCCCTGCATCGACGAAACCCTGGCCCTGGCGCACCCGGCGCGAGCGGATCTCGTTCAGCCAGATCGAGTGCAGGATCGAAAACAGCCAGCGGTCGAGCCGGGTGCCGGGCACGAACTGATCGGCGCGCTCCAGCGCACGAAGGCAAGTCGCCTGCACCAGGTCGTCGGCGACATCGCGCTGATGCGAGAGAACGAGACCATAACGCCAGAGCCTTGCCAGATTTTCCGTCAGGCCGCTCCTGATATCCGCTTCGCTCGCGATGGCCGCCTCCGCCAATCCTGCATCCCTCGAAACCGCCGAATGAACCGGCGATTCCATTCTGGCGCGACTATAGGCAGGAAATATGCTGCGCGCGACCGACATTCTCACATCCCTTTCGCGGTTCAAATCTTCCCGCCCCGCCTGCCGATCAGATCTTCGAGGGATCGAGGATTGCAGCGTTCAGATCCTGATATTCCTCGCAGCCGGTGCCGCAGATCGCCTTGATTGACTTCAGCTGGTCCTTGGCGAGATCGAGCTGGCCCTTGATGACATAGGCTTCGCCGAGATATTCACGGACCTTGGCGTATTGCGGGTCCATCTTCACCGACTGCAGATAATAAGAGATGCCCTCGTCGGTGCGGCCGAGCTTGCGGGTGGCATAACCGCGATAATTCAGCACTTCGGCGGTGTTCTGATCCTTGACCGTGTCGAGCACGGCAAGCGCCTCCTCGTAGCGGCCGGCCTTGGCCAGCGAATAGGCATAGTCGGCGCGGTTCTCGTCGGAGACGTTGGCGCTCTGCTGCTTGACGCATTTCTTGGTCTTCTGGTCGTAGATCTCGCCCTTCTTGCAGGTGGGTGTCGTGCTGCTGTCATCGCCGATCGCAAAAACCGGGCCGGAGACAACAGAGGCGGCAAGGCAGCCGCCGAGAATGATGGAAGCGATGCGGGCTGTCATGATCGTCATGGGGAAACTCCTCGAAAGTGACGTTGCGACGAGAGAACACCGCTGCATCCAGCTTTATTCGGCTGCCGCTTGCATTTCTTTCTTCACCCTTTCGTGAAGCTTCAGAGCTGAATAAATTGGGCGCCCGCGTGTTTTCTTTCGTCCCGCCGGAGGGACAAGGAGAATTCTGTGACCGATACCGTCAAACTCGTCAGCCTCGCCGTTGCCACACCCGAACATGTCATTTTCCAAAAGCAGGCGGTCGAAGCCTCGGCCCGGCTGTTTGCCGACCGTTTCGAGGATTTCCGCCATCTTGCCCGCGTCTTCGACAGCGCCGGTATCGAAAAGCGCCATGCGGCGCGGCCGCTTGCCTGGTTCGACGAGCCGCATGGCTGGCACGACCGGATGCAGGCCTTTGCAGAGGTGGCGAGCGGGCTTTTCGTCGAGGCTGCCAGCTCGGCCCTTCGCCAGGCAGGGCTTGAGGCCGGCGACGTCGATTGTGTCGTGACGGTCTCCTCCACCGGTTTTACGACGCCGAGCCTCGATGCGCAGCTAGCTGGCCGGATGGGTTTCAGACCCGACATCGAACGCGTTCCGGTCTTCGGGCTTGGCTGTGCCGCCGGCGTGTCGGGCTTTGCGATCGCCTCGCGGCTGGCGAGAAACCGGCCGGGCACTGTTGTGCTTTTCGTCTCGATCGAGCTTTGCACGCTGGCCTTCCGGCTGGACGAGCTGACGCGCCCGAACATCATCGCGACGGCGCTTTTCGGCGACGGCGCGGCCGCCTGCGTGCTGCGATCAGGCGAAAACGGGCTGGCGGAGGTGGAATCGACCGGCGAACATCTCTTTCCCGACACGCTCGATATCATGGGCTGGAAGATCGATGACGGCGGCTTCGGCATCGTACTGGCGCAATCGCTGCCGCCCTTTGCTGAAAAGGAGCTCGGCCCAGCGGTGACGGCCATTCTGGCGCGAAACGGGCTGAGGGTGGAGGATATCGACCGCTTCATCTGCCATCCCGGCGGCATGAAGGTGCTGGCCGCGATGGAGAGCGCGCTTTCGATGGCGCCGGGCACGTTGGATCACGAGCGCGCCGTGCTTGCCGAATACGGCAACATGTCCTCGCCGACCATCCTGTTCGTGCTGGAGCGGGCGATCCGCGCGGGATTGCCGGCGCGCGCCGCGATGATCGCCATGGGGCCGGGCTTTTCGGCGAGTTGCGTGACGCTCAGGAGGGTCGCATGATGTGGCCGTCGATCGCGCTCCTTGCCTTCGTGACGCTGCAGCGGCTGGGAGAGCTCGTGCTCGCCCGGCGCAATACGGCAGCACTTCTGGCCAGGGGCGCCAGAGAGGTGGCACCCGAGCATTATCCCGTCATGGTGGCGCTGCATGCCGGCTGGATCATCGGCCTTTGGCTCACTGCACCGGGCAGGCCGGTCGCGTTCTTCTGGTTTCTGGTGTTCATGGGGCTGCAGGCGCTGCGGCTCTGGGTGCTGGCGACGCTGAAAGACCGCTGGACGACGCGTATCATCATCCTGCCCGGCGCGCCGCTGGTCAGATCCGGGCCCTATCGCTTCCTCCGCCATCCGAACTATGCGATTGTCATCGGCGAAATCGCCGCCCTTCCCCTCGCCTTCGGCCTGCCGCTTTACGCGATCGTCTTTTCGCTTCTCAACGCGCTTATCCTCCATGTCCGCGTGAAGGCTGAAAATGCCGCACTGAAAAGCGCAATGATTTTGAAATGAATGCGATTTTCCGTTTGCGTCGCGGTATCGGCACGGGCATTTTCACCCCGACAAACAAAGCGGAATGCAAGCGGAAATGACGAAAAACGCAATCGTGCTCGGCGCCGGCATCGTCGGGGTTTCCACGGCCATCCATCTTCAGCGGCGCGGCCGGCAGGTGACGCTGATCGACCGCAAGGATCCGGGCAACGAAACCTCCTTCGGCAATGCCGGCCTGATCCAGCGGGAAGGTGTCGCGCCTTACGGTTTTCCCCAGCAGCTCGGGCTTTTGCTGCGTTATGCTTTGAATAACCGCATCGACGCGCATTATCACCTGCACACGCTGCCGAGCCAGATCGCCTTTCTCGCCCGCTACTGGTGGAACTCCAATGCGCGCCGCCACGCGATCATCACCCGGGCCTATGCGCCGCTGATCGAAAATTCTGTTGTGGAGCACAAGGACCTGATCGGGGCGTCGCAGGCCGAAGGGCTGATCCGCAAGGACGGCTGGATAAAGATTTTCCGCACTGAGGCAAAGCGCGACCAGGCTCTTGCGGAGGCAGCACTTTGGCAGAACGAATTCGGCGTCGAGTATGACAGCCTGACTCCGGCCGACATCGCCCGCATGGAACCTGATATGACCAGCGATTTCGCCGGCGGCATTCGCTGGCGCGATCCCTGGTCGGTGCTCGATCCGCATGCGCTGACATCGGCCTATCGCCGCTATTTCGAAAGCCTCGGTGGCCGGTTCGTCACGGGAGATGCCGCCTCGCTCGGTCCGTTCGGGTCCGGCTGGAAAATCATGACGGCGGAAGGTCCGCTCGAAGCCGAGGATGCGGTGATAGCGCTCGGTCCCTGGGCGGCCATTGCAACGCGGCGGCTCGGCTATTCCTTCCCGCTCGGCGTCAAGCGCGGCTATCACATGCACTATGCCGCTGAGGGCAATGCCGTGCTCCACAATTGGACGCTCGATGCCGAGCGCGGCTATCTCCTTGCGCCGATGAACCGCGGCATCCGCCTGACGACAGGGGCGGAGTTTGCAACGCTTGACGCGCCGAAGACGCCGGTCCAGCTCGACCGCGCCGAGGCCGTGGCGCGCACCATCTTCCCGCTCGGAGGCAGGCTCGATCCCGAACCCTGGATGGGCGCGCGCCCTTGCACGCCGGATATGATGCCTGTTATCGGCAAGGCGCCGCGCCATCAGGGCCTGTGGTTTGCCTTCGGCCATGCCCATCACGGCCTAACGCTCGGGCCGGTGACCGGTCGCGTGCTTGCCGAACTCATCACCGGCGAGACGCCGTTCATCGATATCGCGGCCTATTCGCCGCAGCGTTTCAACCCGTAATACCGAGAGCTGCGAGACCCTTAAGCGCCGTTGCCGCGATGCCGTCCACCGTGTCGTCGATATCGACAGTGACGACGCCTTGCTCGCCTGTCGGCACCTCAAGTGTCGCCAGCTGGCTGTCGAGCAGCGAGACCGGCATGAAATGCCCCTTGCGCTCGCCCATACGCTTCACCAGCAGCGCCCTCGAACCTTCGAGATAGACGAAGAACAGATTGCCGCCGGCAGCGGCCCTCAGCCTGTCGCGATAAAGGCGCTTCAGCGCCGAGCAGGAAACGATGATGCCCTCGCACTTTTCCAGCGAGGCTTTCATGTCGTCGCCGATGCGGTCGAGCCAGGGCATCCGGTCGTCATCGGTCAGCGCAATGCCCTTCGACATCTTCTCGACATTGGCGGCGGGATGCAGCGCATCACCTTCGACGAAGGCCAAGTGCAGCGCTTCGGCGAGTTTTTCGCCGACAGAGGATTTGCCGCAGCCGCTGACACCCATGACGATGATCGCATGGGGTTTGTTCGTCCGCCCATCCGGCATGTTTGCTCCTCAGCTTATCTTCCCGGTCAGTCGAGCGGGAAATGACAGGCATATTGTTGTGCGCCTTCTCCACTTAATTCGGGAGAAACCTGGCGACAATAGTCCTGCGCCTTCCAGCAGCGCGGATTGAAGTGGCAGCCCGACGGCGGCTTCAAGGGCGACGGCAGTTCGCCCTGCAGGCGGATGCGGTTCTTCTCGCGCTCGGGATCGGCGATCGGGGTCGCCGACAACAAGGCGGCCGTATAGGGATGGCGCGGCCGGGCGAAGACTTCGGCGGCAGGACCGGTTTCGATCGGGCGGCCGAGATACATCACCATCACCTCGTCGGCGATGTGATGGACGACCGAGAGACCGTGCGAGATGAAGAGATAGGCAAGCCCCATCTCCTTCTGCAGGTCCATCAACAGGTTCAGCACCTGCGCTTGGATCGACAGATCGAGGGCCGAGACCGGTTCGTCGAGCACCAGCACCTTCGGCCGCAGCATCAGGGCGCGGGCAATGGCAATGCGCTGGCGCTGGCCGCCGGAGAACATATGGGGGTAGCGACCATGATGCTCGGGGCGCAGACCGACGCGGGCCATCATCTCCTCCACCTTGCGGCGGCGGGCGGCGGCGTCAAGATCGGTGTTGATCTTCAGCGGCTCTTCAAGAATCGCGCCGACCTTCTGGCGCGGGTTGAGCGAGCCATAAGGGTTCTGGAAGACGATTTGTACCTGGCTGCGCAAGCTGCGGTCGCCGACACGCGCCGGCTTGCCGTCGATCAGCAATTCACCAGCCGTCGGATCCTCGATCATCGTGACCAGACGGGCGAGCGTCGACTTGCCGCAGCCGGATTCGCCGACGACGGCGAGCGTCTTGCCGGAATGCAGGCTGAAGCTGACGCCGTTCAGCGCCTTGACGGTGGCGTCGGCTTTGAAGAGACCGCGGTTGACCGTGTAGAAACGGGCGAGATCCCTGCCCTCGAGAACAGCGCCCGTCATACCAGATCTCCTGCCGTTTCAACGGCGATGACACCGGGATGCCCCAGCGGCTTGCCGTCCTTCAATGGATAATTGCACAAAGCCTGGCCGAGCTCCGGACCCTGGCGCACGACGCCGCGATCGCATTCGACCGTGGCATAACCGCAGCGCGGCGCGAAGAGACAGCCCGTCGGCCGGCCGTGCTGGCCGGGAACGACGCCGGCGATCGAGGGCAGACGCTGGCCCACTTTGGCGCGTTCCGGGAGGGCTGCGAGCAGAGCTGCCGTGTAGGGATGATGCGGATCGCGGAACAGTGCCCTTACCGGCTGTTCCTCGACCTTCTGGCCGGCATACTGCACCTGCACGCGCTCGGCGGTTTCGGCGACGACACCCATGTCGTGGGTGATCAGCACCAGCGCCATGCCCTGCTCCTTCTGCAGGCGAACGAGCAGATCGAGGATCTGTGCCTGGATCGTCACGTCGAGCGCGGTCGTCGGCTCGTCGGCGATCAGGAGCTTCGGATTGCAGGCAAGCGCCATGGCGATCATGACGCGCTGGCTCATGCCGCCCGACATCTGATGCGGGAAGTTCGACAGGCGGTCTTCCGGCGCCGGAATGCCGACGAGGTTCAGGAGCTCGATCGAACGTTGGCGGCGCTCCTTGCGATTGAGGCCCATATGAAAGCGCAGGGTCTCGCCGAGCTGGAAACCGACCGTGAAGCACGGATTGAGGCTCGACATCGGCTCCTGGAAGATCATCGCCATATCCTTGCCGATGATCCTGCGGCGCTGGCGGGCGGAGATGCCGCGCAGGTCCTTGCCGTCGAACTGCATCCGGTCGGCGGTGATCTTCGCCGTCCACGGCAGAAGCCCCATCAGGGCCAGCATGGCCACGGATTTACCCGAGCCGGATTCGCCGACGACCGACAGGATCTCGCCCTTGTCACAGGCAAGCGACACGCCGTCGACGGCGCGGAAGAGGCCGGAAGAGGTCTGGAATTCGACCGTCAGATTTTCAATCTCGAGGAGTGACATCACGACCTCTTCAGTTTGGGATCAAGCGCATCGCGCAGGCCGTCACCCATCAGGTTGATGGCGAGAACGGTAATGAGGATGGCAAGACCCGGGAATGTCACCACCCACCAGGCGCGCGAGATGAACTCACGGGATTCGGCCAGCATCGTCCCCCATTCGGGTGTCGGCGGCTGGGCACCCATGCCGAGAAAGCCGAGGGCGGCGGCATCGAGAATCGCCGCCGAAAAGGCGAGCGTCGCCTGAACGATCAGTGGCCCAAGACAGTTTGGCAGGATCGTCTTGAACATTAACCTGAAGGTGCCGGCACCGGCGACACGCGAGGCGATCACATATTCCTTCTCACGCTCTGAAATGACCGAGGCGCGCGTCAACCGGACGAAATGCGGCTGGTTGACCAGCGAAATCGCGATCATCGCATTGGTGAGACCCGGCCCGAGCACGGCCACCAGGACCAGAGCCAGCAGCAGCGACGGGAAGGCCAGGATGATATCCATCAGGCGCATGATTGCCGTATCGATCTTGCCGCGGAAAAATCCGGCAACGAGCCCGATCAGGACGCCCGAAATGACCGAAAGCGTGACGACGACGACGCCGATGAAGAGCGAGAACCGCGCGCCGTAGATCAGGCGCGAGAGGATATCGCGGCCAACGGCATCCGTTCCGAGCGGGTAGGAGGCGCTGCCCGCCTCCATCCAGAACGGTACGGCCAGCAGCACCTGGCGGTTCTGCTCGTTCGGCGCATGCGGCGCAAAGAGCGGCGCAAGGATTGCGACGACCAGGATGATGCTGAACACCACGAGGCCGATGACGGCGCCCTTGTTGCGGGAGAAATAATGCCAGAATTCCGCAAGAGCGGATGGCTGGCCGGTTTTGATGGTGACCGTGCTCATGGACCGCTCCTAGTGACGAATGCGCGGATTGATGAAGCCGTAGAGAACATCAACAATCAGATTGACCAGCATGATGACGCCGGCGATCAAGAGAAGGCCGCCCTGGACCACGGCGTAATCGCGCTTGAAGACCGAATCGACCATCCATTTGCCGATACCCGGCCAGGAGAAGATCGTCTCGGTGAGGATGGCGCCGGCAAGAAGAACGCCGATCTGCAGACCGATCGTGGTGATGACAGGGATCATTGCATTGCGCAGCGCATGCACGCCGACGACGCGCAGCGGCTTCAAGCCTTTCGAGCGCGCGGTGCGGACATAGTCCTCACCCAGCACCTCGAGCATCGCCGAACGCGTCTGGCGTGCGATGACGGCGAGCGGGATGGTTGCCAACACGATGGTCGGCAGAATGAGGTAGCTGACGGCCGAGGCAAACGCCCCCTTCTGGCCCGACAGCAGGCTGTCGACAAGCATGAATCCGGTGACTGGCTTGAAGAAATACATCAGCGAGATGCGGCCGGAAACCGGCGTCCAGCCGAGATAGCCGGAGAAGAAGATGATGAGCAGCAGACCCCACCAGAAAATCGGCATGGAATAGCCGATGAGGGCGACCCCCATCACGCTCTGATCGAACCACGTGCCTCGCTTGACGGCCGCAAAGACGCCGGCGGGCACGCCAAGACAGACGGCGATGATGATGGCACAGAGCGAAAGCTCCAGCGTTGCCGGGAACAATGTGAAGAACTCGCCGAGAACGGGCCGCTTGGTGACGATCGAGGTGCCGAGATCGCCTTGCAGCACTTTTCCGAGATAATCGAAATACTGCACATATATGGGCCGGTCGAAACCGAGATCGTGCATGATCTGGGCGTGACGTTCCGGCGCCATCACACGTTCACCCGACAAAAGCATGACGGGGTCGCCGGGGATCATGCGGATGAACGAGAAGGCTATCAGCGAAACGCCAAGGAATGTCGGGATCAGCACCGCGAGGCGGCCGATGAAAAAACGCAACATAGCAGGTTTTCCAATAGTTTCCGGCGGTCAGGGGAACCTGACCGCCGGCCGCACCCGGCGTTGACCGGGCAGTTTACAGATTTTTTATTATTCGGAAATGTCCACACCGTCGAAGCGGTGAATTCCGAGCGGGTCCATGAAGAAGCCCGAGACCTTCTTGCTCATCGGAACGAAGACCAATGAGTGGTTAATCGTATTCCAGGGAGCTTCCTTCTTGAAGATCAGCTGAGCCTGCTCATAGGCCTTCGTGCGCTCGGCGACGTCGGCCGTCAGCTTGGCCTTCGTCATCAGATCGTCGAATTCCTTGTTGCACCACTGAGCGCGGTTGTTGCCGCCGACAGCATCGCAGCCAAGCAACGTATCCATGAAGTTGTCGGGGTCGCCGTTGTCGCCGGTCCAGCCAAGGATGACGGCACCGTCGCGATTCTTGTCGGACGAGAGCTTCAGATATTCGGCCCATTCATGGGTGACGATTTCTGCATCGACGCCGACCTTGGCCAAGTCGGCCTGCATCAATTCTGCGGCGCGGCGCGCGTTCAACATGTACGGACGCGAAACCGGCATTGCCCAGATCTTCATCTTCAGATCCTTGACGCCGGCATCTGCCAGCATCTTCTTCGACGCATCGGGATCGTACTTGTCGTCTACGACGGCATCATTATAGGACCACATGGTCGGCGGGATCGGGTTCTTGGCAACGGCTGCGGCACCCTGGAAGACGGCGTCGACGATCGCCTGCTTGTTGATCGCCATGTTCAGCGCCTTGCGGACTTCGGCCTTGTCGAAGGGAGCAATCAAGGTGTTGTAGGCGAGATACGAAACGTTCAGGCCGGCCTGCTCGAGCACGGTCAGGTTTTCGTCCTTCTTGAGTTCGGCGACGTCGGCCGCATTCGGATAAGGAATGAGATGGCATTCGCCGGCCTTCAGCTTCTGCGCGCGGACGGCAGCATCAGAGGTGATCGCGAAAACCAGATCGTCGATCTTTTCCTTGCCCTTGAAATAGGTTTCGTTCGCCTTGTAGCGGATGACGGCATCCGGCTGGTAGGCGACGAAGGTGAACGGGCCGGTGCCGAGCGGCTGCTGGTTGAGCTGCGCCATCTTGCCGTCGGCGGCGAGCTTGTCGGCATATTCCTTGGAGACGATCGAGGCGAAGTCCATGGCGAGATCGGCGAGGAACGGCGCTTCGGGATGATTGAGCGTGAACTTGACGGTGAGGTCATCAACCTTCTCGATCGACTTGATCAACTCCGGGAAGCCCATGCCGGCGGCGTATTCGTAAGAGCCGCCCTCGACATACTTGTTCCACGGATTGTCAGCCTTGAGCTGACGCTCGAACGAGAAGATGACGTCGTCGGCGTTGAGATCGCGCGTCGGCGTGAAGAAGTCGGTAGTCTGGAACTTGACGCCAGGATGAAGCTTGAAGGTGTATTCCGTGCCGTCGGCCGACACGCTCCAGCTGTCGGCCAGGCCCGGCTCGATCTCGGTCCCGCCATGCTTGAATTCGACGAGGCGGCTATAGACCGTGCGCGACGACGCGTCGAAGGTCGTGCCTGCCGTATAGAGGCTGGGGTCGAAGCCTTCCGGCGAGCCCTCGGAGCAATAAACAAGGGTCTTGGACCAGGCCGACGTCGCCATGACGGAAATCAGGGCCGTCGCTGCCAGCAGGACAGAGATCTTTTTCATAATATTGTTTCCCGGTTGTTCTTTTTTGATGTTTGGAGACCGTAGATTGCCATCTCGGTCGACGCTCGATGGAACGATATTTATTTACTGAAAGCAACGGGCTACGCAGAAAATTTTTCCAGCTGGACAATTTTAGAAATTTTCCGTCAAAAAGCAGCCTCATTCGGAAATATTCGCACAAAAAAGACCGAAATTTTGTCGCATTTGGTATAAAAACGCGCCCATCGCGACACGCAGCGGCATTTCCCCGTTCCGGAGGCCATGGGAGATGCCCACAAAAACAAAAACCGCGGTTGCTGGGGGCAACCGCGGTTCAGAAGTTCATCCTGGTCTTTTGATCAGGCGGCCGGGGCAACGATCGTAGGTTTGCGATAGGCCGGCTCGCCGGTGATTCCGAGAAGAAAATTGATCTGCGGACGCGCTTTGACGAGGTCGTCGATGGAGTATTCCGAAAGCACGGCGAAGAAGGCGTTGAGCGCCTTGCGCAGCGCCGAATTCAAGCCGCAGCTATCGACCAGCGGGCATTCGACCTCACCGTCATCCTCGAAGCATTCGGCCATGGCGAAGCTGTCTTCCGTCACCCGAACGACGTCGAAAAGACTAATGTCGGCGGCCGGTTTGCCCAAGCGCACGCCGCCGTTGCGACCGCGCACCGTTTCGACCAAACCCGCCTTGTTGAGCGGCTGAAGGATCTTGAAAAGAAAGAGCTCGGAAACGCCATAGGCCCTGGCGATTTCCGGAATCCGGCTCAAGTGCCCGTCGTTGGCAGCACAATACATCAACATGCGAACCGCATAGTTCGTCTGCTTCGTCAACCGCATGCCATTCTCCTGACTCGTCTGTTCAGACCTATATAGGCGGTTTGCTAGTTTTGAACAATTCCAAAATATGAAATTCGCATTCAGCTTATGAGGCCATTTGCCGCGACGTCAATCCCGCCTCAGGATCTCGACGTAATCGAGGATTGCCTGCTTGCGCTCGGGCGTGCCTTTGCGCACCAGTTTGACCTCGGCACTGGGGAAAAGCAGATGATGAGCAGACCGCGCCCTTGTCTCCGGACATCCTCGACGCCGGGTCGATATCGCCGGCAATCACCATCACGAGGAAAAATTCGGGGGCCAAAAGGCCCCCGAATTACAGATAGCAGATTGGACTGTCGTGAAGATCACTTCATCGTTGGCATGACGAATTCCGCGCCGCTCTTGATGCCGGAGGGCCAGCGGGCGGTGACGGTCTTGGTCTTCGTCCAGAACTTGATCGAATCCGTCCCGTGCTGGTTGAGGTCGCCGAAGCTCGAGGCCTTCCAGCCGCCGAAGGAGTGGTAGGCGAGCGGAACCGGGATCGGAACGTTGATGCCGATCATGCCGATATTGATACGCGAGGCGAAATCCCGGGCGGCATCGCCGTCACGGGTGTAGATGGCGACGCCGTTGCCATATTCGTGCTTCATCGGCAGAGACAGCGCCTCCTCATAGTTCTGGGCACGAACGACGGAGAGAACAGGCCCGAAGATCTCGGTCTTGTAGATATCCATCTCAGGCGTGACGTGATCGAACAGGCAGCCGCCGACGAAATAGCCGTCTTCATAACCCTGCAGTTTGAAATCGCGGCCGTCGACGACGAGCTTGGCGCCTTCCTCGATGCCGCGGTCGATCAGGCCGCGAACACGGGTATAGGCTTCCTTGGTAACGAGCGGGCCCATGTCGGCCTTGTCGTCGGTATAGGGGCCGATGCGCAGGGATTCGATCTTCGGCGTCAGCTTCTCGACGAGGCGGTTGGCGGTCTCTTCGCCGACCGGAACGGCAACCGAGATCGCCATGCAGCGCTCGCCGGCCGAACCGTAGCCTGCGCCCATCAGCGCGTTGACGGCCTGATCCAGGTCCGCATCGGGCATGATGATCATGTGGTTCTTGGCGCCGCCGAAGCACTGGGCGCGTTTGCCGTTCATCGCCGCGGTGCCATAGACGTAGCGGGCGATCGGCGTCGAGCCGACGAAGGAGACGGCGCCGATATCGGGATCGGTGAGGATCGCGTCGACGGCACCCTTGTCGCCATTGACGACGTTGAGGATGCCGGCGGGCAGGCCGGCCTCGATCATCAGTTCGGCGAGACGGATCGGCAGGGAGGGATCACGCTCGGAGGGCTTCAAGATAAAAGCGTTGCCGCAGGCGATCGCCGGGGCAAACATCCACATCGGGATCATGCCCGGGAAATTGAAGGGGGTAATGCCGGCGCCGATGCCGACCGGCTGGCGGATCGAATACATGTCGATCGCGGGTCCAGCGCCTTCGGTGAACTCGCCCTTGGCGAGATGGGGAATGCCGCAGACGAATTCGCAGACTTCGAGGCCGCGGATAACGTCGCCCTTGGCATCCTCGATCGTCTTGCCGTGTTCCTTGGAGAGGATTTCGGCAAGCTCGTCCATGTGCTTGTTCAGGAGTTCGACGAACTTGAAGAAGACGCGGGCGCGGCGCTGCGGATTGGTGGCAGCCCATTTCGGCTGCGCAGCCTTGGCGTTTTCGACGGCGGCGCGCAGTTCCTCGACGCTTGCGAGTGCGACTGTTGCCTGGACTTCGCCGGTTGCCGGATTGTAGACGTTGCTCACGCGGCCGCTGGTGCCGGCAACCTGTTTGCCGCCGATGAAATGACCGATCTCACGCATGGGTGTTCCTCCTGTTTTTCGATGGCCGACAATCGCACTTCAATTTGCACAAATCAATGCGCTGATATAAGCAACCGTTGTGCGTAAATTATAGCTCTATCGTTGCATCAGGCGCTGTCGCTGCTTCCAAACTTGGCACGGCACGCCAACAAGTCAAACGCCGACAAGTCAAACCCTGGGGGAGGTCAAACCGATGAGCCGGAAACCCGTCGTCAGAATGGCGGAGCTGGAGATCGATCCGGATACGCTTGAATCCTATCGCGCATTGCTCAAGGAAGAAATCGAAGCATCCGTCGCGTTGGAAGACGGCGTGCTTTCCCTGAGCGCTGTTTCCATCAGGGACAACTCAAACCGGATCCGAATCCTTGAAGTCTACGCCGACCAGGAAGCATACGAGGCCCATCTGCGGACACCGCATTTCCTTAAGTACAAGAACCAGACGGCACACATGGTCACATCGCTGACGCTTATCGAGGTCGAGCCGATCGTAATGTGTGCCAAGTCATGAATTGGGACGATGTTCGTATTTTCCTCGCCGTCGCCCGCACCGGGCAGATCCTTGCCGCCTCGAAGCGGCTGGGGCTCAATCACGCCACGCTCTCGCGCCGACTGACTTCGCTGGAAGAGGCGCTGAAGACCCGGCTTTTCATCCGTCGCACGAATGGCTGCGAGCTGACGGCCGAAGGCGAAGTGTTCCTGGCATCCGCAGAGCGGATGGAAACGGAAATGCTCGCAGTACAGGCCAGCCTCGGCCACACAGATACGGCAATTGCCGGGACTGTGCGCGTCGGGGCGCCCGACGGCTTCGGTCTTTCCTTTCTTGCGCCGCGCATGGGCAGGTTGATCGAGCGCCATCCGGAGCTGAAGATCCAGCTCGTACCGGTTCCGCGCTCTTTCTCGCTCTCGCTACGCGAGGCCGATATCGCCATCACGCTCGAGCGACCGGACCAAGGCCGGCTCGTTTCCTCGAAGCTGACGGATTACACGCTCGGCCTTTATGCCTCGCGGGATTATCTGGCGTCCCAGGGAACACCCGCCGATATCGACGCGCTCAAGGCGCATCGCCGCATCGGCTATGTCGAAGACCTGATCTTCACCGCGTCCCTGAATTTTTCCGGCGCAGTCATGCGGAGCTGGGATGCAGGCTTCGAGATTTCAACGGCGATCGGACAGACGGAGGCGGTGCGAACAGGCGCCGGCATCGGCATCCTGCACGATTATATCGCCAGGCAATATCCGGAACTTCAGCGCATTCTGCCGGAGGTTTCGATCCGGCGCGCCTACTGGACGACCTATCACGAAACCGCGCGCGATCTGCTACGCGTCAGGAGCGTCGCCGATTTTCTTCAGGAACTCGTCAGCGCCGAACGGCACATCTTTCTTTAAGCCCTTGAAAGTGTGTTTTGCCGGTTCGTCGTTCTCGTCGGGATTGGGAACCGGCGCTTCGTCGGGCAGCCGGTCAGGCTCCGGTTCCTTGATCGGCGGCTCTGGCTTCCAGCCGGGCCCGGGCATCGGCGGCTGGTCTGGAATGGGTTCGTTGGGCACGGACATGACCGCCTCCCTTTCATGATTTCCGTTTACGCGACGTTCGGGGTTATTTGTCCGGCTTCAGCGATTCCGCAGCACGCATCGGCATGCTGTCGATGATGGCGAAGAGTTCGCCATCGGTAATCGGCTCGCTGGCCTTGAGCTTCACGGTGCCGTCCTTGCCGAGAAGGAAAGCGGCGAATTCGCCGACCTCCGGCGCCTTGAGATCGCGGCGGATCGCTTCGCCATCGAGGCCGTCAGCCGCACCGAAGAGCGGACGGACGCCGGCACCGGAAATCTTCAGCACCACCAGGTCACGCTCATCGAGGGCCGAGCGGTTGGCCAGCAGCTGATTTTCCTGCCGGGCGGCGCGGGAATTATCCCTGTCGGCGAAAAGGATGAAGACGCGGTTCTTCCACTGGAACTGGGCGAGGCTTTCGATCGGCGCATAAGCGCTGTTGGTCTCGTCGATCTTCGTCGCGCCGTAGAGCAGGGTTTTCGACATGCATATTCTCCCGTTAACATGGAGAACGACCCGGTGCGACATGGGTTCCATCGAAACGATAGGAACCAAGTTTTCATTCTGATCGTGGGGGAGATGGTACGGTTGGGGGGTCTCGAACCTCCGACCTCAGGTGCCACAAACCTGCGCTCTAACCAACTGAGCTACAACCGCATAAATCGCGCTTGGCGCGACGGGGGTCACATACGAGGACTTGGAGATGAATTCAAGCCCCATTCCTCGTCAATATACAAAAAGGCTGGACGCGAGGTCCAGCCTTTTATCTCCGATCGGTAAAGACCGATCAGGCAACCTTGAAAGAAGCCATGGCCTTTTCGGCGGCGTCCTTGGAGGGCTTTGCGAGCTTTTCGGCCACCTGCTTGGTGGTTTCCTGGATCGACTTGGCCTGCTCGACGGTGAGTTCGGCCTGCTTGCGGATGAACGAGGTCTGCAGCTCGAAGAATTCGGCCGGGGACTTGACGCCAAGCAGCGCTTCGAAGTGCGACAGCGAGTTCTCGGAATTGATGCGCAGGATGTCGATCGCCTTCAGGCCGATCTCGACCGAGCCGGCCTGCGCCGTCTGGACGGTGGCTTCGAGCGTCTTGCCGGCTTCCTCGCCAGCGGTCTTCAGCTTGGCATAGGCATCCTTCGACTGCTGAGCGCCCTTTTCGGCGAATTCACGGAAGGATTCGGTGAACTTGGACGGGTCGAAAGAAGCGATTGAAAAAACGTCATCGGTCTTTATGGTAGCCATGGGTCGCATCCTTTGGGTTGAGGCAGCCGCTGCCTGCGTTAGTTGGATGATGCTTATATAAGACATTCCATTGTGCATTGCAACAATTATTGTGCGGTGCACAAGACGTTAACCTTTCCTGCCGAAAACCCCCTCCTCTTCTGGACCGGCATGCGCCCCGCAGTTATTAATAAGCCGTTAATTTAAGAAGGCCGACAGCGACAAGGTTCGAACATGCCCGCAGTCCAATATCCGTTCATCGATATCGCCGTGCATGCACGGGTGCGGGAACGCTTTTCACGCGGCGAGGCCATGGTGCTGTTTTCAGCCGATCTTGCCCGTCTGCTCTGGGCGAACGGTGCGGGTGCGGAGCTTTTCGGCCATTCGGCAGTCTATGACCTGCTCGATCAGGGGGTCGACCGCACCGACATCACCTTCCGCCAGCTGGAAACGGCGGCGCGCCAGCTCACCGATATCGGCGACAGCCGCAGCCTGATGATCCGCATCACCAAGGGCTTCCAGCGTGCGCAGGTGCAGGCGGCAGCCGAACTGATCCGGCTTTCCCAGGGCGAAAAGGCCATCCTGTTTTCGGTGCCGGTCTCGGCAAAGCCACTCGCGGCCGGTGCATCGGCGGCCCAGATGCTGCAGGGACTTGATGATCCCGACACGCATATGGCGGTGATCGGTGCCAATGGCGAAGTCATCGCGGCTTCGCCGGGCTTTGCCTCGCTCGGAATCTCCGAGCAGACGGCAAAGACCTTGATCAACCTTGCCGGCGCCCATCCCGACCGATTGGTGAAGCGACCTGTCGCGACCGGCAGAGGCAATCTTCCGGCCGCGGTCGGCAAGCTCAGCGACGATCCGGCGCTCAATCTGCTCTTTGCGGTGGAGGCCGCGATCGGTCATCTCGATCCGCTCGACGCGTCCACGCTCGACCCGGTCGATGCGTCCACGCTCGATCCAGTCGATGCGTCCACGCTCGATCCAGTCGATGCGCCCACACAGGAAGAAAGCCTGCCGCCGGCTGAAGCGCCGCAGGACGAACCTGTCGCCGCTACAGGCTTCACCGAAATCATCGACGCGGTTTCGGGGATCGAAGAGGTCGAGGAGACGATCGAGGAGATCGCCGGCGAAAACGAACAGCCAGCCGAGACAGCCGCGGCATCCGCAGACGAGGCGATTGAAGGGACGAATCCTGCCGCGGATGTGGAGCCGGAGAGCGACGGCGGCATGATCGATAGCAGCGCGGATGAGACCACCGAGCCCGCCGCGGTCATCGAGGACGATTTGACCTCCGTTGCGGAGACGGTGGAAACGGCGACGACGGCGGAACCGCCTGCCGAAGCCGGCGAAACATCTGCCGAAGAAACGCCGGAAGCGGTCCACGAAGAGACCGCCGTCGCAACGCCAGTGGTCCAAGACGCTACCCCTGCCCCTCAGCTTGCGGCTGAGCCCGGCTTTGTCTTCAGGCCGAACAGCCGCGCCACGCGCTTCGTCTGGAAGATCGACGCCGAAGGCCGGTTCAACGAGGTCAGCCACGAATTTGCCGAGGCCGTCGGTCCGCATGCGTCCAACATCATCGGCTCGGCCTTCGGCGATATCGCCGCCCTCTTCAATCTCGATCCTGACGGCAAGCTTTCCGAGGCGCTCGCCCGGCGCGACACATGGTCGGGCAAGACGATCCTCTGGCCGGTCGAAGGCACCAGCCTCGTCGTTCCGGTCGATCTGGCGGCGCTGCCGACCTACACCCGCAACCGCGACTTCGATGGCTTCCGCGGCTTCGGCGTCGTGCGGCTTTCCGATGCACAGGAAGATCCGCTGGCGCTCGGCCTGACACTCGGCCCTGATGCAGCGAGCCTCGGCCCGGTGACAGAGCCCGTCGCCGAAGTGGCAGATGAAGCGGAAGCCGCACCTCAAGAGGTCTCGGCCGAAACCATCGCAGCGGAAGAGATCGACGACCAAGCGTTTACGGCAGCCGAGCCGGAGACTCCGGAGACCGAGGAGACAGGATCGGAGGAGATCACTGCCGAAGAGACGATCGTGGAGACATCCGCGCCGGAGAATGCCGTAGAAGAACAGGCGCTCGGCGCCGACGAAGCACCTGCCGCCGAGCCCGCAGCGGATATTTCGGACGAGCCGCCGGCGCTTCGGATTTCGGAAACGCCCAATCGCCGGTTCTCCGACAAGATCGTTCAGCTCCACAACAGCGGCGCTGCGCTGACGGCCGCCGAACAGGCCAATTTCCGCGAGATCGCCAAGCGACTCGAAGCCTTCGGCACCCGCAAGGAAGAGGCTGCCGCCCCGGCGCCGACGGAACCCAGCGCCACGGTGCCGGCGGAACCCGCCGTCACGGAAATGGCCGGCTTCGAAGAGGCCTCCGGACCCGAAGCGTTCGAGGCCGAAACACCCACCACTGAGCAGGCGGACATACCATCGCTCGAGGACATCGCGCCGCAGGAAGCGATCTTCGAGAATGCCGTCGAGGCGGAGCGCGAAGACGATGGCGCCGCCGAAGAACCTTCGATCATCGCCGAGGACGAGGCGACCGAAGGGCTGGAGGAGACTGCCAGCCAGATTGAGGTTCTCACCAGCTTCATCCCGCCGCGCATCAAGATGACGGATGGGCTTTCGGCGGGAACGGTCGACCAACTGCCTGTTGCCGTACTCATCCATATCGGCGATGCGCTGATCCATGCCAATCCGGAATTCATGCGGTTGACGGGCTACGGTTCGCTCGAGGCATTGCGCGAAGTGGGCGGTATCGAAGCGCTGCTGCAGCGCCGCGAACTCGAGGAGAAGGCCGCAGGCTCCGGCACCATGATGCTCGTCAAGGCCGACGATACGCTGGCGCCGGTGACCGCGCGGCTGCAATCGGTGCGCTGGGAAGACGCCAACGCCCTGATGCTGGCGCTGATGCCGGTGGAAGGCAAGGAAGATGGCCGCGGCGACGCAAGTCGGTCCGATGGCCGGTCCGAGGGCCGTTCCGAAGGCCGCCCCGAGCGGATGGTCGAGAAGGTCGCTAAACTGCAGGTCGAAGTGGAAGAATTGCGCTCGATCCTGGAAACGGCGACCGACGGCGTCGTCGTCATCGGCACGGAGGGCGACATTCGCTCGATGAACCGGTCGGCCAGCGCGCTTTTCAATTATGACGAACAGGAGACGCGCGGCAAACCCTTCGTCATGCTGTTTGCCCATGAGAGCCAGAAGGCAGTCATCGACTATTTGAACGGCCTCTCCGACCATGGCGTGGCAAGCGTATTGAACGACGGGCGCGAAGTGATCGGCCGCGAGGCCGCCGGCGGCTTCGTGCCGCTGTTCATGACGATGGGCCAGCTTACTTCCTCCAACGGCTATTGCGCCGTCATCCGCGATATCACCCAGTGGAAGCGCACCGAGGAAGAGCTGCGCAACGCCAAGGGTGCGGCCGAAACCGCCAATGCCCACAAGACCGATTTCCTCGCCCGCGTCAGCCACGAGATCCGCACGCCGCTCAACGCCATCATCGGCTTTTCCGACATGATGGCAGGCGAACGCTTCGGGCCGATCGGCCATCCGCGTTATATCGAGTATGCCAACGACATCGGCCGCTCCGGCCGGCACGTCCTCGATATCGTCAACGATCTGCTCGACATTTCGAAGATCGAGGCCGGCGAGATGGATCTCGATTTTGCCGCCGTCGGCCTCAACGAGGCGGTCTCCGAGGCCGTGGCTCTGGTGCAGCCGCAGGCGAACGGCCAGCGCGTCATCATCCGCACGGCGCTGTCGCATGCAGTGCCCGAGGTCGTGGCGGATCTGCGCTCGATCAAGCAGATCGCGCTCAACATCCTGTCGAACGCCATCCGCTTCACCCCGTCAGGCGGGCAGATCGTCGTTTCCACGTCCTATGAAGCCAATGGCAGCGTTGTGTTGAGGGTCCGCGATACCGGCATCGGCATGACGCGCAGCGAACTCGACCAGGCGATGAAGCCGTTCCGGCAGGTCTCCTCGACTCAATCGCGTCACCGCGGCGACGGCACCGGGCTCGGCCTGCCGTTGACCAAGGCGATGGTGGATGCCAACCGAGCGACCTTCTCGATTAATTCGGCGCCGAACGAGGGCACGCTCGTCGAGATCACCTTCCCGTCGCAGCGGGTGCTGGCCGGTTGATAAAGAAAAGGCAGCCAGGAGGCCGCCTTTGAATTTGGTGCTGTTCAACAAGAGCTCAGTCGATCAACGTCATGTTTCGGAGGCTGGAAGGCCCCAGGCCGCATCGTTCATGTGCGGCCCCCAAGTTAGCTTCACCTTTGACAAACCTTTCTTAACGAAAGGTTTCCATGACAGGAGATTGATAAAGGGTGAAAGCTTGTAATCTACGATCGCTGTCAATCCTTCAGCTCGCTTAGCCCGGCGAAGAGCCCCAGAGCCTCTGGATTGGCAAGCGCTTCCTGGTTCTTCACCGGCCGGCCGTGAACGACCTCGCGCACGGCAAGCTCGACGATCTTGCCGGATTTGGTGCGGGGAATATCGGCAACCGCGATGATCTTCGCCGGGACGTGCCGCGGCGAGGCGCCGGTGCGGATGCGGGTCTTGATCGCCTTGACGAGATCCTCGGTCAGCGTCACATTCGGGGCAAGGCGGACGAAGAGGATGACGCGCACGTCGTCGTCCCAGTCCTGGCCGATGCAGAGCGCCTCGGCCACCTCCTCCATCTGCTCCACCTGATTGTAGATCTCGGCCGTGCCGATGCGCACGCCGCCAGGATTGAGCGTTGCATCCGAACGGCCGTGGATGACCAGGCCGCCATGCTCCGTCCATTCGGCGAAATCGCCGTGGCACCAGACATTGTCGAACCGGTCGAAATAGGCGGCGCGATATTTGGCGCCATCGGGGTCGTTCCAGAACATCACCGGCATCGACGGGAAGGCCTTGGTGCAGACGAGCTCACCCTTCTCCCCACGCACCGGCTTGCCGTCATCGTTCCAGACGTCGACCGCAAGGCCGAGGCCGGCCCCCTGGATCTCGCCGCGCCAGACCGGCTGCAGCGGATTGCCGAGCACGAAGCAGGAGACGATATCGGTGCCGCCTGAGATCGAGGCGAGCTGTACGTCTTCCTTGATGCCCTCATAGACGAAGGTAAACCCTTCCGGCGACAGCGGCGAGCCGGTGGAGGTCATCAGCCGCAGGCTGGAGAGATCGTGGCTGACGCGCGGCGTCAGCCCGCCCTTGCGTACCGCATCGATATATTTCGCCGAGGTGCCGAAGATGGCGAATTTTTCGGCCTCGGCATAGTCGAACAGCACGTTGCCATCGGGGGCGAAGGGCGAACCGTCGAACAGGCAGAGCGTCGCGCCGCTGGCAAGACCGCTGACCAGCCAGTTCCACATCATCCAGCCGCAGGTGGTGAAATAGAACAGCTTCTCGCCCGCCTGCAGGCCGCAATGCAGCCGTTGCTCCTTGAGGTGCTGCAGCAACGTGCCGCCGGCCGAATGCACGATGCATTTCGGCACGCCTGTCGTGCCCGACGAAAAGAGAATGTAGAGCGGGTGCGAAAAGCCGAGCTGCGTGAACTCGACCTCCCTTGCCTCATAGGGCGCGACAAAGGCCTCAAGCGTTAAAGCCCCCGGCGTCTTGCGCGCCACGGACTCCGCATCGCCGGCGTAGTGGACGATGACCGTGGGCACACCCAGATTTTTTGCGACCGTGGCGACCTTGGCGCCGACATCCTGCAGCTTGCCGGAATACCAATAGGCATCGCAGGCGATGAACAGCTTCGGACCGATCTGGCCGAAGCGGTCAAGCACACCCTGCTCGCCGAAATCGGGCGAACAGGACGACCAGATGGCGCCAATCGAGGCGGCGGCGAGCATGGCGGCGACGGTCTCCGGCATGTTCGGCATCATCGCGGCGATGCGGTCGCCTTCAGAGATGCCGAGTGCTGCGAAGGCCTGCTGCAGCTTCGAGACCAGCGCGCGCAGCCGGTCCCACGACCAGCGGTCCTCGGCCTTGTCCTCACCGCGGAAGATGATGGCATCGCCCTCCCCGCGGCCCGACAGAAGGTTCTCGGCGAAGTTCAGCGTCGCATCGGGAAAAAAGCGAGCCTCCAGCATGCGGTCGCCATTGGCTAACACCTCTACGCCGCGCTCTCCCTTGACGCCGCAGAAATCCCAGACGGTCGACCAGAAATTCTCCCGCTCGGCCACCGACCATGCATGCAGATCCTCAAAGCCTGAAAGAGAAAGCCCGAAATCGGCATTGCAGCGCTCCATGAAGGCATGGATCGGGCTTTTTGCAACGGCATCCTCCGAGGGCACCCAAAGTGGTCTGTTATCTTGCATTCAATCCTCCTCCCCAATACCGCCCTTATATCATGCTGCATTGCGTTATAAAGTACGGAACCGGCGCGATCCGATGCCGTCAATTCAAAGGTTACAGCGTCCTTTGCGCGTCTGAAAAGACGTGCGGCCGCTGTAAGAGATTTGCATATGCCTGGCATTTCCTATATCCGGCGAAATCAGCGCATAACGGGATGACCGGCTGATTGCCGGCGGAGATCATGAGCACGTCAAGACATCGCAGGTGGCGCAGGAAGATCGGACCCGTTTCGCGCTGGCTTCCGGCCTTCGCCCGCCTGTCGACGGTGTTCCTGCTGATCGCGCTGGCGCTTTTCGTGGCGCTCAGGGTTGCCGCACCCTATCTCATCTCGACCGGCTTCGTGCGCTCCGGTATCGAGGACGCGCTGTCGAAATGGACAGGCTACCATGCCGAGATCAAGGGCAGTCCGGTTCTCGAATTCTGGCCGACGCCGCGCATCACGCTGAACCAGATCACCATCCGCCAGCCGCGCGAAAGCGGCGACAAGCTGCTCGGCAGCATTGAAAGCCTGTCGGCCGATTTTAGCCTCATCGATGCGTTGAGAGGCCGGACGAGTTTCCACGAATTCCATCTGGTGCGCCCCAAGCTGGCGCTGACGCGCGATGAAAAAGGGCTGATCGACTGGAGTTATGCCGGCCTGCTCGCACGCGCGATCAGCGGCGTACGCTACGAAAACGGAGCTGAGGTTCTCGATCCTGATCTCGATGCCGAGATCGGCGCGGTGACCGTCGAGGACGGCACGCTTGTGGTCGCCGACATCAAGTCCGCCAAAACCTATCATTTCGACAGCGTCACCGCAGATATCGCCTGGCCGAGACTCTCCGGCGCAATCTCGGCGGTGGTCATTGCCCGCATCAACGGCGAAGACCTGAAGGTCGATTTCGCCTCGCGCCAGCCGCTGCTCGCCTTTGCCGGCAGGAATGCCGAGACACGGACATCGCTCACATCGAACCTTTTGACCGCGCACTTCCAGGGCATTGCCAGCATCGCCAGCCTTTCGGCCTTTTCCGGCAATGCCGCCGTCACCATTCCCGATGTGCCGGCACTCCTGACATGGTCGGGCAAATCGATCCCCGGCATCGCAACGTTGAAGAGCGCCTCGCTGGAATCAGACATCATGTCGTCGGGCAACGGGCTGCGTTTCAATAATCTCAGTCTTTCGTTGAACGAAGCGAGCGCCACCGGGGTGATGGACCTTTTCACCCAACCCGGCAAACGACCGAAGATCGGCGGCACGCTCGCCTTCGACCAGATGAACCTCAAGCCGTTCCTCGACGCCTTTGCGCTCAGGCTCGCTGCCGGCGAGGCGGAGGACATTTCCACCGGCATGAGCGGGCCGCTGCAGGTGCTCGATGTCGACGTCAGGCTTTCTGCACGGCGCGCGCAGATGGGTCTCTTCGAGCTCTCCGATGTCGGCGCCAGCATGATCGTTGCCGGCGGCGAGGCGAAATTCGATATCGGCGACAGCCAGTTCGAAGGCGGTGAAATGACCGCGCATCTGGAAGCGACACAGCGCGACTTCGACGGCGGCGGCAAGCTGCAGCTGTCGATCCGCAATGCCGACTTCGCAGCCCTTGCCGAGCGCCTTCAGCTGAAAGGTCCGTTGCCGCTTGCAACCGGATCGCTCGATCTCGACCTGCAGTCGTCGAAGGCGATCTGGACGACCGGCCTTGCCGACGTCACCGGCAGGCTGCACTTCTGGACGGGGGAAGGCACGATTCCCGGCATCGATGCCGCAGCACTCCGGACGCAGGCGGCCGAAAAACCGTTCTTTCCGCTGAGCGCGGCGGCAGGCGGCGCCTTCGCCTTCAACCAGCTCAACCTTCAGGCCGATTTCGCAAACGGCTCCGCCGAGATGCACGACGCCCGCATCGCCGGCGCCACACAGACGCTGACACTCTCCGGCGTCATCACCTATCAGTCGAACGGGCTGGCGCTTTCCGGATCGCTTGATGCTACCGATCCGGCCAAGGCAGCGGAGCTGCCGCTTCTGCCGTTCTTCATCGGCGGCTCATGGCCGAACCCGGTGATCTCGCCGGTTCCGCTTTTCGGCAATACGCCTCAGGCGCAATAAAGCGCGAGGAGCTCGCGCTTTAGACCTCACGCGCCGGCGGCTGCCGCGCGCTCGTCCCGCTGGCGCTGGATTTCACGACGCTTGGTGACGACCGAGGCGCAGATGACACCAACGGTCACGATCGCGATCAGGATCGTGCACACCGCATTGATCTCAGGCGTCACGCCGAGGCGCACCTGGCTGTAGATCCTCATCGGCAGCGTGGTGGCGCCTGGCCCCGACGTGAAACTGGCGATCACCAGGTCGTCGAGCGACAGGGTGAAGGCAAGGATCCAGCCGGAGAGCACAGCCGGCGCGATGATCGGCAGGGTGATCTCGAAGAAAGTCCGCACCGGCGGCGCGCCGAGATCCTGCGCCGCTTCCTCAATCGATTGATCGAAACTCAACAGGCGCGACTGCACGACGACGGCGACGAAGCACATGGTCAGCGTCGTATGCGCCAGCGTGATCGTCCAGAAACCGCGGTCGAAGCCGATCGCAACGAAGAGCAACAGCAGCGACAGGCCGGTGATGACGTCAGGCATGACGAGCGGCGCGTAGATCATGCCCGAAAACAGCATGCGGCCACGAAAGCGCGTGTAGCGCACCAGCGTCAGCGCCGCCATCGTGCCGAGGATGGTTGCGACCGTCGCCGACAGCAGACCGATACGGATCGTCACCCAGGCGGCGTCGAGCAGGCCCTGGTTCGACAGCAGCGAGACATACCACTTGGTGGAGAAGCCGCCCCAGACGGTGACGAGCTTCGATTCGTTGAAGGAGAAGATCACCAGAAGCACGATCGGCAGGTAGAGAAAGGCAAAGCCGAGCGTGACGGAGATGATGTTGAAACGGGTCCATTTCAGCATGAGTTATTTCCCCCGCTCTTCGGCCTTGGCCTGGGCGTTCTGGAAGAAGACGATCGGGATCACCAGGATCATCAGCAGGATCGTTGCGACCGCCGAGGAGACCGGCCAATCGCGGTTGGCGTTGAATTCGTTCCAGAGCGTCTTGCCGATCATCAGCGTCTGCGAACCGCCGAGCAGGTCGGGAATGACGAATTCACCGACGGCTGGAATGAAGACCAGCATGCAGCCGGCCACCACACCGGGGATCGACAGCGGAAAGGTGACGCGCCAGAAGGCCTTGATCGGCGTGCAACCAAGATCCTGCGCCGCCTCGATCAGCGTACCGTCCATCTTTTCCAGAGCCGAATAGAGCGGCAGCACCATGAAGGGCAGATAGGAATAGACGATGCCGATATAGACGGCGGTACTGGTGTTGAGGATGATCAGCGGGCTGTCGATGATGTGCAGCGACAGGAGAAGCTGGTTGAGAAGCCCCTCCGGTTTCAGGATCGCGATCCAGGAGTAAACGCGAATCAGGAAGCTCGTCCAGAACGGCAGGATGACCAGCATCACCAGCGTCGGACGGATGCTGCGCGGCGCCTGTGCCATGCCGTAGGCAATCGGATAGGCGATCAGCAATGTGAGGAAAGTGGAGATCCCGGCAATCACCACGCTCGAGACATAGGCATTGAAATAGAGCGAGTCCTCGGTGAGGTAGCTGTAATTGTCGAAGGAGAGCTCGCCGATCTTGCTCCAGAGCCCGGCCCAACCGTCGGCAAGTGAGAAGACGGGCTCGTAAGGCGGCATGGCGATCGCCGTCGTCGACAGCGAAATGCGAAAGACGATGAAGAAGGGCGCCAGGAAGAAGAGCAGCAGCCAGGTATAGGGGATGGCGATGACGAGGCGATTGTAGAGGCCGGAGGTGAGCTTGCCCATGATGTCAATCCTTCAGCAGAATGCCGGCGTTCTCGTCGAAGGAGACCCAGACTTCCTGATCGTAGGTGAAGGGGTCGTCGACGGAGCGCTGGGCATTGAGGGACGAGGCCTTGACGATATTGCCGCTCTGCAATTTCACATGGAAGACGGTCATGTCGCCGAGATAGGCGATGTCCCAGAGTTCGCCCCTGGCAGCGTTGACCGAAGCGTTGGCGGGAGGCGTGCGCCCGACCCGCATCTTTTCCGGCCGGATGGCGAAGCCGACGGCGCTGCCTGACGAGGGCGTCTCGGCGGCGGCGACGCGCACGCTGAAGCCGCCGTCGATGGCGATCTCAACGGTGCCATTGCCCGATGCGGCGACCTTGCCGTCGAAGATGTTCACGTCGCCGATGAAATCCGCGACGAAGCGGGAATTCGGCGCCTCATAGATCTCGGCGGGTGTCGCCACCTGCACGACCTTGCCGTGGCTCATGACGGCGATGCGGTCGGCCATTGTCATCGCCTCTTCCTGGTCGTGAGTGACGACGACGAAGGTGAGGCCGAGGTTCTGCTGCAGGTCCATCAGTTCGAACTGGGTTTCCTCGCGCAGCTTCTTGTCGAGCGCGCCGAGCGGTTCGTCGAGCAGCAGCACCTTCGGGCGCTTGGCAAGCGAGCGGGCAAGCGCCACGCGCTGGCGCTGGCCACCGGAAAGCTGGTTCGGCTTGCGGGAGGCGAACTGCTCCAGCTTGACCAGCTTCAGCATCTGCGAGACGCGGTCAGTCATCTCGTCCTTCGACATGCCGTCCTGCCTCAGGCCGAAGGCGATATTCTTCTCGACCGTCATATGCGGGAAAAGCGCATAGGACTGGAACATCATGTTGACCGGCCGCCTGTAGGGCGGCGTGCCGGCCATGTCGGTGCCGTCGAGAACGATTTCGCCCGAGGTCGGCTGCTCGAAACCGGCGAGCATGCGCAGGAGCGTCGACTTGCCGCAACCCGAAGCGCCGAGCAGCGCGAAGAACTCGCGGTGATAGATATCAAGCGACAGATCGTCGACGGCGGTAAAATCGCCAAAGCGCTTGGTGACATTCTTGAAAGCAATGAAGGGTTTTGCAGACGGATCGGTCCAAGGCGCAAAAGCGCGGCGGATATTGCCGAGAGACTTCATATTATTCCCCGAAATACAAGGTTCTGCCGGCCTCCACCCCGGCCGGTAACTGAAAGGCCCGGACGTTGCCGTCCGGGCCCAAGGCTGAATTACTGGCCGGTGACGACCTTCGTCCAGAGGCGCGTCCCCAGGCGCTGCGTTTTCGGATCCCACGGCTTGACCGTGAAGAGGTTCTTCATCACCTCTTCGGTCGGATAGATCGCCGGATCTTCCAGAATTTCCTTGCTAACGAACTGCTGCGAAGCCTTGTTGCCGTTGGCATAGAAGGTATGGTCGCTCGCCTTGGCGATGACCTCAGGCTTCATCAAGTAGTTCAGGAACTCGTGGGCTTCCGCGACATGGGGCGCATCGGCGGGGATCGCCATCATGTCGAACCACATCTGGGCGCCCTGCGAGGGGATCGAATAATTGACCTCGACGCCGTTCTTGGCTTCGGCCGCACGGTCGCGGGCCTGCAGCATGTCGCCGGAATAGCCGAAGGCGATGCAGATGTCGCCGTTGGCAAGCGCATTGATGTATTCGGATGAGTGGAACTTGCGGATATTGGGGCGCACAGCCGTCAGCAGCTCTTCGGCCTTCTTGAAATCCTCAGCCTTCGTGGAGTTTGGCTCGAGACCGAGATAACGAAACGCCGTGGTGATGACGTCCTTCGGCGTGTCGAGAACGTAGATGCCGCAATCCTTGAACTTTTCGGCGACCTTTGGGTCGAAGATCACTTCGAGGCCGGGCTTCACATCGGGACCGAGGATTTCGGCGACCTTCTTGACGTTGTAGCCGATGCCGTCCGTACCCCACATGTAATCGATCGCGTGCTCGTTGCCCGGATCATATTCAGCGGTGCGCTGCTGGATCACATCCCACATGTTGGAAAGGTTCGGCAGTTTCGACTTGTCGAGCTTCTGGAAGACGCCGGCCTGAATCTGGCGCTGCAGGAAGTCGGCTGTGGGAACGACGACGTCATAACCCGTGCCGCCGGCTAGCAGCTTGGTTTCCACGGTCTCGTTGGAATCGAAGGTGTCGTAGACGACCTTGATGCCGGTTTCCTTGGTGAAGTCGGCCAGGATGGAGTCGTCGATATAATCCGACCAGTTGTAAACGTTGACCACGCGCTCCTGCGCATAGGCCGGCGCGGCAGCAAGGAGTGCGGTAACGGCGGCGGCCGTCACGCATAGGATGGTTGACCTCATGACTTCTCCTGTTTTGTTCAAAGATTCCGCACCCGGGGCATCTTTTCCCTCTGGTTTTCGACGCAGACTAAGAAGGAATTTCTAAGCCCACAAGCGCAAAATCCAGCATCCTCAATGATTTCACAATCACTGGAAGTCGAAGGCGCTGAGGCCTGCCACCATCTCGTCGAGCCCGAGCGGTCTCGTCACCGGCGGCTCGGCCCGAGAAAGGCAGCCGCGCCGCTCGCAAAGGCGACAGGCGGGACCGATCGCGACCGGCTCGAGCGCCGTCGCCTGCCCGTAGACCACGCCTTCGCCAAGGGCAGCGTCGCAGCCGATGAGGATCGCGGTGCGCCTGACCCTTTCGCCGAATTCGACGCTTGGTCCCTCCAGGGTGCGGGCGACCGTCAGAAAGGATGCGCCGTCAGGCATGACGACCGTTTCGGCGAGGATCTGGCCCGGCTGGAGAAAGGCGGCATGGATATTGAGCTTCGGACAGCCGCCGCCGAAACGGGCCTGCGGGAAGCCCTGGGCGCCCGCCCTGCGCAGCCGGTGGCCGGCGGCATCGATCTCGATCAGGAAGAAGGGAATGGCGGCCGCCCCGGGGCGCTGCAGCATGGCAAGGCGCGCAGCCGCCTGGCCGAAAGAGACGCCGAAGCGCGCACGCAGAATATCGATATCGTAGCGCGTCGCCTTCGCCGCCGAAAGAAAGGCCTCGTAGGGCATTGCAAGCGCTAGCGCGGCGATACGGGCAAGCTCGAAGCGGGCGATGCGGCGCGCCTCGGCGGAGGAGAGCGAGAGATCGTCGAGTTCGGCATCGATTGCCGGCAGCAACGCAAGCGTCGCAGCCTCGACGGCGATCTCATGCGCACGGTCGGCCTGCGACAGGCGCTCCGAGATGAAGAGCCGCATCGAATGGCGATCGAAGCGGCGGCGCAGATCCGGCATGACGTGGACGGGCAAGACACGCACTGCAATGCCGCGCTCGGAGCGCAGCCAGTCCTTCAGCCCGGCGGCAAGATCGACGCCCCAGGGCAGCGTGGCGGCAAAGGCTTCCGCCGCCGTCTCGATCTGTCCGAAATAGCCGGACCTGCGCTCCAGCGTTTCGCGCACCTCGTCCAGCGGCAAGCGGCCGGCGGCGACCGGCGCATGCCCTTCGGCGGCCATCAGCGCCGTCAGATCGGAGAGCCTTGCCGCCTGCTCGCGATAGGCGCGGTAGAGCTTGATCATGCCGCTTGCGGCATTGGGTGCGGCCTCGGCCACTTCGACCAATTCCTGATCACCCGGCAGTTCGCCCGACAGCAGCGGATCGGCAAAGACCTCCTTGAGCTGGCCGAGACTGCCGCCGGTCTGTCCGCGCAACTCTTCCAGATCGACCCTGTAGACGCTTGCAAGCTTGAGAAGGAGCTGCACCGTCAATGGCCGCTGGTTGCGCTCGATCAGGTTCAGATAGGACGGCGATATTTCAAGCGCTTCGGCCATGGCGGTCTGCGTCAGCGCCAGCGCATTGCGGATGCGTCTGACTTTCGGGCCTGCGAATATCTTTCGTTCCGCCATGTCACACCCTTTGACAGGAAGGAGCGCTTATATTTACAAAACTTTACAAATTCACAACGCCACTCTGTCAATCCTCCTCATCTTAACCTCTTTCCACCCAGGAAATCAAAGGTTTTTCTGGTCATAGCACGTCATATTGTCAATCTTGTCACGCAACACGTTTGTCGGGCTTCTAGTGAGGAGAGCACATGACTGATTTTTACAAGCTTGTTCCAAATGCATCAGCCAGCCGCTTCGACGGCATCGAGAGACCGTACTCGGCCGAAGACGTGCAGCGGCTCAGAGGCTCTGTGGCGCTCCGCCATACGCTGGCCGAAATGGGGGCGGACCGGTTGTGGCGGCTTCTGCATCAGGAGGATTTTGTCAATGCGCTCGGCGCACTTTCCGGCAACCAGGCCATGCAGATGGTGCGCGCCGGGCTGAAGGCGATCTATCTCTCCGGCTGGCAGGTGGCAGCCGACGCCAATACCGCATCGGCGATGTATCCAGACCAGTCCCTCTATCCGGCCAATGCCGGGCCGGAACTTGCCAAGCGCATCAACCGCACGCTGCAGCGCGCCGATCAGATCGAGACCTCGGAAGCCCAAGGGCTTTCCGTCGACACCTGGTTCGCGCCGATCGTTGCCGATGCGGAAGCAGGCTTCGGCGGACCGCTCAACGCCTTCGAAATCATGAAAGCCTATATCGAGGCGGGTGCCGCGGGCGTTCACTTCGAGGACCAGCTCGCCTCGGAGAAGAAATGCGGCCATCTCGGCGGCAAAGTGCTGATCCCGACGGCCGCCCATATCCGCAATCTCGACGCCGCGCGGCTTGCAGCCGACGTCATGGGCGTTGCAACGCTGGTCATTGCCCGCACCGACGCGGAAGCGGCAAAGCTCTTGACCTCAGACATCGACGAGCGCGACCAGCCCTTCGTCGACTATGATGCCGGCCGCACGGTCGAAGGTTTCTATCAGGTCAGAAACGGCATCGAGCCCTGCATCGCGCGCGCCGTCGCCTATGCGCCGCATTGCGATCTCATCTGGTGCGAGACCTCGAAGCCGGACCTCGATCAGGCGCGGCGTTTTGCCGAAGGCGTGCACAAGGTCCATCCCGGCAAGCTGCTCGCCTATAATTGCTCGCCCTCCTTCAACTGGAGGAAGAACCTCGACGAGGCGACGATCGCAAGGTTCCAGCGCGAACTCGGCGCGATGGGCTACAAGTTCCAGTTCATCACGCTGGCCGGCTTCCACCAGCTGAACTACGGCATGTACGAACTGGCGCGCGGCTACCGGCAACGGCAAATGTCGGCCTATTCCGAGCTGCAGCAGGCGGAATTCGCCGCCGAGGTCAACGGCTATACCGCCACCAAACATCAACGCGAGGTCGGCACCGGCTATTTCGACGCCGTGTCGCTCGCCATCACCGGTGGTCGGTCTTCGACCACGGCGATGCACGGCTCGACCGAACATGCGCAGTTCAAGCCGGCTGCGGAATAACTCGAAGAGGAGGAGAAGATCATGGCATCCATCACACGCGTCAGGGAACGGGCCGAAGAGCAGGCAAGCAGCATGAGCGAGGATCAGCAGACGACGATCCGCATGCTCGCCAACGACCTGCATCGGCTGAACCAATCGGTCATGAAGGCCGTCGAGGCCGGCGTCTCGGTCGAACTGGTGCGCTCGGCCCGTCATCACGGCGGCGACGGCCACTGGGGCGACCTGCTGATCCCCGTCGTCGTCACCAACCGGCATTGACGAAGTCCGGCCGCGGCGCTCTAGCCGCGGCTCGGTCGTTTTCCGGCGAAGAGATCGGCATAACTTTTGATGAGCTTGGTCATGCGGTCGGCGACCGTCCGGATCTCCGGGCGGTGGCGGTCCTCGGCATTCATGACGATCCATTGCCGGTGGCGCAATTCCGGCAACTCGCCGCCCTGGCGCTGCAATTCGGGATGGAGATCGCCGACGAAACAGGGAAGTACGGTCTTGCCGGCGCCGGCGCGCACCAGATCCGGCAGCGAGCGCGGCCGATTGACGGTGGCAACGATTCCCGTCCCGGCATGGGTGTGCGGCCAGCGCAGATAGGCCGAGATCGCCTCTTCCTCAGCAACGGCAATCCAGCGCTCGTCGGTCTCGGCGGCGTTGCGCCTGACATAGACGGCATAGGCCACCTCCCCGAGCAGACGTGCGGCAAGATTGGCCTCTTCAGGCTCGAAGGCGCGAATACCGATATCACTTTCGCGATAGGCAAGGCTCGCCCGCGCCTCGCCGATGGTGAGCGAAATGGCGAAGGCATCGCCCGGCATGCGGATTGCAGCGAAATTCTCGGTCAGCAGCCAGGCGAGCCAAGTGCCGGCGGCGACCCTGACGGTCGTGCCGCCCTCGCCGGACTGCCGCCACGCCGCCACCTTGCGGGCGGCGGCCTCCATCTCCTGCAGGTGATCGAGCAGCGCCTGGCCATCCTGGGTCAGACGGTATCCGGTCTGGCTGCGCGAAAACAATGCGCGGCCAATCTCCTGCTCGAGATCGAGCATGCGCCGGCCGACCGTCGCAGGACTGAGCCCGCTTGCGCTGCTTGCCCCCGTCAGCCCGCCGAGCCGGGCCACCTGCAGGAAAAGCTGATAGGAATCCCAACTCGCATTTTTCATTGATGAAAAACATAGCGGGATTTTTTCCGTTTATAAAGAGAAATTCGACGCCTAGATCAAGTGATGTCTTACACAGGAAAGGACATTGTCATGATCGACATGATCACCATCGCAGGCACCATCGGCTATCGGCACTATCCCCAGCGAAGCGGTGATAAGGCGGAAGAGGACAGATTCTATGCCGAGTTCGGAGACAATAGCCTCATTGGCTTGGCCGCCTGGCTGACGTCGCTCGACCTCCACCTCAGAAGGCGGCGCAAAGCCGCAGCGCAATCCCGCAGCGGCAGCGGCTGCGCGGTTCAGGCGACTCTTCTTGCTCCGAGATGAGCCGGTGCCGATTCTGCGACGATGCGGAACCGCTCGATCAGCGCCATCAGCGTATCGGCCTCGCCGGCAAGCAGGCGGCTTGCCTGCGTCGTCTCGGCAACCATCGCCGCGTTCTTCTGGGTCATCTGGTCCATGGCGTTGACCGAACCGTTGACCTCCTGCAGCGCGGCCGACTGATCGCGGCTGGCGGTGGCGATGGTTTCGACATGGCCGCTGATCGCGATGATCTCCTGGCTGATCGAGGCAAGGACGCTGCCGGTCTTCTGGACCAGTTCGGACCCTGCCGTCACTTCGCGGCTCGATGTCTCGATGAGCGACTTGATCTCGCGCGCCGCATCGGCCGAGCGCTGGGCGAGTTCGCGGACTTCCTGGGCGACGACGGCAAAACCCTTGCCCGCCTCGCCGGCGCGCGCCGCCTCGATGCCGGCATTCAGCGCCAGAAGATTGGTCTGGAAGGCGATGTCGTCGATCACCTCGATGATCTGCTCGATACGCTGCGAAGCCTGCTCGATGCGATCCATGGCGGCAACGGCATCGCCGACGACGGCGCCGGAATTGTCGGCCGTCTTCTTGGTCGCGGCCACGACATTGTTGGCTTCACGGGCACGCTCGGCGGAAGAACGAACCGTCACGGTGATCTCTTCCACCGCGGCCGCAGTCTCCTCGAGGTTCGCCGCCTGCGCCTCGGTGCGTTTCGAAAGCTCGCCGGCAGAGGCAGAGACGGCGCCGCTGTTGCGCTGGATCGTCGCGGCGCTGTCACGGATACCGGTTAGCGTATCCTGGAGCCGCAAGAGGGAAGCGTTGAAATCGACGCGCAGCTGCTCCAGCCGGCCGACGAAGGGCGTGCCGATCGTCTGCGAGACATCGCCCTGCGACAGGCGCCCGAGGCCGGCGGCAAGCTGGTTGACGGCAAAGTCGATCTGGCCGTCGAGCGAGCGCTTGTCGGCATCGTTCCTGGCACGCTCGGCATCGCTCAATTCGCGCTGTTCGGCAGCCTGGGTTTCCAGGTCGCGCCTTGCACGGGCACTGTCGCGGAAAAGCGCCAAGGCCCGGCCGATGTCGCCGAACTCGTTCCTCTTTTCGACACAAGGGATCGGCCCTTCGAGATCGCCCGCGGAAATCGAGTGCACGCTCGCGGTCAGCGCCTGCAAAGGCTTCACCGACAGGCGGATCGCATAAAAGGCGAGAACGCCGACGAGCAGCATGACGATGCTGCCGGCACCGAGAACCAGCATCTGCAGCTCATACATGCGCTGGTAATAGAGCTCCATCGGAATGCCGATGAAGAGGATGCCGACATTGGCGTTCGAGGCGTTCTTGATGGGGAAATAACCGGTCATGAACTTGCGGCCGAAAAGCTCAGCCGGACCGTAATAAGCCTCGCCCCTGGCGAGAACCGGCTGGGCGGGGTGCTCGGCGACCAGCTTGGTGCCGACGGCCCGGTCGCCGTTTTCCTTCTTAACGTTGGTGGAGATGCGGACGTAGTCGCTGCCCTGCTTTTGAAAGATGGTTGCAACGCCGGCGATCGATTGCGCCGTGCGGTCGACCAGCGAATGGTCGGCAAGGGCGGGAATAGCGTCTTCCGTGACAGTGGAGAGCTGATTGTCCTTCAGCTCGATCTTTGCAGCCTGATCGGCCGCGCCGTAGAGGACGGCCATGGCGCGGGTGGCATCCCTAGCGTCGGAGACAGCCCCGTCCATGACATGGCGGCTCAGATTGTAATAGGTCACGCCGACGATGGCGGCCGTGCTGATCGCCAGCAGAAACAGCGTGATCGCAACGATCTGGCGTACGATCGACGTAGAGAAAAGGCGCAGCATCGAGACCCCCGGGAGATAGACCAAGGTTAAATTAGACTAAAAGCGTTAAGGAAGATTCTCCGTAAATCATGACTGCCGGAGGTATTCGTCGGTCCCGTTTTCGGACGGATCATCTCTGCGTGATGACCGCGCGGCAGCTCGCAATCCGACCAGATCGCGATTTCTGCGGAATAAATAGAAACGGCCCCGGAAAGTCCGGGGCCGTTCGATAAAGACGGTCGGTCGATGATCAGGCGGCGCGATAGACCGGCGCGCCGGTCGCTTCGCCATCGATCTTGAACTGCTGGATGAGCCTGCGCAGCGAGTCGGCCTCGTCGGCCAGTTCGCGGCTGGCGGCAGTCGTCTCCTCCACCATGGCGGCGTTCTGCTGGGTCATCTGGTCCATCTGATTGACCGTCGCGTTGACGCTCTGCAGCGCGTTGGACTGGTCGTGGCTGGCGCGGGCGATCATCTCGACATGCTGGCTGATCGTGACGATCTGGGCGCTGATCTTGGCGAGCACCGTGCCGGTTTCCTGCACGAATTGCGAGCCGGAATTGACCTCGTTAGTCGATTTATTGATCAGCCCCTTGATCTCCTGCGCCGCGGCGGCGGAGCGCTGGGCAAGTTCGCGGACTTCCATCGCGACCACCGCAAAGCCCTTGCCGGCTTCACCGGCGCGCGCCGCCTCGATGCCGGCGTTGAGCGCGAGCAGGTTGGTCTGGAAGGCGATTTCGTCGATGACGCCGATGATCTGCTCGATCTGACGCGAGGCACCTTCGATGCGGCTCATCGCGTCGATCGCATTGCTGACGACGACGGCGGAATCGTCGGCGCTGCGCTTGGCCTGACGGACGATCTGGTCGGCATCCTTGGCGCGTTCGGCCGACGAGCGGACGGTGACGGTAATCTGGTCGACGGCGGCAGCGGTCTCTTCGAGCGAGGCAGCCTGCTGTTCGGTACGCTTGGAGAGATCCTCGGCCGACTGGGCCATCTGATTGCCGTTGCCCTGGATCAGTTCGACATTGTCGCGGATCTGGCTCATCGTCGCCTGCAGGCGCATCATCGAACCGTTGAAATCCTGGCGCAGCTGTTCGAGACGGCCGATGAAGGGCGTTTCGATCGTCGTCGAAATATCGCCCTGCGACATGCGTTCGAGGCCGGCGGCAAGCGCATTGACCGCGAATTCGATCTGACGATCCATCTCGCGCTTTTCGGCGTCGTTGCGCTGGCGCTCGTGTTCGGCGGCGGCGCGTTCCTCGTCGCTCTGCTCCTCGATGCGGATCTTCGAGATGGCATTTTCCTTGAAGATGCCGAGCGCGCGGGCCATGTCGCCGATTTCATCGTGGCGCTGCTCGCCGGAGATGCTGGTATCCAGCGCCCCTTCGGCGATGCGGCGCATGGCGCCGGTGATATGACTGATCGGGCGTTGCAGCGTCAGCACCAGGGCAATGCCGCCGAGGATCGACAGAAGGATGCCGAGACCTGTGGTCATGACGGAAATGCTGTTTGCCTGGGTGCGCTCGGTGCCGGCCGTCTGCTTCTGCAGCTCGGCGAAATCGGTCAGCTTTTTCCAGATCTGGTCAAGTTCTTGGCGGGCCGCGGCATAGGCCGCGACGCGCTGACCGATCGTGTCGACGATCTTCGAGCCGCCGCCGGAAATGACGTCGAGCGCCGGCTGGATCGCGCCGGATATGCCTTCGGCAAAACCCATGCCCTTGGCGCTGGTGACCAGCACCTGCATGTCCTTGCCGAGCGTGCCGGCCTGCTGCTGCAGGCGCACGAGATTTTCCTTGCTGGAATCGGCGAGGAAATCGGAAAGAACGATCTGCAGCGAATAGACGGAATTTTCGAGACGTCTCGTATCCTGCAGGACCGAGTTGGCCTGGGCAATCCGACCGTCGAGCGCGGCGAATTCCTGCGTCGCATCACGCATTTTCTGCGTCGCGGTCAACTGCGTATAGGTCGCGGTCTGGCGGAAGCGCGAAACGAGACGGCCGAGCTCGGTGGCAGTCTCGTCGGTCGGATTGGGCGTCTGGGCGATCGTCTTGATGCCGTCGATGGTCGCAGCCAGCGCGTCGACGACATTCTTCTGGTTGCTCGGAACCGAGATGGCGATCAGACGCTGCGATTTGACGATCTCCGGCATCTGTTCGTTGATGAAGGCGAGCTTGTCCTGCGGCGTCTGCGGCTTGCTGAAGCCGCTGGCGACGGTGCCGAGAAAATCGCCGCCCTTCAGCAGGCGATCGGCGGTGCGAAGGGTAGCGGTGGCGGCACTCTCATCGCTTTGGACGGTGTTCTGCAATTCCTCGGCCTGGTAGGATACGGTGAAGCGGGTGCTGATCACGCTCTTTTGCGCTGCGTCGATCTGCTCATGCAATGCTCGCTCCTGCTCGTGCAGCGCCCAGAGTTTGTCGACGACGCCCGAAATCTCCTTGGTGCGGCGCGATGCTTCCGCAAGGCTGTCGCGGCCGGCGGCATCCTCACCGACCTGGTTCAGCGTCTGATCGAGCACGCCTTGCTGGGTCTTCAGATCCGCGATCAACTTGTCGCGCGCCTCAGGGCTGGTGACGCGCAGGAAATCGTCCATCGAACCGTAGAGATCCTTGAACCCGCTCAGCGACTGCAGCACGCTGTTGGATATTTCCATGCGGCCCTGCAGAAGTCCGGAGGCATAGAGGCCCGTCAGGCCCACCGCCGAAATGGTGACGACGAAAGGCAGAACGAAGATCAAAACCTTGGTCTTGATCCTGAAGCGGGAAAGAATCTTGTCAATCAACATGGCGTTCCGGGCCTTTCATACACACTCCTCCCGCAGGCGGCCACATGGCGCCAGCCGGGTGCACATCGAGCTGTTCTTATTTTACATTGGGAAACCCGGAGGCCGGGCGGCAGTCATTGCCAGTTCATGTCCAAACAACTTGGAGATGCCCAAATATTCGCGAGCAATTGTGTCAGATTAGATATTAATTTTCGGATAAGCGGTCATGGCGGGTTAAGCCAAGGCGGTGAAATAGTTGCAAATTATGGTCGGCGACGCCGCGGTTCGCCAATTACCATGCCGCAACGTTGGTTCCAGGCCTGCTGACAGGATCAGATGAAGTGCGAGAGCAGCAGCGCGAGGCTGGCGGCGGTGGCGCCGGCTGCTAGCATCAGATAGCGCAGGGCGACCATCCGAGCGTTCGGCTTTGCCTCGGCAATTGCGATGGCGCGGGCGCGTCGTGCGTTTCTGTTCATGGTCGAAACCTCACTTCTCTCTGACACAACAACAATCCAACAAAACGGGTCGCTGGTAAAGCTATATGTAGGAATAGCTTCGCAAACCGCCAATTGAGACAGGATGGCGCAGCTCTATTAAGAAGTCTTGAATCGGTATCTCCGGATATTTCAAAGGCATGTCAAAAAATGTGCAGCGTTTTGGGCCCATGACATGCATCAGAACAAAGAGCTTTAGACGCATTCGCCGGCGACAAAACCGGAAGCCCAGGCCCATTGGAAATTATAGCCGCCAAGCCAGCCGGTGACGTCGACGCATTCGCCGATGAAATAGAGGCCGGGCACGCCTTTTGCTTCCATGCTGCGGGAATCAAGCGCTGCCGTGTCGATGCCACCGAGCGTCACTTCGGCCGTGCGATAGCCCTCCGAGCCGGACGGTTTGACCACCCAGTTCTGGGCGCCGGCGGCAAGGCGCAGCAGCACCTTGTCGGGCAGGTCGGCCATGTTGCCGGATATCTTTTCGCGCTCTACGAGAAATTGTGCCAGCCGCTTCGGCAGGATATCGCCGAGTGCCGTCTGCGGCGACTGACGGCCATTGATCTGTTTTGCCGCCTTCAGATGGGCGGCGATGTCGATATCCGGTTCGATCGCGACCACGACCTCGTCGCCCTCGCGCCAAAAGGAAGAGATCTGCAGGACAGCGGGGCCGCTCAGCCCGCGATGGGTGAAGAGCAGCGCTTCGCGGAAGGCGGTTCTGCCGTGGCGGATTTCGGCCGGGGCAGCAATGCCGGCGAGCGGGGCGATGTTTTCCAGCAGGCCGGGATCGAGCGTCAGCGGCACGAGGCCGGGGCGGGTTTCGAGCACGGTCAAGCCGAACTGCTCGGCGAGGCGGTAGGCAAAGCCGGTGGCGCCCATCTTCGGGATCGATTTGCCGCCGGTGGCGACGATCAGCGACGATGCTTCACAGTGACCTTCGCCCGTCGATACCCGGAAACCGGCTTCGGTCTTTTCGACGCCTGATATCTCGGTGCCAAGATGCAGTGTCGCGCCGGCCATGCGCATTTCATCCAGCAGCATGCGGATGATGTCCTTGGCGCTATCATCGCAGAAAAGCTGGCCCAGCGTCTTCTCGTGCCAGGCAATGCCGTAGCGGTCGACCATGGCGATGAAATCGGCGGGCGTGAAACGGGCGAGCGCCGACTTGCAGAAATGCGGGTTGGCGGAGAGGAAATTCTTCGGCCCGGCATGGATATTGGTGAAATTGCAGCGGCCGCCGCCTGATATGCGGATCTTCTCGCCAGGCGTGCGTGCATGGTCGAGGATGACGACCGAGCGGCCGCGTTTTCCGGCACGGATGGCCGCCATCATGCCCGCCGCTCCGGCACCGATGACGATAACGTCGCTTTTGCGCTGCAAACCCGTTTCCCCGATCAAACCCCGCGTCTTCTTTTCCATCAAAGGGCGAAAGTCAACGTTCTCAACCCCTCGCCAATTGGCAAAGTCTGGTTATGATGGCGGCACGATCAACGCAAACCGGTGTGTCATGTCCCCAAAAAAGACGACGCTGAAGCCTGCCAGAAACGTACCCGCCTCAAAGAAAACTCCCCCGGAACCCGGATCCCTGCGCGGCGTTGCGAACTGGAAGGAAGCAGCGCGGTGGCTGAGGGACAGAGGCATCGAAGACATCGAATGCATCACGCCGGACCTTGCCGGCGTTGCGCGCGGCAAGATGATGCCGAGCTCGAAATTCACCTCCAACACCTCGCTGGCCCTGCCTTCGGCGATCTACCGGCACACGATTTCGGGCGAATATCCCGACGAGACGGAGAGTTTCCGCTACGAGCCGCGCGACAGCGATCTGAAGCTGATGCCCGACCTTTCGACGCTTTCGGTCGTGCCCTGGGAGACCGACCCGACGGCGCAGGTGATCTGCGACATCGTCGATTCGGACGGCGGCGAAGTGTCCTATACGCCGCGCAACGTGCTGAAGCGCATCATGAGCCTCTATCACGAACGCGGCTGGAAACCGATCGTGGCGCCCGAGATCGAATTCTATCTCGTCGCCAAGAACGACGATCCCGACTATCCGCTCCACCCGCCGAAAGGTCGGTCCGGCCGCTCGATCCTCGGCGGCCAGGGCTATTCGATCGCCGGCATCAACGAGTTCGACGAACTGATCGACGACGTCTACCATTTCTCAGAGAAGCAGGGGCTGGAGATCGATACGCTGATCCATGAAGAAGGACCGGCGCAGTTGGAGATCAACCTGCGCCACGGCAATCCGATAGAGCTTGCCGACCAAGTGTTCCTATTCAAGCGGACGATCCGCGAGGCGGCGCTGAAGCACGATATCTACGCGACCTTCATGGCCAAGCCGATGCAGGGCCAGCCGGGCTCGGCGATGCATATCCACCAGTCGGTGGTCGATATCGAGACCGGCAAGAACATCTTCTCCAATCCCGATGGCTCGGCTTCGAAGGAATTCTTCCATTTCATCGGCGGCATGCAGAAATTCGTGCCGAGCGCGATGGCGATGCTGGCGCCCTACGTGAATTCCTACCGGCGCCTGCAGCCCGATATGTCCTGCCCGGTCAACAATGCCTGGGGTTACGACAACCGGACGACCGCCTTCCGTGTCCCGGTCTCCGATCCGCAGGCGCGGCGGGTGGAAAACCGGCTGCCGAGTTCGGACGCCAACCCCTATCTCGCGCTCGCCGCCTCGCTCGCCTCCGGCCTGCTCGGCATCATGAAGCAGATCGAACCGACGGCGCCGACTGAGGATTCGGCCAATGAGGGTTCGATCGACCTACCGCGTGGCCTGCTGGAAGCCGTGGCGTTGCTCGAGGACGAACCCGCCTTTGAGGAGATATTCGGCAAGCAGTTCATCGGCCTTTATGCCGGCGTCAAGCGCGGCGAGTTCGAGACCTTCATGCAGGTGATCAGCCCCTGGGAGCGGGAATTCCTTCTGCTCAACGTGTGAGGGAAGCATCATGGCATCGCAGGAGACGTGGCAGAGCCCGATCGCGCCCGGGCTGTCCTGGTATCAGGCAACCGTCGGGGAGCGGCCCACCTATCCCGCTCTCGACGGCTCGAGAACATGTGACGTCGCGATTGTCGGCGGCGGTTATACCGGCCTGCAGGCCGCCTATAATCTTGCCAAGTCGGGCGTTTCGGTGGTCCTGATCGACGCCTGCCGCTTCGGCGACGGGGCGTCCGGGCGCAATGGCGGCCAACTGGGCACCGGTCAGCGATGGTGGCCGGAGGAACTCGAGGAGAAGATCGGCTACGAACGCTCGAAGGCGCTGTTCGATCTTGCCGAAGCGGCCAAGCGCCATCTCATCGATTTCGCCCGCGAGCATCAGATCGAGATCGACTATGTGCCCGGCCAGCTCAATGTCGCACATAAGGCGAGCTACAAACGCGACTATTACGAAAATGCCGAAATCGCCGCCTTACGCTACGGCTATCCGCATCTCAGCTTCATGGACGAGGAGGAAACGCAAGAAAGACTCGGCTCGAAGCGTTTCCATTGCGGCGTGCGCGATGTCGGCACCGGCCATATCCATCCGCTGAAGCTGCTGGTCGGGCTGGCGCGGGTCGCCGCCAATGCCGGTGCTGAAATCTTCGAGATGACCACGGCAACGGCGATCCGCCAAAGCGGCGGCAAGGTGACGATCGAAACGGAAAGGGGAACGATCACCGCTGAGCGCGCGCTGATCGCCTGCGACGGCCATATCGACGGCCTCGAGCCGGTGACGGCGAGCCATGTCATGCCGATCCGCTCCTTCATCGGCGCCACGGCGCCGCTCGACGGGCATCCCGATGTGCTGCCCGGAGGCGAGGCCGTGGCCGATTCGCGCTTCGTCGTGCGCTATTTCCGCAAATTCGGCGACGGCCGTCTGCTGTTCGGCGGACGCGAGGCCTATACCTCGGACAATCCGCGGGACATTTCGCTGCACATCCGCCGGCAGATCGCCGAGATCTACCCGGACCTCAAGGACATCGAGATCACCCATGCCTGGGGCGGCAACGTCGGTATCACCATGCCACGCCAGCTCTTCGTGCGCGAGGTCATGCCCGGTGTCATCTCGATCGGCGGCTATTCCGGCCATGGCGTCATGCTGTCAAACTACTGTGGCAAGCTCTACGCGGAAACGGTGCTTGGAAAATCTCGCGATCTCGACCTCTTCACATCGCTTGATATTCCCGCCTTTCCCGGTGGTGCGCGCATGCGGGCGCCGTTGCTTTTCCTCGCCTTGTCGTGGTTTGCGCTCCGCGACAAGTTTTAGTCCGATTGCGGATTTCCTCTTCCGGAAATTCGCTTTAAAACCGGTGCCTGAGAGATTCATTGCACTGCACACTGGCTTTTTTAAATCGATTAGATTAAAAGGGCCGCCAACCAGCCTGATTGAGAGACAAGCTCATGAGCAGCCAAATCATTCCCGTTGAGCCCTTTGATTATGTCGTCTTCGGCGGCAGCGGCGACCTTGCAGAACGCAAGCTTCTGCCCGCGCTGTATCATCGCCAGATCGAAGGCCAGTTTAGCGAACCGACCCGCGTGATCGGCGCCTCGCGCAGCCCGTTGACGGATGAGGAGTACCGCAAATTTGCCCGCGATGCGCTGAAGGAACACCTCAAGAAGGGCGAATATGACGAGGCGGAGGTGGAGAAGTTCTGTGCCCGCCTCTACTATGTCTCGGTCGATGCCCGCACCGACAGCGGCTGGGATCAGCTGAAGAAGCTGCTCGATGAAGGCAAGGAGCGCGTGCGCGCCTTTTATCTGGCAGTCGCGCCCGGCATCTTCGGCGACATTTCGCAGAAGATCCATGACCACAAGCTGATCACCAAATCGACTCGCATCGTCGTCGAAAAGCCGATCGGCCGCGACCTTGCCTCGGCGCTGCAGCTCAACGACACGATCGGCCGCGCCTTCAAGGAAGAGCAGATCTTCCGCATCGACCACTATCTCGGCAAGGAGACGGTGCAGAACCTGATGGCGCTGCGCTTTGCCAATGCGCTCTATGAGCCGCTGTGGAACGCCAACTATATCGACCACGTGCAGATCACGGTGGCTGAATCGGTCGGCCTCGAAGGCCGCGCCGGCTATTACGACACGGCGGGCGCACTGCGCGATATGGTGCAGAACCACATCCTGCAGCTGCTCTGCCTGACGGCGATGGAAGTGCCCTCGTCGATGGATTCGGAAGCCGTACGTGACGAGAAGTTGAAGGTGCTGCGCGCGCTGAAGCCGCTCAATGCCTCCAACGTCGAGCAGGCGACGGTTCGCGGCCAGTATCGCGCCGGCGCATCGGGCAGCGGCCCGGTCAAGGGCTACCTCGAAGAGCTCGAAGGCGGCGTCTCGAACACCGAGACCTTCGTTGCCATCAAGGCCGAAATCAACAACTGGCGCTGGGCCGGCGTTCCCTTCTATATCCGCACCGGCAAGCGCCTGACCGGGCGCATGTCCGAGATCGTCATCACCTTCAAGCCGATCCCACATGCGATCTTCGACCAGGCGGCCGGGCGCATCGTCGCCAATCAGCTGATCATCCGCCTGCAGCCGGATGAAGGCGTCAAGCAGTCGCTGATGATCAAGGATCCGGGCCCGGGCGGCATGCGCCTGCGCAACGTCTCGCTCGACATGAGCTTCGCTCAGGCCTTCAACGTCCGCAATCCCGACGCCTACGAGCGCCTGCTGATGGACGTAATCCGCTCCAACCAGACGCTGTTCATGCGCCGCGACGAAGTGGAAGCCGCATGGAAATGGGTGGATCCGATCCTCAAGGGTTGGGAAACGACCGGCCAGCAAGTGCAGGGCTATACGGCCGGCACCTGGGGACCGAGCCAGGCCATCGCGCTGATCGAGCGTGACGGCCGCACCTGGCATGACGAAATCTAGGACGAAATCGATGGCATCGACCCTCCATTCCTTCGCCAGCGCCGCAGACCTCGCCGGCAGCCTCGCCGATAAGGTCGCGGATACGCTTTCGGCAGCGATCGCCGCCCGCGGAACGGCGTCTATCGCCGTTTCCGGCGGCTCCACACCGAAGGCCTTCTTCCAGGCGCTTTCGACACGCGACATCGCCTGGGAAAAAGTGACGATCACGCTTGTCGACGAACGCTTCGTGCCGGCCGACAATCCGCGCTCGAACCATCTGCTGGTCGATGCCAATCTTCTTCAAAACAAGGCAAAGGCGGCGCGCTTCGTGCCACTTTACCAGCCGGCACCTTCCGTCGGGGAAGCTGCAAGACTTGCGACGGCAAAAAGCGCCGAGATCGGCATCCCCTTCGACGTTGTCATCCTCGGCATGGGCGGCGACGGCCACACGGCCTCGTTCTTTCCGGGCGGCAGCAATCTTGCGGAGGCGATCGATGCATCGACGCCGCGCGGCATCATCACCATGGAAGCGGAAGGGGCCGGCGAACCGCGCCTGACCTTCACCTTCTCCAGTCTTGAGGATGCCGCACTCCTGGTTCTCCATATAGAGGGCGAAGGCAAAAAAGACGTTCTCGCCAAGGCGGAAGGCAGCGGTGACGAGGCAGACATGCCGATCCGCGCCATTCTGCGCCGGGCCACTTCCCCGGTCGAGATCTACTGGGCTCCCTGATCCGCCGCAGATCTGAAGTTCAGATTTAAGCCGGAGCCGCCGAAACAGATAGAGACAACGAACAAGGCAGGGATTTTCCATGTCCGCTCACCCACGCATCTCTGCGATCACCGATCGCATCGTCGAACGCTCGAAACCAACCCGCGAGCGTTATCTCGAACGCCTGCGCACTGCCGCCTCGCAGGGCGTGCAGCGCTCGGTGCTCGGCTGCGCCAACCTCGCCCATGGCTTCGCGGTCTGTTCCCCCGCCGACAAGGATGCGCTTGCCGGCGACCGCATCGCCAATCTCGGCATCATCACCGCCTATAACGACATGCTCTCGGCCCACCAGCCGTTCGAGACCTATCCGGCGATCATACGTGAGGCAGCCGCCCAGGCAGGCGGCGTGGCGCAGGTGGCCGGCGGCGTGCCGGCGATGTGCGATGGCGTCACCCAGGGACAGCCGGGCATGGAGCTCTCGCTCTTCTCGCGCGACCTGATCGCCATGTCGGCGGGCGTCGGCCTGTCGCACAACATGTTCGATGCCGCCCTCTTCCTCGGCGTCTGCGACAAGATCGTGCCGGGCCTGGTGATCGCAGCCCTGTCCTTCGGGCACCTGCCGTCGATCTTCGTTCCGGCCGGCCCGATGACCACAGGCCTGCCGAACGACGAGAAGTCGCGCGTGCGCCAGCTCTTCGCCGAGGGCAAGGTCGGACGCGCCGAACTGCTGGAGGCGGAATCGAAATCCTATCACGGTCCTGGCACCTGCACCTTCTACGGCACCGCCAATTCCAACCAGATGCTGATGGAGATCATGGGCTTCCACATGCCCGGCTCCTCCTTCATCAATCCCGGCACGCCGCTGCGCGAAGCGCTGACGCGCGAGGCCGCCAAGCGGGCGCTTGCAATCACCGCGCTCGGCAACGAATTCACCCCGGCGGGCGAGATGATCGACGAGCGCTCGGTCGTCAACGGCGTCGTCGGCCTGCATGCGACCGGCGGTTCGACCAACCACACGCTGCACCTCGTCGCCATGGCGCGGGCAGCCGGCATCCAGCTCACCTGGCAGGACATTGCCGAGCTTTCGGAAATCGTCCCGTTGCTTGCCCGCGTCTATCCGAACGGACTTGCCGACGTGAACCATTTCCAGGCGGCCGGTGGCATGGGCTTCCTCATCAAAGAACTGTTGAAGCACGGCCTGGTGCACGACGACGTGCGCACCGTCTTCGGCCAGGGTCTCGCAGCCTATACGGTCGACGCCCGTCTCGGCGAAAACGGCGCCGTCCTGCGCGAGCCGTCGCCTGATAAGAGCGTCGATCCCAAGGTGCTCTCCAGCATCGAGACGCCGTTCCAGGCGAATGGCGGTCTGAAGATGCTGCGCGGCAATCTCGGCAAGGCGGTCATCAAGATATCGGCCGTCAAGCCGGAGCGCCACATCATTGAGGCGCCGGCAATTATCTTCCATAGTCAGCAGGAGCTGCAGGAGGCTTTCAAGGAAGGCAAGCTCAACCGCGATTTCATCGCCGTCGTGCGCTTCCAGGGCCCGAAGGCGAACGGCATGCCGGAGCTGCACAAGCTGACGCCGCCGCTCGGCGTGCTGCAGGACCGCGGCTTCCGCGTGGCGTTGCTCACCGATGGTCGCATGTCGGGCGCATCCGGCAAGGTGCCGGCGGCGATCCACGTCACCCCGGAAGCGGTCGACGGCGGTCCGATCGCCCGCATCCGCGAGGGCGACATCATTCGCCTGGACGCGATTAAGGGCACGCTAGAGCTGCTCGTCGATGCGGCCGACATGGCCGAGCGTGAACCTGTCGTCGTCGATCTTTCCGACAATGAATTCGGCATGGGCCGCGAGCTCTTCGCACCGTTCCGCCGCGCCGTCGGACCTTCGGACCAGGGTGCCAGCGTGCTCTTCCACCACTGAGCGTGGTCACTGGAGACAGACAAAAACCCACGGGGGGCGCGCAGCACACCCCGTGGGTTTTTGATTTCAGTCGGATGGTCCCTCAGGCGCGGATATCGAGAACGTAGTCGCGGTGCGCCGGATGGGTGCTGTAGACGAAGATCTTATTCAGCTCCTTCTGCGTCAGCAGGCGCAGGAAGCGAACTTCCACCGTGTTGTTGGCGTTGACCTTCATCAGCAGGCAGCCGACCTTGGTGATGCGGGCATCCGGAATATCCAGATAGAACTGCTTCGGCAGGTTGAACTGGGTCAGGATAGCGAGTGTCGCGCTGCTCATCGAGATCCGAACAATGTCGCAGCGGCGCGAGGCCGCATGCATGACGCCCTTTTCCGTATATTCGATGCGCGCGGCATTCATCGTGTCCTCCATCTTGAACCGCACCTCGCGGTCGTACATGAAGGATTCTTCCTTGCTCAGGAAATGAGATTTTGGCTGTGACGGATTGGAAGCGGCCACGTGCTTATCCCCCTCATAAATTGACCAGGAAAAGGTAGCAGCCGATCTTTAACAGAAAGTGAGAATTTGGCCCGTCCCGCGCAATTCTTGGGATGATCACCCCAAAAATGGCCGCCTCATTTCCGGTAGGTGTGGCCGGTCGCGTCAAACAGATGCAACTTCTGCCTGTCGGCGGCAAACCGCATCCTCTGGCCCTTCTTCACATCGTAGATGCCGGGTAGCTTGACGACGATCGGCTCGCCCGGCACCAGGCCCTCGATATAGAGCAGCGTCACTTCGCCGAGCGCTTCGACGATCGACACTTCACCTTCGAAAAGATAGTCGGCGCCGTCGGCAACCCCAAGATCCTCCGGACGAACGCCGAAGCTTGCCTGCTTGCCCATTTCGGACGCATCGGTCGCCACATCGAGCGTCACCGACATGCCGCCGGTCAGCGTCACCGTCGTCTGGCTTCCAGTCCCGGCGATCGTCGCCGGGATGATGTTCATCGCCGGCGAACCGATGAATTTCGCGACGAAAAGATTGGCCGGCCGCTCGTAGAGCTCCAACGGCGCGCCGACCTGCTCGATATTGCCGGCGGAGAGAACGACGATGCGGTCGGCGAGCGTCATCGCCTCGACCTGGTCGTGGGTGACGTAGATCATCGTCGTATCAGCCATCTGTTCGTTCAGACGGGCGATCTCGATGCGGGTCGCGACGCGCAGCGCGGCATCGAGGTTGGAGAGCGGCTCGTCGAAGAGGAAGACCTTGGGATCGCGGCAGATGGCGCGGCCGATCGCCACGCGCTGGCGCTGGCCGCCGGAAAGGGCCTTCGGCAGGCGACCGAGATATTGGGTCAGCTGCAGGCTCTCGGCCGCCGCTTTGACGCGGCGATCGATTTCCTGCTTGCTTTCGCCGGCGATCTTCATGCCGAAAGCCATGTTGTCGAAGACGGTCATGTGCGGGTAGAGCGCATAGGACTGGAAGACCATGGCGATGCCGCGCTTGGAGGGCGGCACGTCATTGACGAGATGGCCATCGATATACATCTCACCGCCGGTGATCGCCTCGAGACCGGCGATCATGCGCAGAAGCGTGGACTTGCCACAGCCGGACGGACCGACGAAGACGATGAATTCTCCCTGCTTGATATCGAGGTCGATCCCGTGGAGAACATCCACGGAACCGTAGGATTTGCGGATATCCTTCAGCGTCAGTCCAGTCATTTCTCTCTCTCCCCTGCGTTCTTTAGGCAAGACGGGCGAAATACGCCCCCCAAGCCGGAATATCGATCTTGTCGCCATAGTTGTTGCTCGTAAAGCCGTGGCCCGTCAACGCCTGCCATTCTCCCGCAGGCAGGATGACGGCGGCCTCGGCCGGGCTCATGTTGAAGATGCAGAGCAGTTTCTCATTGCCGTATTCACGGGTGAAGACCAGCGTATCGCCCTGCGCCACCTCGAATTCGATCTCGCCCTTGGCAAAAGCCGGGTGCAGCTTCCGGAAGGCGATGAAGCGGCGGTAGTGCTCGAGCACCGAAGTCTCGTCGCCCAGTTGGACGCTGACCGCGCGCAGGATATGCTCGACCGGCACCGGCAGCCACGGTTTTACCGTCGAGAAGCCGCCCTGGGCGACTTGGCTATCCCAGACCATCGGCGTGCGGCAGCCGTCGCGGCCCTTGAATTCCGGCCAGAATTGAATGCCATAGGGATCCTGGAGATCCTGATAGGCGAGATCGGCCTCCGTCAATGCCAATTCCTCGCCCTGATAGAGGCAAACGGAGCCGCGGAGCGTCAACAGCAGAGAGGCATAGAGCTTGGCGAAGGCGTCATGATCGGCGACCATCCCGCCCCAGCGGCTGACATGGCGCATGACGTCGTGATTGGAGAAGGCCCAGCAGGCCCAGCCATCGGGTGCGGCGGCTTCGAAATCCTCCATCACCTCCTCGACGCGCTCCGGCGTCAGCGGATCGGGCGCCAGGAACTCGAAGGCATAACACATATGCATCTTGTCGTTGCCGGAGGTGTATTCGCCGACGATTTCGAGGCCGCGCTGGCTGTCACCGACTTCGCCGACGGCGGCGATCGCCGGGAATTCCTCGAGAACGGCGCGGAAGCGCTTCAGGAAGGCAAGGTTTTCCGGCCGGTTCTTGTCGTAGATATGCTCCTGGAAATTGTAAGGATTGACCGCCGGCGCCGTCGAGGCGTTGCGCCGTTCGGGCGCAAGCGCCGGATTGTCGCGCAGCTGCGTGTCGTGGAAATAGAAATTGATGGTGTCCAGGCGGAAGCCGTCGACGCCGCGATTGAGCCAGAAGCGCACGACATCGAGCAGACGGTCCTGCACCTCCGGGTTATGCAGGTTCATGTCCGGCTGCGAAGTCAGGAAATTGTGCATGTAATATTGCATGCGCGTCGGATCCCACGCCCATGCCGAGCCGCCGAAGATCGACAGCCAGTTGTTCGGCGGCGTGCCGTCCGGCTTGGCGTCGGCCCAGACATACCAGTCGGCCTTGGCGTTGGTCTTGCTGGAGCGGCTTTGCACGAACCAGGGGTGCTGATCCGAGCTGTGGGAGATGACGAGGTCGATCATCACGCGGATGCCGAGGCGATGGGCCTCGGCGATCATCGTGTCGAAATCCACCAGCGTGCCGAAGATCGAATCGACGTTCTCGTAATCGGAAACGTCATAACCGAAATCGCGCATCGGCGAGGTGAAGAAGGGCGAGATCCAGATCGCATCGACGCCAAGGCTTGCCACATGTGGCAGGCGGGCGGTGATGCCTTTCAGGTCGCCAATGCCGTCGCCGTTCGAATCCTGGTAGGAGCGCGGGTAGATCTGGTAGATCACCGCGCCGCGCCACCAGTCCTTGTCGGGGGTCGAGATCGAATGGGAAGCCACGTTCATGGAATATCCTGTTTGAAGTCACGTTCGGGAATGGTCAGCCTCCCTTGACCGAACCCGCCAGCAGACCGCGCACCAGGTAACGCTGAAGCCCGAAGAAGACGAGCAGCGGCACGATGATGGTGACGAAGGCTGACGCCGTCAAAATCTCCCAGTTGCCGCCGCGCGAGCCGAGCAGCGCGTTCAGGCTGCCGGTCAGCACGATGTGGTCTTTGTCGGTGCCGAGGAAGACCATGGCGACGAGCAGGTCGTTCCACACCCACAGGAACTGGAAGATGGCGAAGGAGGCGAGTGCCGGGAAGGACAGAGGCAAAACGATGCGGGTAAAGATCTCGAAATCGCTCGCGCCGTCGACGCGGGCGGATTCGATGATCTCCTTCGGCAGGCCGGCGATATAGGCTCGCAAGAGATAGATGGCGAGCGGCATGCCGAAAGCGGTATGGGCCAGCCAGATGCCGGGATAGGTCTTCGACGGCTGGCCGAGCATGCCGCCGATCTCGTTGTAGAGGCGCAGCAGCGGGATCAGGGACATCTGCAGCGGCACGACGATGAGGCCGACGACGAGCGCAATCAGCAGCGCTCGACCGGGAAACTCCATCCAGCTGAGCGCATAGGCGGCGAAAGCGGCAATCAGGATCGGGATGATCGTCGCCGGGATCGTCACGGTCAAAGAGTTGATGAAGGACTGGCCGATGCCCTCGCCGGTCAGAACCGTCTTGTAGTTCTGCAGCGTGAATTCCGGCGGCGCCGAGACGGATGCATAGATGCGCCGCGGGCGTTGGTCGGGCGAAAAGGCGGCGTTCTTCACATAGCGATAACTGCCGTCGCTGTTGATCTGCAAGGTTTCACCGTCGCCGAGATCGGCCGTCATCCCGGCGTCGAACGCTGCAGGCTGCTGCACGCGATTGCCGAAGGCCTTGACTGAACGGCCGGTCTGTCCTTCCAGGACATTGCCTGAGATGACGTAGGTGGTGCCTTTTTGCCGTTGCTGGTCCGGCGTGCCCAAGCGCACGGCGACGGTCTGCGTCGAGCCGACGAAGGCCGTCCACCAACCGGAGACGACAATCTGGTCCTTGTCGCGCAACGCACTGACGAAGATGCCGAGCGTCGGTATGAGCCAGACGATGACGATCAGCAAAACGGCGAGGTGGACGAAGAGACGGGCGGGGCCGATCTTGAAGTAGCTTCCGATAGCGGTCATCTCAGTGGCCCTTCAATTCGCGATTGGCGCGGCGCACGTTCCAGACCATGATCGGCGTGACGGCGAGCATGATGATGATGGCGATGACCGCACTTCGGCCGGAATCGCCGCCGCCGCGGAACATCCAGTCGAACATCAGGTTCGCCAGCACCATCGTCTGCCATTGGCCGTTGGTCATCGTCAGCACGATGTCGAAGACCTTGAGGACGAGGATGGTAATCGTCGTCCAGACGACGGCGATGGAGCCCCAGATCTGCGGCACCATGATGCGCCAGAAGATCTGCCAGCCATTGGCGCCGTCGATGACGGCGGCTTCGATCGTCTCTTCCGGAATGCCGCGAAGAGCCGCCGACAGGATGACCATGGCGAAACCGGTCTGGATCCAGATCAGGATGATCATCAGGAAGAAGTTGTTCCAGAAGGGAATGGAGATCCACACCTCCGGCGTGCCGCCGAAGGTCTGGACGATGGCGTTCAGCAGGCCGATCTGGACGTCATTGCCGCCGCGATATTCATAGATGAATTTCCAGATGACCGAGGCGCCGACGAAGGAGATCGCCATCGGCATGAAGACGATGCTCTTGGCAATATTGCCCCACCAGATGCGATCGGTCATCACGGCGATGACGAGGCCGAAGAAGGTGCAGGCAGCCGGCACCACGGCGAGCCAGAGGATGTTGTTGAAGATCGACTGGCGGAATTCGCGGTCGCCGAGCGCCCATTTGTAGTTGGCGAGGCCGACGAACTGCAGACCGGCACGGTCGTAGAAGGAGAGGATGAAGGTCGCAACGACAGGATAGACGAGATAGACGATGAGCAGGAAGAGCGCCGGGCCGATGAACAACCACGGCCGGACAAGTGCACGCCGGTTCAGATTGCGCGATGCGGCGCGAATGTCGCCATCTTTCACCGGCAGAGCCAGATCCAGTATCTTGTTCGAAAAATAGAAATAGGCCGAGCACGCGACAACGGCGACGACCACGACGCCCAAAGCGGACACTATCTGCGACAGCATTTCGTCCCTCCCCTGCTTCCCCTGATCTTATTCCGATCGGTTTTTAATTCTGACGGGTCGACCCCGGTCACCGTCAATCTCTTTGATTGCCTGATCGCAATATATCCTGCGATGGCCGGGCTCTTTGCGAGCCCGGCCAGTCATGCAAGCCATGCCGCCGGCAAGCCGGCGGCATAGTTTTGAAAGATTACTTGATGCCGTCCCAGGCGCTCTGGATTTCGCCTGCAGCCTCTTCAGCGGACTTGCCACCGACGAAATCGACCATGCCGGTCCAGAAGGCGCCGGCGCCGATCTTGCCCGGCATCAGGTCGGAACCGTCGAAGCGGAAGGTGGTGGCGGAGGTCAGGATATCGCCTTCCTTCTTCATCTGCGGGTTGGCATAGGCTTCGGTGCTGACGCCCTTATACGGCGTCAGGAAGCTCGACTGCGCCATCCAGACCTCATGGGCGATCGGGGTCTTCAGGAAGTCGATGAAGGCGCGAGCCGCCTTCGAGTCCTTAGTGATCGAGACGAGCGTGCCGGCGCCCAGAACCGGCTTGCCGAGTTCGGGATGCGAAGCAAAGGTCGGCATGTAGAAGAAGTCGGCATCCTGACCGAGCTTCGTGCCTTCAGGGAAAAAGGACGGAATAAACGAGGCCTGATGGTGCATGTAGCACTTCGGCGGAACCGCGAAGAGGCCCTTCGGGCTGTCGCGGAAATCGGTCGATGCCACGGCCGCGACGCCACCATCGACGTATTTCTCGTTCTTGGCAAACTTGCCGAACTCTTCGATCGCGGCAACGACGGCCGGATCGGTGAACTTCAGCTCATTGGTCGTCCACTTGTCGTAGGCTTCCGGCGGCTGCATGCGCAGCATGATGTCCTCGACCCAGTCGGTCGCCGGCCAGCCGGTGGCGCCGCCGGAACCGAGACCGATGCACCAGGGAACGCCGCCGTCGTTGACGATCTGGTCGGTCAGGGCATGCAGCTCTTCCATGGTCGTCGGGATCTTGTAACCGGCTTCCTCGAAGTTCTCCGGAACGTACCAGACGAGTGACTTGACGTCGGCCTTGTAAGGGAAGGCGTAGAAGGCTTCCTTGCCGTCCTTGCCCTTGTAGGTGCCGTAACCGACCCAGCTGTCGCCGGCGCCGTAATTGTCCTTGATCCACTTGGAGTTGTCGTCGCCGAGCGGCGTCAGAAAGCCCTTGCTGGCGAGATCGGCAAAGAGGCCCGGCTGCGGCAGAACGGCGATGTTCGGCGGCGAGCCCGCCTGCGTGTCGATGACGATCTGCTGTTCGTAATTTTCGGAAGAGGAGTATTTGGCATCGATGCCGGTGGCTTCGGTGAAGTAGGCAAGCACGCTCATGAAGAACGCCTCGTCCTCGCCGCGCCACGGCCCGAAGATCGTCAGCGGCTGGCCCTTCAGATCAGCATGAGCAGCCTTGAATTCGTCATAGCTCTTCCAGTTGAACTTGGAATCCTCTCCCGGCGCAAATTTCAGATCGGCCGCGGACGCAGCACCGGCAAAAAGCGCCGCAACGGCAACGCCCATCAAAAATGACTTTTTCATGTGATCAACCTCCCATCACAATCCCAACCGCGCCGAATTCCTTTTAAGAGAATTTCAAAGCGCTTTGACACTCAACTCATTCCACTTTCGGTGGAATGGAGTCAAGTCAATTCGCGAAAATGCGCTGTGAACATGCCAGATATCGCGGCCTTTCGCTGCGCAAAGGCGCCTATCGGGAAATATGGAGCGATTTTTCTTGAGTCAAGCGCGCCAGATGATACATAATTGAAAGCGCTTTGGATGCCACTGGGAGGCGGCAGGTCTTTTCAAGACGGCTGACGGGCGGGGCCGGGAGGAAGCATAGCAGGTGAATCTCAAACAGCTATCGGAATTGCTGGGGCTGTCTCAGACGACGGTGAGCCGGGCGCTCAACGGCTATCCCGAGGTCAATGAGGCGACCCGGGAGCGCGTGCTTCAGGCTGTCAAGGAAACCGGATACAGACCGAACAAGGCGGCGCAGCGGCTTGCGACCGGCAAGGCAGGCTCGATCGGCCTCGTCATGCCGACGGCGCCCGGCCACCAGTCCGACGTGCATTTCGGTGAATTCCTGGCCGGGCTCGGCGAAGAGGCCGTGCGCCACGATTTCCACTTCGTCATCATGCCGGCCGACCCGGATGACGAGGTGGCGGCGCTGCGCCGCCTTGCGATCAGCGGCAATGTCGATGCCCTGTTCGTCGCCTATATGCGCGCCCACGACCCGCGGCTCGCCATGCTGAAATCGCTCTCCATGCCCTATGTCGTGCACGGCCGCTCCTTCGATTCGGAGCCGGATTATCCCTATCTCGACATCGACAATGAAGGCGCCTTCTACGATGCGACACGGCTCCTGCTGCAGCTCGGTCATACGCGCTTTGCGCTGATGAACGGGCCGATGCATCTCGATTTCGCCATCCGCAGGAAGAACGGCGTCATATCAGCCCTCCTCGAGCGCGGGCTCGCGCTCGAGGAGGGTTGCATGAGCCACGCGCTGATGACGGACGAACAAGGCCTGCTGGCGATGGAACATTTCCTGCAATTGCCGGAGCGGCCGACGGCGATCCTCTGCTCCAGCACGGTGCTGGCGCTCGGCGCGATCCGCGCGGTCAACCAGGCGGGATTGCGGCTCGGCGAGGATATCTCGCTGATCGCCCATGACGACGTGTTGCCGCTGCTGAAGCCGGAAAATTTCTCGGTGCCGCTGACGACCACGCGCTCTTCACTGCGGGCGGCCGGCGTGCGTATCGCGCAGCGGCTGATCGGCACGGTGAAGCATGCCGGCCCCTTCCCCGACCAGGAGCTCTGGAAGACCGAGTTGATCGTCAGGGCCTCGACCGGCCCTGCCCCGCGGCCGTAATCAAAACTGGGGCGGCGTCTGCCCGGCAGCGCGATGAGCGGCGATCAGGGTGTTGGCCATCAGCATGGCGATGGTCATCGGCCCGACGCCGCCGGGAACCGGAGTGATGGTGCCGGCGACCGCTGAGACCTCCTCGAAGGCGACGTCGCCGACGAGCCGGGTCTTGCCCTCGCCTCTTTCGGGGGCTGCCACCCGATTGATGCCGACGTCGATGACTGTCGCACCGGGCTTGACCCAATCGGCCCTGACCATCTCCGGCCGGCCAACGGCGGCCACCAGGATATCGGCGTTACGGCAGACCTCGGCGAGATTCTTGGTCCTGGAATGGGCGATCGTCACCGTCGCATTGGCGTTGAGCAGCAATTGCGCCATCGGCTTGCCGAACAGGTTGGAGCGACCGATGACGACGGCGTTGAGGCCGGAGAGATCCTCGCCGTGGGTGCGGCGGACGAAGACCATGGCGCCGGCCGGGGTGCAGGAGACCAGTCCGGTCTTCAGGTCGCCGGTGGCGAGCTTGCCGGCATTGACGACGCTCAGGCCGTCGACATCCTTTTCCGGCAGGATCGACTGGATGATCGCCTCGCTGTCGAGCGGCTTCGGCAAGGGCAGCTGCACCAGAATGCCGTGGATCGACGGATCGGCGTTGAGGGTGGCGACGAGAGCTGCCAGATCCTCCTGCTTCGTTTCCGCCGGCAGCGTGTGCTGAACGGATTTGAAGCCGCACTCCTTGGCCATGCGGCCCTTGGAGCCGACATAGGCGTGGCTTGCCGGGTCGTCGCCGACGATGACGACCGCAAGGCCGGTGGTGACGCCGCTGCTCTTTTCCAGCGCCGCCGTCGCACTCTTGACCGTCTGAATGACCGATGCAGCTACGTTCTTTCCGTCGATTACTGTCGTCACGCGTCTCTCCGCCCTGTTTCGCGTCAATCTATGGATAGTTGACGAGCATCAAATGCTCGCTAACGCCCTATCCTGTCGGAAAGCAGCAATGCAATATCAAAAATGCAAGGAAATGTTCGTTCAACGCGGCTGCCGCGCTTCAAGCGCATGAACACGAAGCCGGTCGCGCAGGCCGGAGATTTCGGAGCGCAGCACCTCCATTTCGTCGACAGGCGCGGGGTCCTGCGCGGGGGTCGACGGCGGAGCCTGCGGCCGGGATACCGGCATTTTCTCGCTTGCGGAATCAGCGACAGGTCTGCGAAGCCGGAGCAGGAAAGCCGCGGCAAAGCCTATCGCAAGGCCCACGACTGCGCCCATCAGCGAGCGGCCGATCCGGCCATCCGTTGCCGATACCACTGTCGCCAGCGCCGGCTTCAGGAGAACGACACGACCGTTAGCGGCCGTTTCCACCGCTGCGGACGTCGCCTCTTCAAGGCGCGAGCGGGCGGCATTCGCCTTTTCCGTGAGTTCGGTCAGGCGTGACAAATCGACGCCGGTATCGCGGCTCTGGGCGATCAGCGTGTTGCGGCGGTCGTTCAGACTCTTGCGCGCATCGACGGCGGCCTTGGCGGCGAGGTTGGCGGTCTGGGCAAGACGGCTGAGCTCCTTGCCCATATTCTCCTTGAGACCGTTCGTTTCGGCTTGCTGCTGCAAGAGGCGCGGATGGCGCGGGCCGAGCTCGGCCGAAAGCTGCGCAAGCGCTGTCTTGGCGACGGCATACTTGTCGCGCCAGTCCTGCAGCACCGGCGAGAGCATAACGGCGGGGAGCGAACCGTCGAGGACCTCCGCAAGTTTTGCGGCCTTGAGCCGGTCGGCCTGCGCCTTTGCGGCAAGAATGTTCTGGTCGGCCGCTTTCAGATCGGCATCGAGCCGGTCGATCTGACGGCGGAGATCGATCGCCACCTTGACATTGCCTTCGCCGCTCTTTGCCGTGAAAGCGGCAAGCTCTGCTTTTGCCTCGTCATGGGTTTTGCGCAAGGCAACATCGGTTTCGACGTTGCCGCCGGCTCCGTCTGCTGCGGAAACCGTTTCGGCAAGCCTTGCGGCGATGCGCATGGATTTGCCGCTGTCGCCGGTCGTCACCCTGACGAGGATGGTCCCGGCGGCGGCATCGGGCAGTATCTCGACTGCATGTTTCAGCGTCACCTCGGCGCGGGAGGCCGGATCGGCAGCAGCACCGGTCGCCGAGAGGAGATCGAGCGCGACGCCGAGCGCATTGGCGCTGGCGCCGGCAAATTCGGGATCATGATCGAGTTTCAGGGTGGCAACCGTCGAAGCAACCACCCGCGCCGACAGCAGCCCTTTCGCCGCGGCCTGGGTGAAGGCAGCGCGGCTTGCGGCATCGCTCTTCACCGCAAGCGTCGCCTCGGCACGGTAGAGGGCCGGCGAAGCCGGCATCAGCGCCGGCAAGCCCGCGCCGATCATCGTCGCGGCGGCCACCGTCATCGCACGGCCGATCCCGCTTGCCCGACGCCGCGGCGCTACCGGCCGGAGCTCGGCGGGTTCTTCACGGATCGCGGCCAGCGGTTCCGGTGGGATCATCGGCTCGTCGGCCGGAACGCTCAGCTCTTCATCGCCCGCCGGCCCCTGAAGAAGCGGATGGCCGACGTCATTGGCGGCCCGGAGACGGTTGCCGAGGATGGTTTCGATGCGGTCGACCAGTGGTGCGGTGCGCGCCGCTCTTGCGCGCTGTTCTTCCAGCGCGCGGCCGATGGCGCGCAGCAATTCGGCCTCGGGTGGCGCGATATCAGGCCGGCTCGACCGAAGCGCCCTGTAGGAATCGTCATGGGGGCGCGGCCCTGCGGCTGCGCGATCCTGGAAGCTGTTTCTGGCCCTGATATCGTACATTGCGCCACATCTCATGCACATGATGGCCGAGTTCGCTCATCCGCACGGATGCAGATGATTAAGCCACTCTAAACATTCATGGCAAAGAAATGGTTAACCGCAGCAGGCGAGAACTGAGGTCAGCTCGCCTTCTTATGCTCCGACCGCGGCTGCAACGCGCTGCCGTGCTCTTCCGGATGGCTGAGGATCCTTTCGCGCCGGCGGAAACGGTAGCGCAGGACATGGAAGAGGAATACCGGGATGCCGATGATGTAACGGCGCCAGAGGCGCGTCGGCTCCTGCAGCAGGCGATAGGCCCATTCCAGGCGCATCATCCGCACCGTCTTCGGCGCACGCGGGACGGCGCCGGAGACGAAGTCGAAGAGAGCGCCCACCGTCAACACCAGCCGCGCATGATCGGCGCGGATATGATCGTGAACCCATTTCTCCTGCAGCGGCGTTCCCATGCCGACGATCAGGATATCGAGCTTCTGGCGCTCAAGCTCCTCGATGACATCAGTTGGTTCGGCCTTGTCGAAATAGCCGTCCGAAACGACGACGAATTCATGCCAGGGCGTGTGCTTGCGGAAATTTTCGGCCGCCGCCTCGACGACCGAGCGCGTGCCGCCGATGAGACCGATGCGCCGCGGAGCCTCCATGAAGGTCAGGAAAGCCGGCACGAAATCGGTGCCATTCAGATTGGCCGGAAACGGCGCGCCATGGGCGATCTGCGATGCGATGTTGAGGCCGATACCATCCGGCAGCACCAGATTGTGCGACATGATCCGATAATATTCGTCGTCGCGTAGCGTCGTCAGCATGTTATGGGCGTTGACGAAGCAAACCACGGTCTGGCCGACGGGAATGGAGGCCAGCTCGTTAATGAAAACGAGGGCGTCGTCCCAGCCGAGATCGCAGACCGGCAGATCGAAGATCGTCCGCCGCGATGCGAGCACCGCGAAGTTTGCAATCAGATTCATTCCTACCTCCTGCCGAGGGTGCTGCATGCGCCCGACATCCCGGAAAACAAGCCCACATTTCCGCACCGGAGGTCTCGAAAGGACCGGTTGCGTCCCGCCGGTGCGCGTCGCTCCGATCCCGGATAAGCGGCGCATGCCAAGCTGTGAGACCTGATATAACAGGACGGCTTCAAACAACCCTTAGGAAAATTCCTTGAATTTCCATGCTCGTATAAGTCGTTTATTAACCACGCGCGTCCATTGACAAACGGCGCCTTGCGGCGCCGTTTGTCATCGATGATCGAATGATGTCTAAAGCATGTGCAGCGGTTTTGCGACAACGACACGCGTAAAACAAAGACCTAAAGCGCGAGGAGCGAATCTGAAAGATCGCGACGCGTTTTAGTGGGCCGCTGGCGCCGGTGCTTCGGTCGCTGGTGCGGTCTCGACGATCTTGACGGGTGCGCCCACCTTCTTCGGCTGACCGGCGGAGCTTTCCTTGACGTCTTCCTTGGAGAGATAGTCGAGCTGCTCCAGCATCACGTCGGCGACGTATTCGCCGCCGAGGCGCTCGTTCATGCCCTTCTTGATCTCCTCGCGGAAAGCCTTCGGATCGAAGGATTTGATGTGGGCGATATCGACCATCTTGTTGCCGACCAGCAGGCTGAAAAGCTCGTCCGTCGTCATCTCGCTCAGCGGCAGCGTCACGCCTTTCAGCATGTCCTTGTTCATCATGAACGAAACGCGGCCGAGGAAATAACCGGTGATCGCACCGTTGCCGATGATCGGCACTGTGATCGTTTCACCCTTCACCAGTTCAAGCGCGCTCTGCTTGGAATCCGTTGCTGCGGGCGCCGGCGCGGTCGCCAGGTACACCGAGAAATAGACCGATGCCAAGGTGATGGCGCAAACCCAGACACCGGTGAGGACGAGCTTGATCATCAGTTTCCACGCGCGGCGAATTGTTCCTGGGAATAGGTGCCGTCGGCGTCAGCGTCCTGAACTGCGTTCTTCAGCAGGTCGGCGACAGCGCGAACCGCTTCGAGATGCGCCTCGACGCGACGGGCATTGAGAACCAGCTTCTTCTTCAGGCCGTGTAGTTGATCGAGATGGGCAGCGGCAAGCTCGGCCGGATCGGTATCGCGGAAAAGCATCGACAACTCGTAGAGGCAGCGGCTCTTATGCGCATTGGAGACCTTGAGATCGAACTGCGGGTCGTTGCCGATCCGGGTGTTCTCATTGTCGATGATCATTTCGAGGCGTCCGAGAACGGATTTGATCCTGTATTCGTTCGAAATTATTTCCATGGTACCCTCGGTTATGCTTCGCTTAGAGCATGATGCCAAAAACGTACGCGGTTTTCGGACGACAGCATGCTCTAACTGTTAATTGGAACGGGATTCGATTTTTTTTGGCCAACCGGCCTAAGATCATCCTGTTCTATCGGTCTTGGCTTCGGCGGTCGGCGTGCCAAAGGTCTTGCGCTGGAAGTCGTCGATCATGCTGAGCGCGGTATTGCGGTCATCGTCATCGGTCGAGGCATTGACGATCTTGCCTTCCTGCCGGCGCAGAAGTTCGCTGTACATCTGCTTGGCAATGCCGATGCCGTCACCCTTGGCCATGACGTTGCCGAGCTGTTCGGCCATCATACCTTTCCAGATATCGCCGGTCGCGCCCTTGCCGTAGACCTCTTCGCTTTCGCTCGGCAGCATGGACTTGACGAAATTCTGCAGGACCATGGCCTCGAACTTCCGGTAGCTTTCCGGAACTTCCTCGGTTTTGGTGCGGTTCTGGACGTTGGCGAGGCCGCTCTTCTGGCCGACATGATCGAGAACGTCGACCGTATTGGAGAAGCCCTTGCCATTTTCGGCGAGACTCGTTGCGGCAAAGGCCGCACGATTTGCCTTCAATTTTTCCTGGGCCGCCTGAACCTCCATGGGGTCGGCAGCTTTGACAACGTCCAGGACCAGATCACTGGGGGGCGAAATAGCCACGTTACAATCCTCTGAATTTAAGATCGTAACGACTATGGTTTTTGAAGCTTGCTGGAGGCTGGCGTTGCGAATTGCTGGTCGATGACATCGTAGACGGCATTGTCATCGGCCTCGCGGCGCTCGACTTCGAGGGCTTCCTTCATGCCGTCTTCGAGGCGGTCGCCCTTGGCGCGCTCGCGCGTCAGCCGCATCTCGTGGATCTGCTGCATGCCGGTCAGCTGCTGGTCCTTGATGGTGAGTCTGCCGAATCGGTCGGCGTAATTCTGCGAGAAGGCGTGGTGGACGGGGTCCATCGAGCCGAGCGCGAGGATGACGTCGTCCATCGCCACATTGACCTCGACACGCTGGCGGCTGGTTTCGGCCAGGTCGTTCTCGGCCATTCTTTCGATATGCCGCTGCACCGAGAGCAGCCGCTTGAGCTTCTGGGAGCGCTTCCTTTCGATCATATCAGCCTCATCGCCCGATATAGATTGAGCCGAAGGACTGGCCGAACTGGCTGACCATCGCCGCAATCGAGAAATAAATCAGGAAGAGCCCGCCCATCAGCAGATAGGGCGTGGAAATGAAGTAGACCGGGATCTGCGGCGCCAGCTTGTTGATGAAACCGATCGAGACGTTGAAAATCAGGCCGTAGATCAAAAAGGGGCTCGCCAGCCGCAGCATGATGTAGGTGGTCTGCTCCAGCGTGTCGGTAAAAGAGATCAGCGTCGCGCGCATCTGCATCATGCCTCCGAATGGCATGGTCGTGTAGGAATCGATCAGCGCGCGGAAGACGATGTGATGGAAGTCCATGATGAAGAGGATCATCATGCCGGCAAAGGTGATAAAGGCCGACAGGCTGGTCTCCGGCGTGTCTTCGAGGATGTCGGCGGAACCCGGCTGGGTGTAGCCGACCATCATGGCGGTGATCGAGGCAGCGAACTGCATGCCGAGCGTGTAGATCCTCGCCAGCATGCCATACATCACGCCGATCAGCGATTCGCTGAAGATCAGGCCGATATAGGTTCCGGCACCGGTGTGAACGGCCGGATAGACAGTATCCCAGAGCAACGGCATGACGGCGATCGAGAGCGCGCTGGCGATGAAGACGCGCAGCTGTGCGGGCACGCGCGCCGAGGAAAAACCCGGAAGAGCCAGCACACAGCCACCGATCCGGCAGAAAACCAGAAACAGCGCGAGAACGGTCCCTTGCGGGTCTGTCATCATGAAATAGAGCCCAAAATCTTTATCTCGATGCCCTTGGCCAGTTCGACATGCGACAGGACCGGGAGCGTGGCGAACAGCCTCTCGATGATCATGCGCACATAGGAGCGTGTTTCCGGCGACGTGACAAGTGCGAATGGCAGACCGCGATCCATGAACTCACGGATAACTTTGGTGGCCTGTTCGCTGAACTCCTCCAGGCTGCGCGGATCGATGTCGAATTCGATCACCTCGCCCTTGGCGTCGCGCTTCAGCGCCTGGTGGAAAGCCAGATCCCATTTGCTGCCCAGCCGCAGCACGCGCAGCACGCCGTTATCGGCGAGATCGCCGCAAAGCTGCTGGGCCATGCGGATGCGGACATGCTCGACGATCTGCTCGGTCTTCCTGACATGCGGGGCAAGCTCGGCCACCGCCTCGAGAATGAGGTGCAGGTTGCGGATCGAGACACGTTCGGCGAGCAGCAGCTTGAGCACTGCCTGCAGGCCGGAATAGGACATGTGCGACGAGCAGATCTCGTCAGCGAGCTTCTTGTATTCGGGGTCGAGCCGATCGATCAGCACCTTGACGTCCTTATAGGACAGCAGCTGCGGCAGGTTGTTGCGGATGACCTCGCTCATATGGGTCAGCACGACGGAGACATTGTCGATCGGCTGGAAGCCCTCGCGCTTCAGATCGTCGGCGAAGTTTTCGAGGATGGAGACGGCAGGCATGCCGAAAGCGGGTTCGCGGATTTCGTCGCCGGGAATGCTCGGCCGGCGGCCAGCGCCGGTGACCACGAGGACTTCGCCGACGCGCAGCAGGTTGGAAGCGACCGTCGTGCCATGGATGCGGATCTGGTAGGACTTCTCGGCGATGGCGATATCGTCCGTCACCTTGATCTCGGGCACGACGAAGCCGTATTGGGTGGCGAACTTCTTGCGCATCTTGCCGACGCGGAAGGCGAGCTCCTGGTGGGCGCCGAGCAGGCGCGTCGAGACCATCTTGCCGAGTGCGAGCTCGATTTCGGAGGTGCGCAGCACCGCCTTGACCGAATCCTTTTCCAGCTCCTTGTTCTGGACGACCTTCTTTTCTTCCTGCTCGCGGCGAAGCATGTTCTCTGCCTCGACCTGACGTGGGATGAACCAGGCGCCGAAGGCGAGAAGACCGCCGAGGACCACGAAGGGGATAAACGGCAGACCCGGCATCAGGGCCAGGATGAACATCAGCACCGCCGAGACGGAAAGCGCACGGGGATAACCGCTCAACTGGTTGACGACCGCCTGGTCGGTGGAGCCGGTGGTGCCGCCGCGGGAGACGAGAAGGCCGGCGGCGAGCGAGACGATGAGAGCCGGCATCTGGGAGACGAGGCCGTCGCCGACGGAGAGCTTGACGAAAACGTCAGCGGCTTCGCCGATCGGCATGCCGTGGCGGAAATAGCCGATGATGATGCCGCCGAAAATGTTGATGCAGGTGATGATCAGGCCGGCGACGGCATCGCCGCGCACGAATTTCGACGCACCGTCCATCGCACCGAAGAAGGAGCTTTCCTCCTCCAGCTCCCTGCGCCGGCGCTGAGCTTCCCTCTCGTCGATGATGCCGGCCGAAAGATCGGCGTCGATCGACATCTGCTTGCCGGGGATCGCATCCAGGGTGAAACGCGCGCCGACTTCGGCGATACGCGTGGCGCCCTTGGTGATGACGATGAAGTTGATGGTGATGAGGATCAGGAAGACGATCAGGCCGATGACGAAATCGCCGGACATCACCAGGCTTGCAAAACCGGCGATGACGCCGCCAGCTGCGTCATGGCCTTCATTACCGTGGGACAGGATCACGCGTGTCGTCGCGATGTTCAGCGCCAGCCGAGTCATCGTCGCGATCAGCAGAATGGTCGGGAATGACGAGAAATCGAGCGGTTTCTGGATCCACAGCGCGACCATCAGGATCAGCACCGAGAAAGCGATCGAGAAGGCCAGTCCCATATCGATCAGGAACGGCGGGATCGGCAGGAAGAGAATGCAGATGATGCCGATGATGCCGAGGGCAAAACCGACATCGCGCAGGTTCGGGGCGACTTTTGGAAGGGGGAGTGCAGGTGGTTGCGCCATGACGATTCCGTCTCTTCATGAGAGGAGGCGGACATGCGGCCCGCCCAATTCGGATCGAGAATTAAATGGCGAAGCTTGCGCGAAGGTGGCTCAGAGCGGTTCAGCTTCTCATGGAAGCGTAGAACCGCTCTAACCTTTTGTTTCTACGCAATCCCGGACGCAAAACCGCAGCGCACTTTTGCTGGAATTGCTCTAGAAACCGGACTGGATGCGCGAGAAGACCAGATTGGTGAAAATCGAGATCTGCGAGCCGACGAAGGGTGCCGTGACGCCGACGGTGATCAGCACCGCCACGATCTTCGGCACGAAGGTCAGTGTCGCTTCCTGCACCTGGGTCAGCGCCTGGATCAAGGCAATGACGAGACCCACCACCATCGCCGCGATGACGGCGGGACCGGCGGCAATCAGGACGGTCCAGATCGCCGCCTGAAACAGATCCAATGCATCAGCTTCATTCATCCGAAGGCAACCTCATATCGCCTTGAAGCGGCCCCGCCGTGGCCGGATCGCCATTGATTGGTATCACCGAGCTATGCGACGCACCGGCGCCGTGGGTATCAGGTATCGCTGGTCGGCGCCTTGTCGGCAATGGTGATTCCCGCCTGCACGAGTATATTACCGCCATCCGTGGTCGTCGCTATGATTCCGTCCGAATAAACCTTGACGGATTCGATGGTGCCTTTGACGGTGCCGTCGGCGCTTTCCATGTATTTTCCGACGTAGCTGCTGGCTTGGGTGAGGCTCGAGCTTGCGAGCAGCGTGTCCAGCTTGGTGTTGGTCTGGATCGTCTGCTCGACCTGCGAGAAGCTCGCCAACTGCGACATCTGCTCGCTGGCATCCATCGGATCGGTCGGATCCTGGTTCTTCATCTGCGCGATGAGCAGCTGAAGGAAATTGTCGTAGTTCAGCGTCGCCTTCGTCTGGGCCGTGCTCGTCGTGCTTGTCGTGCTCGACGTGCTCACGCTCGATGTTGCATCTACCGCCATGGTGCAATCTCCCTGCGAATCTGCTCGACCATCGTCGGCGGCATTTCGTGGTTGTTGAGGATATTGTCTTCGATCGCGTAGAGGCCGCGGATCGCCTTGAGCGCGTCGAAGGCGCGGCCCGTCGAGACGAGCGCATCGATGCGCTTCAGTTCGGCGAGAATCTCCTCGTTCTTGAAGCAGGAAAGCAGCATGGTGATCGACTTGCGGAACAACGCCGTCGAGTGGTCCTTGCCCTCGGGGTTGATGAGGATCATCTGCGCGATGAAATAGAGCTGACGCAGCGGCGTCGTGGCGCCCTCCGGCTGGAGGACGTGGTTTTCGAGAAGGAACGTCACATCATTCAGGAATTCCAGCGCGACCTTGCGGTCGACGCGCAGGACGGCGCCGTTGATGAAGATTCTTTCTCCGGCTTTCAGAGAAATGCGAAGTGTACTTTTCATTTAAGTCCATCCCTGATGATGGTGGTAACGTCGATGATGCCCTGGTAGTTATTAGACTGACGTTTTCTGATCCTGTCGCATTCCTTCAATATCCAGATCGCGATCGAGATGAGGTTGGCCCTCAGCCCGATCTCCAGCTGGTTGTCGGGATGTTTGAGATCCTCGATGAAGCTGATCCACACCCGGCGTGTATAAAACAGGGCTTCAATGGCTTCCCGGCCGTATTTTTCCTTTTCGCGCGCCGCCGCCAGCAGGTCTATGGACCGGTCAAGAACCTGCCATTCCCGCTCTTTCGCGTCGGCCACCGAGTCCTGCATGACTTCGGCATATGAGAACTGATACATTCATGCATCCTTCTTTATTGCGCGCCTTTGATCATCAAAGGTAGTTTACTAGACTCAACTGCTGGATCTTCGAGACGATCGTGTAAGCGGTTTCAAGCTGCGTTTCCAAAGTCTTGACCAGGGTCGAGGCTTCGTAAGGATCGACGCCCTGGAGATCGACGAGCTTGTTCTTGATGATGTTCGATTGAGCGTCGAGAGCGTCGTTGGACTTCTTGACGCGCTCTTGGGAAAGGCCGAGCTGGCTTGCCTGGGTCACGAGGCCGCTGGTCGCCTTCGTCGTGTAGCTGATCGCCTGCTTGGACACCGTGCTCATCGCATCGCTGCTGAGACCCTGGCCCAACAGGGCCGAGGTCATCACCGAAGCGAGCGCGAAGTAACGCATGCCCTCGGAATTGGCATTGGTCGAGGATTCGATCACTTCGGAATTGCTGATGCGGCTCGTCATGTTCTGGCTTGATGCCTGCGACCAGCCGGTCGTCGGATCGGTCCAGGCAGTCTCGTCGAACAGCGGCTCGACCTCCGTGGTGATAAAGGTCTCCATTTCGGCGCCGGTGAGATCACTGACCGACTTGCCGAGACCTGTCGCATACGTGTTCAATGCCGTGACGATGGTTGCGCTCGTCGCGGTCGTCTGGTCGGTCAGCGGCTGCACGTCGGTGTTGATGCCCGAGAACAGATATTCGCCATTCACCATGGTATTGGCCGTGTCCATCATGGTGGATAGCGCACTGGTCGCCGACTGGATGGCGACCGTGATGCTGCCGGGATCGTGGCTGCCTTGCAGCGCCGTCAGCTTCGAAACGAGGCCGTCGCCGACGTCCTTCATCTTGGAAAGGCCGAGCTGCGAGGATTCCATGCGCGCGGTGACAAGCGAATTGCTTGATTTGATCGAGGCTATCCTGTCGACCTCGCGGCTGAAGTCCACGCTCCTGGCGGCGTTGCCGCCGAGCGAGACACCGATATCCGCATAGACTCCCGTCGTCGCCTCCATCGTTGCCTTCGTCATCTGGTTCTGCGCCTGACGGATCGTCAACCGCATCGCGTTCTGAATGGCCGAACTTGAAATAAATGAGCTCTTCATGGCTTAACTCGCAATATCCAGCAATGACTTCAACATTTCGTCAACGGCGTTCAGGATCTTGGTCGCCGCCTTGTAGGACTGCTCTATGTCGAGGAGCAGCGTCAGCTCCTCGTCGAGGTTGACGCCCGTCTCGTTGGAATAGGCTTCGTCGGAACGCGACAGCGCCGCCGAGGTGTTTTCCGCCGCCGTCGTGGCGTTGCTGCGGTACTGCTCGAGCCAGCCAAGGGAATTCGTGGCGAATTCCATGATGCTGACATTTGAATCGATGCCGGTCGTGGCGTCGAAACCGACTGCCGTTCCCGTTGCTGGGTCGAAATCCATATCGGAGCTCATCGCCGTATACAGGCGATCGAGTTCATCCGTATAACCGCTGGCGCCGTCGGCGTTCAGGACGAGGCCGGTCAAGTTGATGCCGCCGTCGCGCAGGCGCATCGGATCTCCGCCCTGCGAGGTAATGACACGGCTGCTGACGCTGATGCTCGCCGCCATGCCCGCAACCGCGGTGGCGCCGGTATCGACCGTGCCGCCGCTCCAGGTGAAGAGGCCGGGCACATAGGTCGGGCTGGCTGCCGTGTTCTGCTCCTTGAAGAGCGAGACCAGGCCGCGGGCGACTTCGTCGAGCTGCTTCTGGAAGTTCGGGGCGATTTCGTCGCGGACCTGGAGGAGCGACTGAAGGCTTCCCTGCGCCGTCGTCGTCGATCCGCTGCCGCGCGGAAGTGCCACACCGTCGATATAGACAGAATTGCCGGTGATGGTCGCGGTATAGACGTCCTGAGACTTGAACGTCACCTTGCGCGGGATCGTCTCGAAGAGGATCGTCCCGTCAGACGTGCTCAGCACCATGTCGTTATTGTCGCGCGTCGTTGTGTTGACGCCGACGATCTGCGAAATCTGCTTGAGAGCCTTCTCACGTTCGTCGAGGGCGCCGGATGCATCCGCACCCGAGGCCGTGGCGGTCTTCACCGCGTTGTTGGCCTTCTCGAAGTCGCTGAGAAGCGTATTCAGCTTCTCGACGTCGGTGGCGATCTGCTTGTCGGCGGTGGCGCGGACGTTCTGAACGGATTGCGAGGCATTGTTCAGCGAGTTGGCGACGTCCTGGGCGGCGGTGATGGCGCCCTGGGCGGCGACGGTGCTGCCCGGCGTCGTGCGGAAAGCCTGAAGCTTCTGCTGGAAAACACCGAGATAGGTGGATGGCGACGTTTCGTAATCGTTGCCACCCACGATCGACTTCAGGTCCTCGAGACCGCCGAGCAATGCCTGCTGGGCGCTGTCCTGAGAGGATGTCTTCAGGTATTGGCGCAGCAGCGCTTCTTCCTGCGCCCGGTCGATCTTGACGACCTGCGCGCCATTCAAGGACGTGGTGAGCATCGCCTGCCGGCGCACGTAATCTTTGTTGCCGGCATTCGAGATATTGTTCGATACGACACTGCTCTGAGTGCCCGTATTGTTGAATATGCTCTGCGCGGTATTAAGTGCTGACGTGAGCGACATGGCTTACCCGGTACCTTGCTTATCTCTTGAGGTTGACGAGGACGTCCATGATGTCGGCCCCCGTCTGGAACACCTTGGAATTGGCAGTATAGCTGCGTTGCGATTCGATCATCTCGGTCAGCTCGCCGGCGAGGTCGACGTTCGAACCTTCGAGAGCGCCTGACTTGATCGTGCCGAGGCCGTTGGTCTGCGGGAAGCCGGTAACGGTGACGCCCGACTGGCCGTTGGCGCTGTAGACGTTGCCGCTCATCAGCGTCAGCTTGTCCGGGCTCGCAACATTGGCGAGCGGGATGCGATAGAGCGGCTTGGTGCTGCCGTCTTCATACTTGGCGTAAACGATGCCGTCGCCGTCAATCGTGACGTCCTTCACCGGGCTTGCGGCCTGGCCGTTCGGCGTACCGGTGCCGGCAAAATCGGCGCCGAGCTGCGTGAAGCCCGTGAGATCCATGTCGATCATCTGGCCGGTCGTCGCCGTATCGTCGATCGTTACGGCGCCCGTCGAGTTGGTTATTTTTCCAGTGGCGTCGAAATCGAGCGTGGTCGTGCCGACAGCGGCGGTGCTGTAAGGGAAGGAGGTCGTGCCGCCCGTCGCGGCATCGGCGTTGCGGAAGATCGCAACTTCCCAAGTACTGGCAGTCGCAGGAGTTGCCGGCGGCGGTGTCGTGACCGAGGTCTTCGTGAAGTAGAAGTCGTACATCACCTTGTTGCCGAGAGAGTCGTAGGCGACCATCGAGAACTTCTTGGTGTCGGTTGTCGGGGTGCCGGTAGCGCCGTTGTCACTCGGGAGCGTCGCAGGAGCGACCGGAGCGACATTGGCGCCGGAATCGAGGTTGCCCTTGAAGACCCCTGATGTCGAGGCGATGGCGGTCAGCCCTTCCTGGTTGACATTGACGGGAACGAGACCGTCGAAGCCGTTGACGACGACGGCGGGAGAGCCGGAGTCATAGGAATAACCCATCAGCTGGAAGCCGGCGGCATTGACGAGATTGCCTTCATCGTCCTTGGTGAAATCACCGGCGCGGGTTAAAACCGGCGTACCGTCCACACCCTGGACGATGAAGAAGCCGTCGCCCGAGATTGCGAGATCGGTGCCCGAGGTGGTGTAGGAAATATCGCCCTGGTCGGAGACGGCCTGGCGAACGGAGGTCTGAACGCCGCCGGAATTGTAATTGCCGCCCGAGGAGGGCAGAACCAGCGACGAGAAGCTCGTCGACACAGACTTGTAACCGGTGGTGTTGACGTTGGCGATGTTGTCGGCGACGGTGCTGAGGCGGTTGGCCTGAGCGTTCATCCCCGATACTGCCGTCTTCATGCTGCCGAAAATGCTCATCTGAAAACCTCGTTTTACCTGTTATGCACGAGAGTATTTGCCGGGCCTTGCGTGAAGCTGTCTGTCATGCGAGCTGCGAAGCCAGATATCGAAGTTCAGCCGGGCGCCGCCGCCCGGCCGAGAAATCAGGCCCAATCGATGCAGTAACCAAGGAAGCGCTTGGAATCGACCGGATCGACGCCGAGCTTTTTGCGCAGCTTCTTGCGCAGCTTCGAGATGTGGCTTTCGACGACGTTCTCCTCGACCTCTTCATCGAAGATGCCGTAGATGGCATTGAAGATCTGGGTCTTGGTGACCCGGCGACCGCGATTGGCGATCAAATATTCGAGGATGCGGCGCTCGCGCCGTGGAAGTGCGAAGACTTCGCCGTTGATCTCGGGGTCACGGCCATCCGAGAAGACGCGGATCCCGCCGATCTCGGTGTAATTGGTGATCGCCTTCAGCCGGCGCCGGATCGCAGCCGCCCTTGCGAGGATCTCGCGGGGATGCACCGGTTTGCGCACCACGTCGTCGACGCCGCAATCGAAAAGCGCAAGAGTGTTTTCGAGCGAGTGCTGGTCGCTGACCGCAATCACCGGCGCCATCGACCGATCCCGGATCGCCCGGGGCAGTTCGAAGTTGCGCTGGCCCTGACCGATCAGAAAGGCCTCGACTGCAGCTATATCGGAATCGGCGGCGGTCTGTACCCACTCGCCAAATTCCGCCGGATCAAAGCCGGTGGAGGGAATGCCCTCACGCCCGAACAGAGATGTGTATCCATCTTTCACGAGCTCACGCTCATCAACCACTACGATCATTCGTCCGCCTCCGAATCAGTGTGGCACTTCGATGATCTATGGGTACGAATCGCACGAATCGGCGACAACTCGTTAAAGTTAATGGCAGAAACTAATAATTGATTAAGATCTGGGTAGCGATTTGATCTATATCTAGTGGGTACGCCTGATTATGCACACAAAAATTTCGTGGAAAAGTTAACGGTCAGTTAAATATGACTTGCGCACGGGATTCACGCCGGATTCCTGCCACATTGTGACACAGTTTCGTCACAATACGCCTCTTCCATCTTTGGTTGAATCAATTTCGGCAAAAGTTACTCGCATTGAGAGTCCACTTGCCATAGCCGGTGGCGACGAGATTGGAGATGACGCGGCAGACATATTGCTTCTGCGCCGGATTGTTGTTCGGTCCGGCATGGTATCTGGCTACCGCCATCGTCCATGTCTCGTGACGGTCATGTAGATTGCGGAGGAATTTTGCAGCATACTCCACGTTGCGATGAGGATCGAACATCTCCTCGGCGGAGCGGAAATTCTCGCCGTGAAAGTAATGGTTGATCTGCATGCAACCGATGTCGATGAGCTTGGCGCCGCTGCTGCGGGCGACATCGAACTGCCGCATCGCGTCCTGCTCCGAGGGCGGAAAGATCGCCTTGCCTTCGACGTTCATGGCGTAGGGATAGAGCGAGCCCTTGCGGCCGGTCTCCGTCAGCCCAACCGAATAGAGGATGCCTTCCGGGATACCGTATTTGGCCGCTGCCGACTGGATCTCGCGTTCGCAGGCGCCGGTGGAGGCGATCGCCTCAGAGGTAAACGCCGCCAGTGTCGCTGCTGCCGCCAGAACGAGTGTCTTCAATACTGGTATCGCCTGCGCCATTGAAGCCCCCGTCCGTCCGCTGCGCCGTCTGATTGTGGCGCTCGCGCGCCTCGCCGCCCTGCCCCTGCTGAGGGAGCGACTGCTGCTGGGAAGCCTGGCCCTGGTTGCCTGCGTCGGGACGCTCGACCGGTGCCATGCTGATGGTGACGTTTTCGACCGCGTAACCCTGGCTGCGCAGAGCTTCGAGAATCTTGCCGTGATCTTCCTTCATTTGACGATAGGCCGCTCCGGTTTCGACCTTGAGGTCGACGTTCAGAGCGTCGCCGGACAGGCGCATGGTCGCCGTCACCAGGCCGAGATCGAGCGGGTTCATCTGGATCTTCAACGTATTGACCACCTTGCCGGTGCTCGTCCATTCCGCCGCGTTGGAGAGCGCCGAGCTCGGCTCCATGGCGCGCGCCCATTCGGAATCGCCGGAGAGAGCGGCGGTGACGGCGGCGGAATTCGTATTCTGCATCAGGCCGATATAGCGGCGCGATTCGAGCACCGAAACGTTTTCGACATCGGCCTTCTTCGAACCATCTTTCGGCCCCGCCTGATCCGTGCCGATGTGGACATCCATCGACACGCCGCGGCCATCGGCGCGGCTGATCCTGAATGTCTTGCCATCGGCGGCTTCGGCATTCTCCGAGCCGGGAACCCTGGCATCATCCGCCTTGCCGCTCTCGATATTGCCGCTGACGGCAGCAAGAGCGTCGGACGCATGGCCGCCCGCTTTGGCTTCGATACCATCGAGTTTCTTGTCGACCGCTCCAGCCTCGTCGACCTTGGCGGAGACGTGATGCGCGGTGGTCGCCGGCAAAGTCACGGTCCCGTCGGCAGGCTCCTGCTTCAGCAGACCCAGAACATCGGAAATGCCGCCGTCATCATCGTCGCTGGCCTTGTCCGTATCGGTTTCCAGCGCGCCGGCCTTGGTATGTTTGCCGCCCTTGGCTGCCGGAGCGACCTCGTCTGCGGGACTGTCCTTCGGATCGAGCTTGCCGAAGGCGAGATCGGCCGGCATTTTGACTTCAGCCTTTACGGGCTTTGTCGCGGCCTTTTCAACACTGGCGATCGTTTCCGGCTGCACCTCGGCCTGTGCCTTCAGCGCGGCGTCGCTAAGATCGATCAACGGCTTTGCACCGCTGCGGCCGCGGATCGTCCGCGCCACTTTCTCGGCGCCGCCGTCGGCAGCCACGCCCTGATCCGGCTGCACATCGTCGGGCTCGCCATTGACGGCATCGCTGCCTGCCTTGGCAAGTGCGTCGAAGAAGCCACTCTTCTGGCCGTCAGCAGCATCACCTTTTCCGGCCAATCGCGCGGATTTCGCAACCGCAGCCGTCTCCGTACCGGAGGCTCCGCCCGAGACGTTTATATCCATCATTGTTCGTTGCCTTCTTGCGCCAGAAGACCGTCGATCTCGTCGAGCTTGGATCGATTGGTCGTCACAAATGCGTTGAATGAGGGGTCGGTATCCTGGCTTTGGCCAGTCGATGCCACACCTCCCGGAACAGGCTCGGGAAGTGCGCCTGGCGCTCCCGGTTGCATGGCTATCGCCGCAGCCTTTTCAGAAGTGATTTCTTGATGATCAGTGTTAGGATTGGAGGCTTGCGTCAAGCTTGCCGGGTCGGGAGCGCGCAGGATCTGCTCGGCAACGGATCGCGCCGCCTCCTGCAACGCCTGATCCCGTGGCGACAGCGCGCTGCCGTCGATGCCGCTGACATTCTTTGCTGCCTGATCGATATCCTCCGTGGGAAGGCCGGCCATGCCGCCATAGAAATCCGCGAGCGGACCGAAAGCATTGTCGGTGCCGCCGCCAAGCGACTGCACACGTCCGACCGCCATGCGCGCCAGCTCCGGCTTGCCTGATATAGCGGCGGCGCGGGCGATGCGCAGATAAACCTCGCGCTGGCGCGGTGCGTCCATGAAGGACAGGATGTCGATGACATCCTGCGGCTTTACGTCGTGATCGTGGCCGACGACGAGGGTGACGAAAAGATCGGCGAACTGGCTGGCATAGGGCGAATGCAGGAAGCGACGGACATAGCGCTGCGAATAGGCCATTCCCCTGTCGAGCATCCCCTTGTCGACGCAAATGGCGACGGAGCGGCGCAACGCCGCCTCCTCGACGATCGTACCCGGGGCGGCAAGACGCGCCTGGTCGTAGAGATCCAGCGCGTCTGTCGGTTTCGTCGCGATCAGCACGTTGCCGCCGATCAGCGCAAGATAGGGGCCGATCTTCTTGTCGCGATATTCCCTGGCCGTCTCCTGCAGCGTCTTGGCGACGAGGAGGCCCTTGCCGCTCAGATATTTGCGCAGCACGTCGGTGACACGGTTGTCGAAATAGCCGTTGACGTCGTGGGCGATCAGATATTCGAGCGTCTGCGGATTGCCGCCGCTCATCGTGTAAATCAGCGCTGCGTCGACGTTGCGGTCGTCGTCGAAGATCGACGGTTCGACGGTGCGCAGCCGCGTGTCGATCGTGCCCAGCATGAAGCGCTGCATCTCACCGGCCGAATGATCGCCGGTAACGACGGAATCCTGCACGAATTGCAGCGACCGCAGCATTTTGTAGGGCGCGAGATCGTCTGGATCCTGCGCTTTGGCTGCGGCCGGCGAAAGCATCGCCAGGCCGAGAGCCACAAATCCGACATAACGATGCTGCCGACGCGCCATTCGACTATCCTTGATCCGCCTGCACCAGAATCTCGATCCGGCGGTTGGTGGCGTTGAACGGGTCAGACGGCAGCTTCAGCCGACGGTCGGCAAAGCCTGAGACCTGGGAGATGCGTTTCTCATCGAGCCCGCCGCGCACGAGCATGTAGTAGGCGCTCTGAGCGCGGTCCATCGAAAGCCGCCAGTTCTCGTTCTGCGCGCCCTTATACTGGCGACCGTCCGTGTGGCCGCGGATGGCAACCGCACCACCCCTCTCCTTCAGGATCGCGCCGATCCTTTCCATGGCCAGCACCATCTCCTGGCGCGGAACCGCAGAACCGATATTGAACATCGAATCGTCGGCCTGGTCGGAGATGCTGACCAGGAATCCACCTTCGGACGCCGTCACGGTCAGGCCTTCGGCGAGCTTGCCGGCCACGCCGCCGATCTGCTGGGCGATCTGCGCCTGCAGCTGCTCGGCTTCCTTTTGCTGCTGCTGTTCGGCCTCGGCGGCACTCTTGTCCGCATCCTTCTGATGATCGGCGTCCTTCTGAGCTTCGGCCTTCTTGTCTTCGGGCGACTTGCCACCCGGCGTCTTGCCGTCCTTGGCCTCGACCGCGCCCTTGGTTTCCTTCGTTTCTTTGGTTTCCTGGGCAGCCTTCTGATCGGTGGTCAGCGGTATCGGCTTGGCGTCCTCAAGCTTGGCGATCTCGGTCGCCTCGCTCTCGACCGCCTGGTCGTCGCTCTTGCCGGGCGGTAGCGGCTTGCCGGCCGTCGTGACCTCGACCTGCTTCGTCCAGAAGTCCGGATCGAAGGGATCACGATAGGCCTCGCCGCCATCGGCACCGGTGGCCGGGCCGGAATCGGCGGCACCGCCATCACCCTTGGCGCTGACATTGGCCTGCTGGCCGACTTCCTGGGCGATCTCGGCGAGAACCGAATAAGGGTTTTCGAAGAAATCGGCCTCGGAATAATTGGTTTGGTCGCCGGAGGTCGATGTCTGGTCGTCACCATCCGCCACGGCCTTGCCGTCGTTCGGATCTTCTTCCTTCTGTTTCGACTTCTCCTGCTTCTCCTCACCCTCGGCATTGTCGACGGGCTTCTTCAGGCCCTTCTCGGTCGGCTTTTCGTCGGAAAGTTTGATCGGATTGAAATAGGTCGCGACCGAGGCCTTGGTCTCCTCGTTGGCGGCATTGACCAGCCACATGACCAGGAAGAACGCCATCATCGCCGTCATGAAGTCGGCATAGGCAATTTTCCACGCACCGCCATGGGCGCCATCGTGATCACCGCCGCCATGTCTCTTGACGATGATGATCTCGTTCTTGCCGTGGTGGTGGTTTTCGCCTTCGCTCATTCCAGAACTTTCTTCAAGCTGGCCGCCCAGGCGGACATACGGGTGACGATGACGGAATCACCGATTTCTATGGCAAGATCGATATCGTCGATCTCAAAGTGGCGAACCCCGCCGGCATGTTCGCCGAGCTCAGCCTTCAATATATCGAAAAGCCGGGTCGGGCCCCTGACGACGATCGCTCCGGCCGCGCCTTCGAGGATCGCATCACGCAGCAGGGCGGCGAGGCTTTCGACAGCCTTGGCCGCGAGCGCTTCCGTCATCACAGGCGCGATGACCTGGGCAGCGCCGGCGCTGACCATCTGAGCGACCTCTTCTGCAATATCGCGGATGCGGGATGCAATGACCGCCGCAGCCTCGACTTCGTAACGCAGCTTCAGTTCCTCGAGTTCACGCGCATGGACCTCCGCCAGCGTCCGCGCCTCGCGTTCGTATTTCTCGGTCAATTCCACGGTCGCTGCGGCATGACCTTCCGCATAGGCTTCGCGGCGCTCCGCCTCGACGTCGATCGCCGGTTCGCTCGGCATTTCGGGGAAATCGTCGCCGCCGAAATCGTTCATGTCGAGGATCGGCGCTGACGATTCCGGTTCACCGAAATCCTTCAAATACCGCGAAAGCGTAATGCTCATAAAAAACCATCCAGCATTCGGGAGGCATGCAGCATGCCCGCCCCCGCTCAAAGTGACCTTGCGCGCCGGCATCCCTTCGGAACGGGCAAGGGCCTAACCTTGCGCCGGCACGGATTCGGACGATGCCTTCATCCCGGAAACTAGGAAGTCAAACTTGCGCGAGGATGAATGGCGGCGCCGCCACCCGTGATCGCGCCCACCCCTATTCCAGCAGGATCAGGATCTTGCTTGCGGCCGTATTGAGGATCGAGATCGCTTCGACGGCCATCTGCTTCTGGGTCTCGATCGCCTTCTGCCGGATCGAAGCCTCGTCCATGTCGGTGTCGACGAGCGCGCCGACGCTCTTGTCGATCGAATCGGCCAGATCGGCGGTATAGTCGATCTGATCGTCGATGCGCGTCTTCATCACGCCGATGGACGCGGCTGTCGCCGTCAGCGAGGAAAGAAGCGCGTCGGTGACGTCAAGCATGTCGGTGAGTTGCTCACCGGTCGTGTTGTTGTCGATCGCAATTTCCGTACCCGTCGCCGGCGTGGTGGAGTCGGCGTCCAGCAGATAATAATTCCGCGACGTCGCGCCACTGTTATTGATCGCATTGGCATCGACCGACTTGGTCAGCAGGCCGCCGCTCGCATTGTTCTTGTCGATGAGGATGGTCTGCGACGATGGGAAATCGATGGTCTGGGCCTGATATTCGCCGGTCGGAGCGCGCACGAAACCAGAGATGACCGACCACGTCGGCGGCGCAGCGGTGTCGCCGTTCAACAGCCAGTTTTCACCCGCAAACGATGTCGATTCAACGATCGTCTGCAACTGCTCTTTGTATTCGCTGATCTCGGCGTTGATCTTGTCCTTGTCGGCGCCGGGCTCTCTTGCCGAAACCAGCTTGGCGCGAATATCGCCTATGAGATCGATCGCCGAGTTCATCGCCGTGTAGGTCGCATCCACCTTGGCAGCACCGAGACCGAGCGCATCTCCGATCGTTCCGAGATTGGTGCTGTCCGAGCGCATGACGGTCGCGACCGACCAATAGGACGCATCGTCGGCGGCCGTCTCGATACGATATCCCGAGGACACTTGCTGTTGGGTCTGGTTGGCTTCTTTGTTGATGCTGCGCAGCACCGCAAGCGCATTCACCGCGGCCGCGTTGGTAATCTTAACGGTCATCGACAGGTCTCGGAATCGGGGTGAAAGGGCAGGCCGGATTGCCGGCGGCGACTGAAGTGGCGTCATGCCTCCGGCAGGGTTTCTACCGGCGTGTCGCAAAAGCAAATCAACTCGAGGCGAAGTTAACTCGATACCAACCTGTTGGGCAAGTGCGCAGCACTGAGCCTGACGCAGCGATCGCAATGCCGACCAAGGCATTGATATAAAAGAAAGAACCGCGCCATTTTGGGCGCGGTCCGGGATGCTTTGCGCTTCTTGCCAGACGACGGCGCAAGATTGGGTCCAGCTTCAGCGCCTGATTTAGCTGCGGAACAGCGTGAGGATGTTCTGAGCGCTGGAGTTGGCAATCGACAGCGACTGGATGGCCAGCTGCTGCTGCGTTTGCAGCGCCGTCAGCTTGCTCGATTCCTCTTCCATGTCGGCATCGACGAGGCGGCCGACGCCCGATTCGATCGAGTCACTGAGCGCGCCGACGAAGTTTTCCTGCAGCTCGATGCGCGTGGAAATCGAGCCGAGCTGCGATGCAGCCTTGGTCATCGCCTCCAGGCCGGCCTCGATCGACGTCAGGGCCATGGAGATCTCAGCCGAGCCGAAAGTGCTGATGTCCATCGAGTAGATCGAGCCGATCGTACCGTATGATGTGCCGATGATGCCGGAGCTCGTGTCGATCACGCCGGCCGAGGTCATGCCGAAGAGGACGTTGCCCGTGGAGCTCGTGTCCAGGACATAGTCCGTCGTCTTGACCGAGACATTTCCGTTGCCGTCGCGGACGAAGGTGGAAACGACGCTCTTGGTGCCGTCGACGCCGGCAACCCAGTTTTCACCGGAGAAGGAAGCCGATTGCGCGATGCTCAGGAGCTGCTGCTGCAGCTGGCTGATCTCCTCCTGGACCTTGGTCTTGTCGACGCCGTTTTCGGTCGCGGCGACGATCTTCGCCTTGATTTCGCTGATGACGTCGATGGCGCTGTCCATGGCAGAGTAAGCGGTGTCGACCTTGGCGGCGCCGAGACCGAGAGCGTCGGAAACAGCCCCGAGAGCCTTGTTGTCCGAACGCATGGTCGTGGCGATCGACCAGTAGGCGGCGTTATCGGCTGCCTTTTCGACGCGGTAACCCGACGATACGTGGTTCTGCGTCGTCTCAAGGCTGTCGTTGATACCGCGGAGTGTCTGAAGAGCGGCCATCGCCGCGACGTTCGTCAAAATGCTGGTCATGAAATGATTGCCCCTTGTCGGCATATGGAAAAAAGGGACATTCCGGAAAGCCACCGGGAACGGGAAGCAGCCTCATGCCTGTTAACCGGTTCTTAAATTTGGTTAACTCTCCGTCTCGTTGACCGCAGAAGACAGCATTATGGTTAATCAACGGTTAACGGAAATTAAAAAAGCCGCGCTCCATTGAAGCGCGGCGATTCCGAGATGCCCGCCGGAGACCGGCGGGCCGATGTTTCTGCGGGTTATTAGCCGCGGAACAGCGTGAGGATGGTCTGCGAAGAGGAGTTCGCGATCGACAGCGACTGGACGGCCAGCTGCTGCTGGGTCTGCAGGGCGCTGAGCTTGGAGGATTCTTCTTCCATGTTGGCGTCGACGAGACGGCCGACACCGGAGTCGATCGAGTCGCTGAGAGCGGACACGAAGTTTTCCTGCAGTTCGATGCGCTTGGAGATCGAACCGAGCTGAGCGCCGGCGCTGGTCATGGCCTTCAGAGCCGCTTCAACGTTGGTCAGAGCCGACTGGATTTCGCCGAGAGTGAAGTCGGTGATGTCCATTGCGTAGACAGAACCGGTTGCACCACTCGAAGTACCGAGGATACCCGAGGAGGTTTCGACCGAGCCGCCGCTCATGCCGAAGAGAACGTTGCCCGTGGAGCTGTCGTCGAGAACGTATTCGGTCATCACGACCGAAACGGCGTTGGAGCCGTCGCGGACGAAGGAGGCAACGACGTTCTTGGTGCCGTCAGCGCCGGCAACCCAGTTTTCACCGGAGAAGGAAGCCGACTGCGCGATGCTCATCAGCTGCTGCTGCAGCTGGCTGATTTCTTCCTGGACCTTGGCCTTGTCGACGCCGTTTTCAGTGGCGGCAACCAGCTTGGCCTTGATGTCGCCGACGACATCGATGGCGCTGTCCATGGCGGAGTAAGCGGTGTCGACCTTGGCAGCGCCGAGGCCGAGAGCGTCGGAGACGGCGGAAAGTGCCTTGTTGTCCGAACGCATGGTCGTTGCGATCGACCAGTAAGCAGCGTTGTCGGAAGCCTTGCCGACGCGATAGCCGGACGAAACGTGAGCCTGGGTTTCCTGGAGACCCTGGTTGATGCCACGGAGAGTCTGGAGGGCTGCCATTGCAGCGTTATTGGTGTTGATGCTCGTCATAGTTTGCTTGCCCCTTGTTGGCAGATTTTAAGAAGGGACATTCCGGATTTTCGGCCGGCCCACAGCGATCAGCATCATGCCTGTTAACCGTCTCTATTAAGGTTAACTCGCCGTTTCGATGGGCCTAGAAAACAGCAAGATGGTTAAGGAAAGCTAAATCGAGATCGGAAATTTCTTAAAAATATCTGAGGCTTAGAAGGATTTTCATTAACCTTATATTAAAACATATCGCGGCCGGGATGACCCGGCCGCGAAACTTGGAAATCTTGTGCCGACCGGTCTTAGCGGAAGAGCGACAGGATGTTCTGCGAAGAGGAGTTCGCGATCGACAGCGACTGGATCGCCAGCTGCTGCTGGGTCTGCAGGGCGCTGAGCCTGGAAGATTCTTCTTCCATGTTGGCATCGACGAGACGGCCGACACCGGAGTCGATCGAGTCGCTGAGAGCGTTGACGAAGTCGTCCTGGAGTTCGATGCGCTTGGAGAGCGAGCCGAGAGCCGCGCCGGCGCTGGTCATGGCTTTCAGAGCCGCTTCAACGTTGGTCAGAGCCGATGAGATTTCGCCGGCGGTGAAGTCGGTGATGTCCATTGCGTATATCGAACCGGTTGCACCACTCGAAGTACCGAGGATACCCGTGGAGGTTTCGACCGAGCCGCCGCTGATGCCGAACAGAACGTTGCCCGCAGAGCCGTCGTCGAGGATATAGTCGGTCGTCTTGATCGAAACGGCGTTGGAGCCGTCGCGGACGAACGAGGAAACAACACTCTTGGTGCCCGCAGCGCCGGCGACCCAGTTTTCGCCGTTGAAGGAAGCCGACTGAGCGATGCTCAGGAGCTGCTGCTGCAGCTGGCTGATTTCTTCCTGGACCTTGGCCTTGTCGACGCCGCTTTCAGTTGCGGCAACCAGCTTGGCCTTGATTTCGCCGACGACGTCGATGGCGCTGTCCATTGCGGTATAAGCGGTATCGACCTTGGCGGCGCCTACGCCGAGAGCGTCGGAAACAGCCGAGAGAGCCTTGTTGTCCGAACGCATGGTCGTTGCGATCGACCAGTAAGCGGCGTTGTCGGAAGCCTTTTCAACGCGATAGCCCGACGAAACATGGTTCTGCGTGCTGTTGAGGTTCTGGTTGACGCTGCGCAGCGTCTGGAGAGCGGCCTGTGCGGAAGAATTGGTGTTAATGCTTGTCATAAGTGTGTCCCCTGGAAAACAAGATACAAAAAGGAGGACATACCGGACTATAGTACCGGCGATGACGGACCAGCTTCATGCTACTCGGCGCCTGTTTTGTTGGCCCAAACCCGTCATGTCCAGGGCAATCTCGCAGCCAATGCTTGCCAACTTCTTAAAAATACAGGCCCCGCGCCGGCTCCTTACAGGGCATAGTTAATGCCTTCTCACAAGGCTTAGTTAATGCCTGCTGAAGATAATTTTTGGCATTCGAATTTGAGCGGCAAAAGCGAACTTTACCGGCGAAAGGGGCGCCTTCCTGGGACGGTCAAGGCTTTCCGGACAAAGCAGACACTCATCGCGCCACCGGTTTCAAGCAAGCTTCGAATGCCAGTATGGCAGATGCCGGGATAGCATTATCGGACCGACCCCGTTTTTGGGAGGACGGTCCATGCGCGCGGCGACAGACAGCCATGCCAGAACATTTCCTTCACGGAGTTGGGTTTTGAACAGCAAAGTTTCGTTCTCTGCGGCATCCAAGGACTACCAGATGGGCCGCTACACGCAGTCCCTGGCGACCCTCAACCAGCTCATCGACGTCCAGCAGGATGCCAAGACCTATGCGCTGCTGGCGAAGAACCTGCTGCAGCTCGGCTTCAAGGCCGACGCCGCGAAGGCCTATAGCCTCGCCGGCAAGTGCGAAGGACCGAATTCCTATGAGTACCTGAAACAGGCGGCCAAGCTGCACTATGAGACGGGCAACGAAGACGAAGCGCTGCTGATCGGCATGCGTCATCTTGCCAAGGCGCAGGAAGACCCGGAACTCGCCTTCATCATCACCGCGATCTACCTCAAGCGGCAGCAGCGCGATATCATCCGGCCGTTCAAGACGGTGCTGTCGGAGAGCATGAACCCCGATCATATGCGCTTGGCAGCCCTGCTGCTGAGCGACGATCTGAACGACGCAACGAATCAGAGCCTCTCGCGCAACCTCTTCAAGCGGTTTCCGGGCAATCTCGCATTCCGCTTCCTGCATCTGGTCTTCGCCCGTGAATTCAACGAGTTCGAAGAGGCGAGCAAGCACCAGGCGGTGATCGATGCCGCACTCGCCAAGGGCGATATTGAGATCCTGCGCAAGGACAACCCGTTCTATCACCTGCACTGGTGCGGCAATGAGGATTTCAACCGCTATGCGACGATCGGCACCACTCCTCTCAACCCGGAACGGGTGACCTTCCGCCGCAACATGCCGCACACTTGGTCGGACAAGATCCGGATCGGCTACATGTCATCGGACTTCTGGGATCGCCACGCGACGATGAAGCTCTTGCAGCGCATCCTGGAACTGCACGACAAGGACCGGTTCGAAGTAACGCTTTTCTGCCATACAGGGCCGGAATATCTGAAACACAACGATACCGACCGCAGCCGCTGGGGCAGGATCGTCACCGTGCACGGCTTCTCCGACCAGGCGGTGTTGGAGGTGGTGCGCGAGCATAATATCGACATCATGGTCGACCTGAAGGGCCATACCTCGGGCAGCCGCGCGTCGGCCTTCAATTTGCCGCTGGCACCCGTGCATGTCGGCTGGCTCGGCTTCCCCGGCAGCACGGTCAATATCGATCTCGACTACGTCATCGGCGACCATTCGGTATTGCCCGAGGTGGCCAAGCCCTTCTACCATGAGAAATTCTGCCGGCTGCCGGAGAGCTATCAGCCGAACGACCCGATGCATCGCCCGAAGCCGCGTCCAGTCACCCGCGAGCAGCTCGGCCTGCCGGAAGGCGCCTTCATCTTCGCCTCCTTCAACGGCAACCGCAAGATCACGCCGGAGACGATCGGCAGCTGGTGCCGGATCCTCAAGCGCGCGCCGAACAGCGTGCTCTGGCTGATGGCGAACACGCCGCGCAACCAGGCGAACCTCTTGAAGCAATTCCAGGCGGCGGGCATCTCCGCCAAGCGGATCATCTTCTGCCCGCGCGCGCCTTACGAAGAACATATCGACCGCCAGCAGGCGGCCGACCTCGGCATCGATACCTTCCCCGTCAACGGCCACACGACCACCTCGGAGCAGCTCTGGGGCGGCCTGCCGGTCCTGACTGTCAAAGGCACCAACTTCGCGTCGCGCGTCAGCGAGAGCCTGCTCAGGGCCATCGACCTGCCTGAACTCGTCGCAGGCGATCTGCAGGCCTATGAGGATATGGCCGTCGAGCTGGCTGAGAATCCCGGACGGATCGCTGAGTACAAGGCGCATCTCAAAGAGACGCGCTATATCGCGCCGCTCTTCGATGCCGAACGGTTCTGCGACCATCTGGAGCAGGCCTATGAAATCATGGCCGAGCGCGCCAAGCAGGGTCTCGCACCCGATCACATGGATATTCCGGCGCTGCCGCCGCGCACGGCGCCGTTCGCGGCCGATTGAGGCTTTCGACCCGCACTATACTGCGGCACTTGGAATTATGCGGTAAAAATCCGCCGGAGCGATCCGGCGGGTTTGTCTCACTGGCGAATGTACAAGCAGCAGCCGGTCAGCTGAACGAGCGCACCAGGCTGCCGACGAGCAGGTTCCAGCCGTCGATCAGCACGAAGAAGAGAATCTTGAAAGGCAGCGAGATCGAGGTCGGCGGCAGCATCATCATGCCCATCGCCATGGTGATGGTGGCGACGATGAGGTCGATGACGAGGAACGGCAGCACGACGAGGAAACCGATTTCGAAGCCGCGGCGAATCTCGGAAATCATGAAGGCCGGGATCAGCACGCGGTAGTCGATCGGAGCGGTCGTCTGGATATTCTGTCCGCGTTCGCGCGCCAGGTCGACGAAGAGCGCCAGATCCTTATCGCGGGTATTGGCCGCCATGAAGGTGCGGAAGGGTTCGCCGATACGCTGGACCGCCTCGGTCTCGTTGATCTGATTGGCAAGCAGCGGCTGCACGCCGTTCTGCCAGGCCTGATCGAAAGTCGGCGACATGACGTAGAAGGTCATGAACAGCGACAGCGACAGGAGGATCATATTGGAGGGCGTCGAGGAGAGACCCATGCCTGAGCGCAGGATCGAGAAGGCGATGATGAAGCGCGGAAAGCTCGTCACCATGATCAGGATACCCGGCGCGACCGAAAGAATGGTCAGCAGGCCGAATGTGCGGATGATCCAGGCGGCGACGGAGCCATCGACCGGCACGTTCAACAAGTCAGTCGGCAGCTGCTGTGCCACCGCCAGTTCCGGTACCGCCATCATGGTGGTAAGGAAAACTATGAGACGAATCATTCGATGACAAATGTCCTGAACATGACCTTCGATACCCGCCCTTGCGAGCGAAGGTCAACACGTTCCTGTATGTCATCCTTGAGATATTGAAAGCCCCGCGGCCCCTCGATCTGCTGGAGGGAAACGGTCCTGATATAGGCGAGGATATCCTGGTGAATATCCTCGGAAACCTTGACATCCGGTGGCCCGTTGAACAGCAGCGCGACTTCGAGTCGCACCCAGTTTTCCGAGGGGTAGGCAAGGTTCGACGTGATCGGCTCGAGCTGGACGACGTTGTTGGCCTCGGTCGAGATGCGCGCCAGGCCTTCCTCGGCCTTCTTCTTCGCCTCCGCATCCTTGGCCTGCTCGACCTCCTTGGCGCCCTTGATGTTGGGCGCGACGATCGTACCGACCGCCCAGCCGCCGCCGGCGCCGAGCAGGGTCAGCACGGCGATGCCGATGATCGTCATCAGCGAGCCGGATTTCTTCTGCGATTGACCTGCGCTTGCGTCTGGCTCTGCCATCGTCGTTCAGCCTCAAAGCGGCGAGAAAAGATCGACGGCCTGCTGGCCGCGCGGAGGCTGCTGCACTTCCATCAGGCGGCCGCGGCCGCCGTAGGAGATGCGGGCTTCGGCGATCTTGTCGTAGGAGATCTGGTTGTCGGCATTGACGTCCTGCGGGCGAACGATACCGGCGACATTCAGGATGCGCAGCTCCTGGTTCAGGCGAACTTCCTGCGAGCCTGATATGACGAGGTTGCCGTTTTCGAGAATGCCGGTGACGACGGCGGCGACCAGAAGGGTGAGCTTGTCGGTGCGCTCGATCTTGCCCTTGCCGTCGGTGCTGGTGTCGGAGCCATAAGTCAGGTCGGTCTTCGACTCGGGCGTCCAGCCGAAGATCTGGGCGTTGACATCCCAGTTCATGCCGCTCGAATTCGTGCGGCTGCGGTTGGTCTCATTGTCGAAGGAGGCCTTGTCGTTGATCTGGATGTCGACCGTCAGGATGTCGCCGACGTTGAGCGCGCGCGCATCCTTGAAGAGAGCGGCCTGCGAATCGCTCCACAGCGAATAGCCCTGCGCCACAGCACGCGGCTGCTTCGGATAAAGCGCCATCTGTGGTGTCTGGCCGTAGGCGAGGCCGCTGCCGATCGGGCTCATGGCAGGCGCACGGCCGATCTCGCTGACCGCCGTCGGAGACTGGCAACCTGCAAGGAGTGCGAGGGCGGCGATCGCGGCCGAAAAACGCATATTCATGAAGGATCCTTCGACGTATTGGGATCGGACGCACTGGCGATGACGCTGGCGATGACCGCGGCCTTTTGCGGGTCCATCTCGTTGAGGATGAGGCTCGACTGACGCGGGCCGAGCCGCATGATTACGGCGGAGGCCACCTCGATCTTCATGTCCTGCAACTGAAGTGCGGCCGCATCCGGCTTCATCTTCCTGTAGATTTCAGTGAGGCCGGCTTCCGCCTGCTTCAGGAAATCGTCACGCCGCTTCAGCCAGTCCTGGTATTCGGCCTTGCGCTTGTCCATTTCCGCTATGCGGGCGTCGATGTCGGCGCGAAGCTTTTCCAGCTCCTGCTTCTGCAGGAGGTAACGCTGGTCGCGGGCGGGCTCGGCGATGTTGGTGCAGAACTGCTTGATCTCGTCCTGGGAGGTGATGTCGCCTGCCGGCGCATGTTCCTGCGCGAAGGCGCTGGGGATCGACAGAAGGACGAGGCCTGCGGCCGGCAGCGCCAGCCGGCGCAGCAATTGCAGAACCGTCATGTCAGGGTTGATGATATCAATCATTGCAGCACAAGCTCCGCCTGCAGGGCGCCTGCCGACTTGATGCCCTGGAGAATGGCGATGATGCCATCCGGTTTGACACCGATATTGTTGAGGCCGGCGACAAGGGTCCTGAGATCTGGACCGTCGATGATGGCGACGCGCCCGCCGGTCTGCTCGGCCGCGATATCTGTCTGCGGCTGGACGGCGGTCCGGCCGCGCGAGAAGGGTTCGGGTTGGATGATCTGCGGCGTCTCGGTGACCTGGACAGTCAAGGTGCCGTAGCTGACGGCGACCGGCGAGACGCGGACGTCGGAGCCGATAACGATCGTTCCGGTGCGCTCGTTGATGACCACCTTGGCCGGCGTATCGGTTTCGACGATGAGGTTTTCGACATCGGCCATCAGCCGGGTGAGATCGGCCGCGCGCGGCTTCTGGATCACGACTTCCTGCGAATCCTTGGCTTCGGCAACCGGGCCGCCGAAGCGCGCCGAGGCATAACCGTTGACGATGTCGGCGATACGGATCGCCGTCGAGAAGTCTGGGTTGCGCAGCTGCAGGACGAGATTGACCGAGTCCTTGAAGCGGGACGGCAGTTCACGTTCGATGATCGCGCCGCCGGGCACGCGGCCTGCGGTGGTGACGCCTTCGGTCACGGTCGCCGCCTGGCCCTGCGCCTGGAAACCGGAGACGATGACGGCGCCCTGCGCGACGGCATAGATCTGGCCGTCGGCGCCGGAAAGCGAGGTCATGACGAGCGTGCCGCCGCGCAGCGACGTCGCGTCGCCGAGCGAGCTCACCGTCACGTCGATACGGCTGCCGGGACTTGCGAAGGGCGGCAGGTTGGCGGTGACCATCACGGCCGCCGTGTTCTTGGCGCTGGACTGGCCGCCCTGCGTCGAGATGCCGAGATTTTGCAGCATCGCCCGCATCGACTGCTCGGTGAAGGGCGAGGAGCGGAAGCCGTCGCCGGTCCCCTGCAGGCCGACGATCAGGCCATAACCGATCAGCTGGTTATCGCGCCCGGCCTGAAGGGAGGCGATGTCCTTGATGCGGGAGGTCAGCGCCCAGGCGGGCGCGACATCAGCCAAACTCATGGCGAGAACCGCGACAAGAGTGAGGAAACGGAAGAACAGTTTCATTTTGCCCTCACATGGACCGTGCCGTCCGCAAGCACCGTGCCGCTGACGATGACGCCGGAGTCCATATTGCGCGCGCGAACGACCTGCCCGATCGCGCCGTCTTCGAGCGGCGTGCCGGCGGCGGAGATCGTCATCGCGCCGAGCGACAAGACCAGGCGGATCGAAGAGCCGCGCGTCACCGTATAGGCCTCGCGCAGACCCGAAACCGAAATCGTGCGGCCCGGCAACAGCGTGCGCTTGGAGACCATGCCTTCGACTTGGGAAATGGATTTGGCATAATCGCCGGCGAGGTTGGGGTTGGTGACTTCGACCTCCTGAAGCTGGCTCGACGACAATGTGTCGCCGGGGTAGATGATCGTCGTCGGGACGACGGCATAACCCATGCCGGCATCCACGTCCGCGGGCAGGAAAATGCCCGCGACTGCGATCGTGGCTGCCGCCACCCATCCCGAGATGTGTCCTGCCCGGCAAAACATCATGTTTTCGGCCCTTCCCTTTACTTCAGGTTCTTGCTGACGATGGAGGCCATTTCATCAGCGGTGGTGATCACCTTGGAATTCATTTCGTAAGCGCGCTGGGCCGAGATCAGCTCGGTGATTTCCTTCACCGGGTCGACGTTGGAAGATTCCAGGTAACCCTGCTTCATGTAGGCGAAACCTTCCTCGTCAGGATTGCCGATGACGGCTTCGCCCGAGGCCGGCGTTTCCTGGAAGAGATTGTCGCCGAGCGGCTGGAGACCCGCCTCGTTGACGAAGTCGGCAAGGGTCAACTGGCCGAGCTCGGTCGCCTCCGTCGCTCCCGGCAGCTTGGCCGAGACCTGGCCGGAGCGGCTGATCGTCAGTTCGGTCGAGCCCGTCGGAATGGTGATGCCGGGAAGGACCTCGTAGCCGTCGATGGTGACGAGTTGGCCCTGGTCGTTCTTGTTGAAGGCGCCGGCGCGGCTGTAAAGCGTCGTACCGTCGGTCGACTGGATCTGGAAGAAGCCCTTGCCGATCAGCGCTACGTCGAGATCGTTGCCGGTCTGGGTCAGTTCGCCCTGGAGATGCAGGTTGCGGACCGCCGAGGTCTGGACGCCGAGGCCGATATTGGCACCTTCCGGAACGACGGCCTGGTTGGCGCGGTTGGCGACACCCTTGGCACGTTCGGTCTGGTAGAGAAGATCCGAGAATTCGGCGCGGGCGCGCTTGAAACCGGTTGTATTGATGTTCGCGATGTTGTTCGCGATGACTTCCAGATTGGTCTGCTGGGCATCCATGCCCGTTGCTGCGATGGCGAGCGCTCTCATGTGTTCGTCCTCAAATCAGTTACATCTGCATCTTGGTGACTTCGAGAAAGGCCGAGACGACCTTGTCGCGGATGGCAATCGCGGTCTGCAGCGTCTGCTCGGCCTGGAGCATGGAATCGACGACTTCACGCGTCGTCGCCGTGCCCTTGATACCGGCAAAGGACATGCTTTCCGCACCCTTCAGGCTATTGACCGCATCGCTCGCCATGTTGCCCATGACGGAGGCGAAGCTCATGCCGTTGGCCGCACCTGCGGCGCCGGGCATGGTGGCGGCAGACGACGAGGCGGAATTTTCGGTATCGACGGCGCCGAGCGCACGGGTCATCGACAGGTTGCTGACATTCTGGACGCTGCTGATCATTATTATTGGCTCTTCAGGAGGTCGATCGTGGAGGAGATGAGATCGCGGGTCTGTTTGATGGTCTGCAGATTGGCGTCATACGAGCGGTTGGCTTCGCGCATGTCGGCCATCTCGACCAGGATATTGACGTTCGGCAGTTTGACGACGCCCTTCTGGTCCGCAGCCGGATTGCTGGGGTCGAATTCAGTGCTGAAGTCGCCTTCGTCGACGCCGACCTTCTTGACGCCGACAGTCTCGACGCCGTTGCTGCGATCCATCTGCTGGCCGAAGGTGATCGTCTTACGGCGATAGGGGTCAGCACCGGGCGTGTCGCCGGTCGAGCGGGCATTGGCGATGTTTTCCGAAACGATGCGCAGGCGCGTCGACTGCGCCTCGAGCCCGGAACCGGCGATTTTCATTGCTGCTGAAAGCGGATCCATGACTTTACCTCCTGACCGTCATCAACATCATGCGGTTGAAGGAACTGACCAGCGAGGTGTTCAGATCGTACTGACGCTTGATATCGCCCGACTTGGAGAGCTCCTCGGCCAAACCGACCGTATTGCCGGATTCCTGGACACCGATTTCCTGGTCGAGCGCGGCGTCCTTGACGTCGATATCGCCGCTGTCGCTGAAATCGTTGCCGCTGAGATGCGCCGGATTGGTGCGCGCCATGTTGATATCGGAATTGTCGAGCACCGCATCAAAGGGCGTAACGTCCTTGGCGCGGAACTTCGGCGTATTGGCATTCGCGATGTTGCCGGCAACAACCTGCTGACGGATCGTCAGCCATTCCGCCTGCCGCGAAGCCAAGTCGAAAAGTTGGATCGGTTGCATGAGAACTCTCCGTTTTTACTGTCCCGAACCTAGTGCGGTAATCTTGCGTGGGACTTACGGGAAATTCAGGCGTCGAGGCGGTTTTCGGCGAACGCCGCCGCGATGACAACGCCGCGCGTCTTTCGGATGCGCAAGGACGTTGTAACTCTTTGAATTTCTGCGTCATTCCTAAATCGGAATCGATCTGGGAAATGACGGAAAAAAACGGGGGCTCCGGCCGGTTCGCGGCGGAGCCCCTGTTGCCTTCGGCGTTTACGGACAGGTTCAATTGTTCTGGTAGATCTCGCCCTTGGAGGTGACGATCACCCATTTGCCGTCGCGCTGCTCGAGTGTCGCAAGGCGGCTTTCGTCGGGCAGGATCGAGCCGATGCGCACCACATACATGCCCGAGGGATCCTCGATCAGCGCCCGGCCGTTGGAAACATGCAGCAGGCGGAAGGAAGATTTGCCGGGGAAAGGCTGATCTTCCTGTATGGCGCGGCCATCGCGCTCCTTGCCGAGATCGGAGACCGTCGCCGTCGTCAGCGGATCGATCGGCGGGGCCTTCTTGTCCGCCTCGTTCTTGTTGACCATGGCAAGCGGCGAAACGCTGAAAACGTTGCGGGCCGGCCAATCCGGCAGTTCGCGGGAATTGCCGCTGGTTGCAACATTGATGCCGAACTTGTCCGCATTGAAGAAGACGTACCAGGGGAAGAAGGCGGCGGCGCCCGCAAGTGCCAGGCCGGTGAAGGTCAGAAGCCGATCCAGGATGGCGGCTTTCCTGCGCTCCTTCAGTGAAGCGATGCGTTCGTCGTCGAAATCAGCCACGTCTAACCTCTCCTCTGAATAGGGGCGCCCAGATTGCCCATGCCGGCTGCAGCCTTGAGCGCGCCAGCGAGGTCGGCGAAAGCGTCGAGCGAGTCGCGATCGCCCGGCGACTGCTTCAGGACGTCGTAAATAACCGGCACCTGCTTGATCGCCATGTCGAGATCGGGATCAGCACCCTGGCGGTAACCGCCGATCATGCGCAGGTCGCGCGTCTCTTCGAAACGATGGATCAGCACCTTCAGCCGCGATACCAGCTTTTCCTGATCCGGCGTCCAGGCCTTGCGGGCAAGACGCGAGATCGAGGCGAGCGGATCAATCGGAGGATAACGCCCTTCTTCGGCGAGACTGCGCTGCAGGACGATATGTCCGTCGAGGATGCCGCGGGTCGAATCGGCGATCGGGTCATTGTGATTGTCGCCGTCGACGAGGATCGAGATGATCGCCGTGATGGTGCCGGCGCCCTCGGGACCGGGACCGGCGCGTTCCAACAGGCGCGGCAGCTCGGTGAAAACGGAGGCGGGATAGCCGCGCGCGATCGGCGGCTCGCCGGAGGCGGTCGCCACCTCGCGGATCGCATGGGCGAAACGTGTGACGCTATCGACGATGAAGAGGACGTTCTCGCCCTTGTCGCGGAAATGCTCGGCGATGGTGACCGCCGTCAGCGGCGCCATCTTGCGCAGCATCGGGCTCTCGTCGCTGGTGGCGACGACGGCGATCGCCTTCTTCATATTGCTGCCGAGCGTATCCTCGATGAATTCGCGCACTTCGCGGCCGCGTTCGCCGACGAGCGCAATGACCACCTTGTCGAAGGCGTCGGCGCGGGCGAGCATGGACAGCAGCGTCGATTTGCCGACGCCGGAACCGGCGAAGATGCCGAGGCGCTGGCCGAGGCAGAGTGGCGAGAAGATGTCGATCGCGCGCACGCCGGTCTTGAAGCCGGTCTCGACACGCTTGCGGGTCATCGAGGGCGGCGCGGTATTGGAGATTGAGCGGCGATCGAGGCCCTCGGTGATCGGCCCCAGCCCGTCGATCGGCTCGCAGAGCGAGTTGACGGTGCGCCCGCACCAGCTGTCCGTCGGTGAAATGCGGAAGGCGCCCTTGCGGATGACGGTATCGTGGATACCGATCGGTTCGCCGGGTTCGATCGGGCAGACATAGATCAATTCCGGCTCGACGCGCACGACCTCGCCCAGATGGATGCCGGTGGCCGATTTATGGGCCACGAACTCGCCGAGACGCACATGGCGGGAGAGACCGTGAACCGTGTAGTGGCCGGCAGCGATGGTCTGCACGCGGCCGCCATGGGCAACCGCGAACTCCGGCGATGCGTATCGGTCGACGAGGTCCGCCAGATGCGCCAGCTTCGGAGAAAGACCGTCCACTGATAGTAGCGTGGTGCTCATGCTTCAAATCCCGCCCTAAAATACGTCGCGTGCAGCTTGCTGTATGCGACGTATTTTGGATCTTTGTTCTTCATGTCGTTCTCCCAAAACCGCCGGACACTTTTGGGCGACATGCATTAGCGACTGCCCCCAAGCGTCTGAACCGCTTCCTTGAAGGAATCCTCGCTGTCGCGCATCAGCGACGAGACGCTTTCGAAGGCGCGGTTGACTTCGATCAGCTGGGTGATCTCGCGCATGGCGTTGACGTTGGAGTTTTCGAGATAACCCTGCTCGACACCGACATTGAAGCGGTCGACGACGGCGCGCGGCTGGTCGGTGGTCATGATGCCGCTGTTTTCGTAGCGCAGGTAACCCTTGCTGATATCGGCCTCAAACAGGCCGAGCGAGCCGATCTGGCGGCCGCCCTGATAGATGATGCCGTCGGTGCCGACGGCCGGCTCGCCGCCTGTCGTGTTGAGCTGGATCGGCGCGCCGCCGGAGTCAAGAACCGGGTATCCGCGGATCGAGACAAGCTCGCCGGTATCCTTGATCGTAAAGCGGCCGTCCCTCGTCAGAACCTGGCCGGCCGGCGTGTCGAGCGCAAACCAGGCATCACCCTTGACGGCGAAATCGAGCATGTTACCGGTCTGCTGCAACTCGCCACTTCCCTCGTTCAGGTAGTCGTTGCCCTGGGAAACGAAGGCGACTTTGGTGTTCAGCTTATTCTTGGTGGCCGCCACCATCTCGTCGAACTTCACCTCGGTGGCGCGAAAACCGGTCGTGTTCACGTTCGCCATGTTGTCTGCGATAGTGGTCAGGCGCTTTTCGAGGGCCATCTGCGACGACAGAGAAACATAAAGACCGGATTGCATGTCGGTAAGCTCCAAGCATTGGCGATGAACGGAAAGAAAGCCGGGCGTCGTCTCAAGTGGTTCGGCCGGATTTCGCTGAGGCGGCATCTCAGAAACGGGTGCGCGCACCCATTCGTCCCCTTTAGACTGACGACAGATGCTTGCGCGAAGCTGGTACGCGGAAATGCCTCGCGAGCGGGCCTTTCATCAGCCTCACGCAAGGCAGAAACCCTATCGGTCTCAATGAAAAGCAACGTTCAGATTGGGCTGACGATGAACATCATTATCGGATTTATAGTGACTTGCGGCTGTGTCATCGGCAGCTTCATGGCGATGGGCGGCGACGTGAACGCTCTGTTCCAGCCCTTCGAATTCGTCATCATCGGTGGCGCCGGTCTTGGCAGCTTCATCATGGCGAACCCGATGAAGGTGGTGAAGGATTCCGGCAAGGCGCTCGGCGAAGCTTTCAAGCATGCCGTGCCGAAGGAACGTAACTATCTCGATACGCTCGGCGTGCTCTATTCGCTGATGCGCGACCTGCGCACCAAGTCGCGAAACGAAATCGAAGCCCATATCGACAATCCGGCCGAATCGACGATCTTTCAATCGGCTCCGACCGTTCTGAAGAACAAGGAACTGACGGCGTTCATCTGCGACTACGTGCGCCTGATCATCATCGGCAACGCCCGCAGCCACGAGATCGAGGCGCTGATGGATGAAGAGCTCAACACCATCATGCACGACAAGATGAAGCCCTACCATGCGATCCAGATCATGGGCGATTCCTTCCCGGCGATCGGTATCGTCGCGGCCGTTCTCGGCGTCATCAAAGCGATGGCCCACATCAACGATTCGCCCGAAGTGCTGGGTCACCTGATCGGCTCGGCGCTCGTCGGCACCTTCCTCGGCATTCTCTTGTCCTACTGCGTCTGCTCGCCGCTGGTCTCCCAGATCAAGGTCGTGCGCAACAAGCAGCACCGCCTCTACGTCATCGTCAAGCAGACGCTGCTTGCCTATATGAACGGGTCGGTACCGCAGGTCGCTCTCGAATACGGTCGCAAGACGATCTCGGCTTACGAGCGTCCGTCCATCGATGCTGTCGAACAGGAAATGATGAACCCAGGTGGCGAAAACAAGGCGGCTTAAATGACTATGAGCAATGCTTCGCACGACAAACCGGCAATGGATCCTGCCCTCCTCGCCAAGCTGACAGGCGGGCTTGGCGACAGAGGCAGGGTCGCCAAGATCTGCAGCTCCTTCGGGGAAATCTACAGCGAATTCTTTCCCGACGTCATCAAAAGCGAGACCGGCCTAGACGTGACGGTCAACTATCTCGGCTGCGAGATCGGCTACAAGAACCACCTCATCGAAGACCTGAGCGCGAACGTCACACTCGTCGACGCGACGCTGCGCAACTGGTCGCAGAACATTACGCTTGCCTGCGGCAACGGCTTCGTCATCACGCTGATGGAGCATCTGCTCGGCGCCACAGCCGATACGATCGAGGAACCGGCCGACCGGCTGCTGTCGATCATCGAGCTCGATCTGGCGGTCATGGTCTTCGACAAGATCGCCAAGGTGCTGCGCTCGGCCGTCAACGCGTCGGGCGGTTTCGAACCGAGCCTTTCGGCCCCGTACGCCCATGACATGCGCGCCCGGCCGCAGGAGGATCGTGCGGATGAATTCGCGGCCGCCATCAACATGTCGATCACGCTTGCCGGCATCGTTTCGGAATTTTCGTTGATCGTTCCGCAGACGGCACTGCTCAAGACCAAGGTAACGCCGCCGAAGCCGAAACGCCAGGCCAGCAGCAACTCAGCGGAATGGACCGAACAGCTTGGCGACCAGGTCCGCCGCTCACATGTCACGCTCGAGGCCAAGATCAGGCTGCAGGACCTGACGCTGCGCACGATATCGAAGCTGATGGTCGGCGACGTCATTCCGTTCCGCGACCACGGCGAGGTGCGCGTCGAGGTCAGCGCCAACAGCAAGGAATTGTACGTGTGCGAGTTCGGGCGTTCAGGCGAAAACTACATGGTCCGCGTCAAGGATACGATGAACTCGGATGATGAACTCATCCGTCATTTAATGAATTAATCGGTTCTCTGGCTTTTGGGCTGCAAAGGCAGTTTGAGGCAAGTTTCAACTGGAATAGTGATTTCATGGCTACGAAGAAAACACAGCAGAACAGCGACCTCTCCCTGGATCTTCCGGGCAGTGAAGCCGATCTCGACCAGGCGATCGACGATCTGCGCGGCGTGCTGAAGCAGGATGCCGATGGCGACCTGTCGCAGTTTGGCGACGACCTGCAGAGCGATCCCTTCGCAGCAGGAACGGACCTGGCGGCCTTTGGCGGCGAGACTTCGGAAACCCCGTTTGGCAGCGACGATTTCGGCGGCGACTTCGGCGGCGGCGATGCCAGCCCGGCGGCCGGCATGGATTTCGGCAGCAGCCCCTCCTTCGAGGCGTCGCCGGCCCCGCTCGGCAGCGCTTTGAATTCCAACTTCGACCTGATCATGGACATCCCGATCGACGTCCAGATCATGCTCGGCACCAGCCGCATGCAGGTCTCCGGCCTGATGAACCTCAATGAAGGGGCGACGATCGCCCTCGACAAGAAAATCGGTGAACCGGTCGAGATCATGGTGAATGGCCGCAGGATTGCCCGTGGCGAAATTACGGTGCTTGATAACGACGACACGCGATTCGGTGTGAGACTGATTGAAGTTTTGAGTACGAAAAAAGCCTGATCCCTGTGTGGGACGGAGAGGTTAGACCATGATGGACTTTGACGATTTCGGCGGCGCACTAGCCGGGAAACCGTTGACCCAGGCTGAAAAGGCGGCGGCTGTTCTTCTCGCTATGGGAAAGGGCGTCGCCGGCCGGCTGTTGAAATATTTCACCCAGGCCGAACTGCAGACCATTATCTCATCCGCCCAGTCGCTGCGCGCTATTCCGCCGGATGAGCTCCTGTTGCTCGTCTCCGAGTTCGAAGACCTCTTCACCGAGGGCGCCGGACTGATGGACAACGCCAAGGCGATCGAGGCCATTCTTGAAGAAGGCCTGACGCCCGACGAGGTCGACAGCCTGCTCGGCCGCCGCACTGCATTCCAGGCCTACGAAACCTCGATCTGGGATCGCCTCAGCGAGGCGGAGCCGACATTCGTCGCACAGTTCCTGCTGCGCGAACATCCGCAGACCGTCGCCTATATTCTTTCGATGATGCCCTCCTCCTTCGGCGCCAAGGTGCTGCTGCAGCTTCCCGACAACCGCCGCGCCGACATCATGAACAGAACAGTCAACATGAAGGCGGTCAGCCCGAAGGCTGCGCAGATCATCGAAAACCAGGTCATGACGCTGCTTGCCGAGGTCGAGGCAGAGCGCAATGCAGCCGGCTCGACGAAGGTCGCCGATCTTATGAACGAGCTCGACAAGCCGCAGGTCGACACGCTGCTCAGCTCGCTCGAATCGATCAGCCGCGAGTCGGTCAACAAGGTTCGCCCGAAGATCTTCCTGTTCGAGGACCTCATGTACATGCCGCAGCGCAGCCGCGTCATGCTGCTCAACGACATCTCGACGGACGTGCTCACCGTTGCGCTGCGCGGGTCGCCCCCCGAGATCCGCGAATCGGTTCTCTCCGCCATCAGCCCACGTCAGCGCCGCATGATCGAATCGGATCTGCAGAGCGGCATGGGCGGCGTCAATCCGCGCGAGATCGCGATAGCCCGCCGCGCCGTAGCGCAGGAAGCGATTCGGCTGGCCAATTCCGGCCAAATCGAGCTCAAGGAAAAGGAAGGCGACGCTTCGGCGGCCGCCTAAAGCGCGTGGCGATCTTTCAGATACGCTCCTCGCGCTT
>NZ_JBAMYD010000022.1:0-97628 GCF_037002925.1 Rhizobium aouanii
CTAGGTAGGGCTCGGGCGCTGGCTCTCCGCCCCAGACCCAATGCTCCTCAGGTGTATCCGATACATTGTCTTGAAATCCGCGATGTTTGCAAACCCGGCGAGGCGGGCCACCCTGACTATGTCGTCGGGGCAACCGAACATTCGGAGGCGATTGTAACGTCCCGAAGGCAATCAACTCCGGTTTTTCGAGCGCGATACGAATGACGCGTTCCGACTGCCCGTTGAAAACGACCACCCGTGCCGCGATCATGTTCTTCAGATCGCGCAAGTTCTTGGGTTGGACGACCGAAGTTTGCCGTGTCAGTGTCATGCCGATCGATACCGCATTGGAGCTATTGCCCTTGGCAGACAAAGCCTACTTTGCGTCGTCAATCGTCGTATCCACCCAGCCGCCTGCCGGGCGGCTTCTGCGAGAACTGGCTTGGGCGCCTTAAAATATTCGTCGAGAGCAACTCACGCTTTCGACGAACGAAATCGATCGCGTCGTCCAGTGTTGAAAACTTATTTGGCAACGTAAGGTGCAGGAAGAGCGCTACGACTGCGACTGAACGAGAACGGCCACCACGACAATTGACGAGAACGCTGCCACGTTCGCGAGGCGGATAGGACGGTTTGTCAGGCAGGATCTGTTCAAGGGCGGCACGAAGGATATAGTGGGCGGCAACCATCTGGGTATCTGGATTTCCGACGCCGTCTATCAGACCCACCTTGTAGTGGCGAATCTTCCCCGGTCCATAGATGCTGCCCTCATGATCCGAGACGATCTTGTCCTGCTGCACGAAATTGAAGTCGAGGTTGACGGCGCAGTTAACCACCGTCGTGATGCCGTTTCGGCGAAGGAGGATGGCAGATACTGGCGCCTCTAACCCAACCCTCTCGGCAACTCGCTCGCGCACATTCCCCACATGGCCAAGGAACAAATCTAGACGAGGTCAACTAACGTGAAAGAAACCGGCAGTTCTCATCTTGACATTTGTTGCGGCTTATTGCCCGTGCGATCACCTCCGCACACCATGCCCTAAAGGCCGTCAAGTGAGGGTCACAACGTTGCCGAGGCCACACTGCGCACTAATTGCAAAGACTTGGCGAGAGCGACTGACACATCAATGTCTTCGAACAACGCCAAGATCACGGAGGCGGAATTGGAAAATGACCTCGGCCCCCATCGCGTCTATTCGACCTCGCCATCCTCCCCTTCACGCATGCCTGCCTTCGCGAGTGTACTCGCTGTTATTGCTATTCTGTATTTCGCCAAGGAAGTACTTCTTCCTCTAGCAATCGCAGTCCTGTTGACTTTCGCATTGGCTCCCATCTCCTCGCGTCTTCGAAAGCTGGGCCTGCCCCGTATTCCGGCGGTCATAGTCACTGTCGTGCTCGCTTTCCTTGTCCTCGTCCTGTTCGGGCTTGTGGTAGCGGGTCACGTTTCCGAAGTCGCCCAGAACCTTCCGGCTTACCAGGATAACATCATAGCAAAAATTCGGTCTCTCCAGGAAAGTGGAACGGATAGCGGTATTGTGCGGCGCCTGACCTCCGTCGTTGAGAGCGTCGGTCGTGAGCTCAGCAACGCCGAGGAGCGCCCACTTGCTCCAGGTACCGGATCAAGACCAAGGGAGCCCGTGCTCGTCGAAATATTCGCGCCTAGCAGACCGATTGACACGCTTACCAGCCTGATTGGTCCTCTGCTTGGCCCTATCGCCTCTTTGGGTTTGATCATCGTCGTCGTGATATTCATGCTGTTAGAGCGGGAAGAGCTTCGCGACCGCTTTATCCGGCTCGTTGGCTATGGGGATCTGCATCGCACAACAGAAGCCATCCAGGAGGCGGGAAGCCGCGTCGCGCGGTATCTTCTTATGCAGTTGGTCGTGAACTGCGCTTACGGCGTTCCATTGGCGCTCGGACTGTGGGCTCTTGGCATTCCAAATCCAGCGCTCTGGGGGATGCTGGCCATCATCCTGCGATTTGTCCCCTATATCGGGCCTGTAATCGCGACAGTTCTGCCGCTGTTCCTGGCCTTTGCGGTCGACCCCGGCTGGAGCCTTGTTCTCTGGGTTGCAGCCATCTTCGTCGTGCTAGAATTGACCAGCAATAACGTCATCGAGCCCTGGCTTTATGGTTCTCGTACCGGACTCTCTCCGCTGGCAATCATCGTCGCGGCGATTTTTTGGGCATGGCTGTGGGGGCCAGTCGGTCTTGTACTGTCCACGCCGTTGACCGTGTGTCTTGCAGTGCTGGGGCGGTACGTCCCGCAGTTCGAATTCCTCGAGGTGGTTTTTGGTAGTGACCCGGTGCTCGATCCCAAGGAGCGGTTGTACCAGCGGCTTCTTGCCGGCGATCCGGACGAGGCGACCGATTACGCTGAGGAGTTCCTTGAGGAGGATTATCTGGAGCATTACTACGGAAAGGTTGCCATTCCCGCCCTTCTACTCGCGGAGAAAGATAGGCGTCGAGGTGTCTTGACCGCGGAGCAGATGGAACAGGTGTTCGGGACCGCCATCACGCTGGTCTCGAACCTTGGGGAAATTGCGCAGGAAGAAGAGGAAGAGGAGGAAAAAGAAGAAGAAGAACAGAAGGAGAAGGAAGCCGCAGGTCGGCCCAGCACTCGCCCCAAGGAAGGGAATGGGGATGACGGCGAACTGCCTGACGGACGCGGCAAGACCGTCTTTTGCGTCGGAGGCAGGGGCCCGCTCGACGACGCGTCGGCTGCGATGCTCGCTCAAGTTCTTCAGGTGCAGGGAGCCGAGGTGGTTGCAGCAAGGCATTCTGACATCCCCAATCGTCGCGCCATGAGCCTCATTCCGAAACAATCGAATGCCATCGTGGTTTGCTTCCTCAACGAGGACTCGGCAAGGCACGCCAGCATACTTATTCGTCGGTTCAAGCGCATATACCCGGCCATCCGCGTCGGCGCGGTCCTTTGGGTGGAAAACCAGGAGGAAAGGCAACCGCTTGCGCTTCGGGAGGCGGATTTCGTCGCCACCACCTTGACCTCCGCTGCCTGCGAGGCACTCGCCAATGCACCGGCATCACTGGTGACGCCGGCGCGCAAGATTCGGACCAGGCGATCCCAGAGCAAGACAGGCATAACCGCGGCGCGGTCCGGGATTTAGCCGGGGACCCGAAACCAGATGTGATGAGACAAGAAGTTCTGGTTTACGTATTCTCTTCACTATTTTGTATTGCTCGACGGATTGCCTCTGTCGTTGTGGCGCTCCCGTGTAGAACCTGGCCCATAGTGCCTCCCTCCATTCTAAGGAAAATAATGCACCATCAAATGCCGGGACTAAACACCTAGTCTCTGGTTTTCCGCAGAAAGCACCTTTCTAAGGAAAAACCGTCCAGGTGTACGGTCGTCCCCTTCGAGTTCCCCAAACTGCTCATAACCAAGCTTTAGGTAGAACGGTTTTGCTTGGAAGTCGTAGGTGTCTAGGAAGATGCCCAGATATCCCCGTTCGCGGGCAATGCGCTCCGCCTCTCCCATTAATTGACCGCCAAAACCCTTTCCTCGGAGTGCCTCAGGCACAACTAAATACTTGACGAATAGCCAATTGAGTTCATCGAACGCGTACAGGCCGCCGACGATCTCCGCAGTCTCGGGTTGCCTCAAAACTATACCAAGATGAGGCCATTCCGCTATGGTCGCGGTGTGGCGGCTATTGAAGGCCACCAGCGGTTTAAGGAGGTGGTCAAGCTGATCTGCAGTCGGCTCGGCCGAGAGGGTTTCTAGGATTGCAATCATCGCGCGAGAATGCGTCAATGGATGGCGGTTGTCTAGTCGATCGTTGCGGCTGTTCGTCCGCTTAGGGCCGAAAGCAGACAAGACGTTGCGCCTCGCACCGCACTCCGTTAAGAGACCGCATCCTTGTCTTCCGCGAGAGTGTGCGCCACGATCGCATTTGCATGCCCGTGGCCCATTCCGTGTTCACTCTTCAATATGCCGACAAGTTCCATGTGCTTCGCAGGATAGTGCTTTCGCACGAGCGCTTGCCAGTCGTCGATAGGACGGCCGTATTTCTTCTCGATTGATGGGAAATAGGAAGCAGGTCCTTTGATCTTCTCGGTGGTCATCGCGCGTCATCCCCTTTTCGTGCCGCATCGATTACTGCCACGTCGATTTTCCTCATCGTCATCATTGCGTCGAACGCGCGCTTTGCTTGTTCGCCACCTGCTGCAAGCGCGTCCATTAGAATGCGAGGTGTGATCTGCCAGGATACTCCCCACTTATCCTTGCACCAGCCGCATTCGCTTTCCTGACCGCCATTGCCGACGATGGCGTTCCAATAGCGATCTGTTTCTTCCTGATCCTCAGTACTGATCTGGAATGAGAAGGCTTCGCTGTGCTTGAATGTGGGGCCGCCGCCATTCAATCCGATGCACGCGACACCTGCCACCGTGAACTCGACGACCAACACGTCTCCCTCGTCTCCGTCGGGGTATTTGCCGGGCGCGCGGATGATGGCTCCGATCTTGCTGTCTGGGAAGGTATCGGCATAAAAGCGGGCGGCTTCCTCAGCGTCGTTGTTGTACCATAGACAAATGGTGTTCTTAAACATCGCGTCGTCCTCCTGATCGTTGTCCTTCAGATCGAGAGCCCGACCTGATGATACGATGACGCACCAGCCTCCACCGATCCGACATCATGATCAAAATCGCTGCTCTTTTTTAACCCGTCGCGTTTTGGCAGGCCGAACCCTCGGGCCGACAGGCAACCTCGGCCGCTTTGCGAAGAGGACTGCCATGAATTCTCCGTTTCGACATCTCGGCTTTGCTTGTGCAGTCGTCGTTGGCGCTCAAGATGGGCTGCCTCATCGCCTTTGGTCGGTCGAATGGTTCATTTCTCCCGGCGAAGTCGAGCCTGCGTCCACTTCGGACGAAGCGCGGACAGGCGATTGCATGCGTGAGCGGAAGCCGGATGACCTCTCAAGTCGCCACAACCAGAATTCCAGTGTAGGTAAGGTGATGCAGCAGTTGATCCGCTCCGTGTGAGGCCCAGTAGGCTCGGGTCGTCATGGCAACCGGGTAGAGGTGCGAATGTACCGCCTTCACGTGGTCAATCAGGTAGTGGATCAGAAATTCTGCCACCGCCAGGAGCGTGACCGTCTTGGCATCCAATCCGAATAGCAAGAGCCCCGGAATGCTGCCGGCCACGTGGATCGCTGCATGGGCATAGCCACCTGGATGATGGAGATCGCCCTTGCCACGAAGGACCCAGCCCGGTTGCAGTAGATAGTCAGCCGCGAAGTGCTTCGCCTGTAGCCAAGCCAGCAGGCTTATGAGTGAAAATGCACTCTCCATGCTGCCTCCTCCCTCAAGTCGGGGCTGATTTCCTCTCCAAGGTGAAAATTGGCACCGGTTGCGACTTGCCGCGCACCATCGCTTCGCCCAGCGAGCGCGTATCGACCTGATTGCAGGTTCGCTCCAACGTCTCGCCACTCAGCACGATCTCTACGCCATTGTCTTTCGCGACGCCGACGAGACGGCTCGCGAGATTCACGGCATCGCCGATCGCGGTATAGCTCAAGCGTTCGGCCGAGCCGATATTGCCGACGAGAGCCGTGCCGCTGTTGATGCCGATCCTGACCCTCACCGTGTCGTGGTGGGGTGCCAGCGGCGGCATGGCATGCATCGCATCACGGATGGCGGCGGCGGCACGGCAGGCACGCAGTGCATGATCGGGCTCGTCGTTCGGCGCGTTCCAGATAGCCATGACGGCGTCACCAATGAACTTGTCAACGGTGCCGCCCTCGGCGTGGATCGCGGCGATGGAAAGCGTGAGGAAGCGGGTGAGGTGCGGCTCGACACCGGCGCCGAGTTCCTCTGTCATCTCGGTGAAGCCAGGAAGGTCGGCGAACAGGACAGTGATGTCGGTGAGCTTGCCGCCGGGCTTGGGCTCTATGCCGCCATCGACCAGTGGCCGAACCACATCCAGTGGCATGAAGCGAGCGAAGGCCGATAGCCCTGACGACATCCGTTTCAGCGTCACCGAAAAGTCGTTGAGTTCAGCCAGCATCGTAGGCGTGTGGCTGACTGCACCGAGTTCAAAGCGTTCGACCGCGTGCAATTGCTGGGCAAGCCGGGCAAGCGGCCGGGCGAAGAGCAGGCGAGCGAAAACAATGGCCGTGACGGCGGCGAGCAGCGCGATTCCCGCAATGATGAAGAGCACGCGCTTGGTGTTCTCGTCGATATCGCCGGCAAAGGTGGAGCGCGGAATGGCCGTCAGCAACCGCCAATCCTCGAACGGCAGCGTGTTGGACGAAATAAAGACCGGGCCGATCGCGTCGCTCTGCTGAAGTGTGCGGAAGGCACTACGAGGATTGGCCTTGCGTGCTGACGCGACGGCGGCGGAAAGCGCATCGGCCTTTGGAAAATCAGCGAGATGGGCGGCCATGACGCCGTCTGACGGCTCTGATGTCGCGAGAACCACATCGTCCTTAGCGAGCACATAGACTTTGCTCTCTGAGGGGATATTGAGATCCTGCAGCGTCAGTGACAATTTCCGCAGGCTGACGGCCACCATGACGACGCCTTCGAGCCGACCGAAGGCCTCGACACGCTTGGAAAGCACGATCGACGGCTCAAAGCCGCTGGGCAGGATATCGACAACAGTCCAGGACGGATCTCTGCTGTCCCTACCCTTGCGATACCAGGACGAGCCTTCCGTCACATAGGCGCTCTCGCTCTTGACACGCTCTTCGAAGAATATGTCGCCGGGGATGGGCTTGTGTCGGTCACGGCGCAGCGTGCGAGGTTCGCCGGGCGCGGCTTTGCCGATTTCGACCATCTCGATCCGGCCATCGGAGGCGGCATGTGAGCCGAAGAAGCGACCATCGGTGAAACCGAACCCAATCCAGGCGATCGCCGGCTGCTCTCGCAGCAACGAGAGAAATAAGAACTCCCGCTTGACCTCGTCGTCGGGCTTGATGGCGCCCTGGAAGAAGACGGAGCGGACTATTTCCGCGGTGCTCGAAACGAGTGCGAGTTGCGAGGCGAGTTCGTTGCGGACGGCCCCAGTGCTCTGCGCATCCAGAGCCGCCACGACTTTTTCCACATTGGCGCTCGCGGTACGTTGCCAGATCAGATGTACGAAGACAGCGGTCGAGATGACGGCAAGCAGCAGCAGTATGGTGACTGCGCGGCCCATCTTCACGCGGGGAAGGAAATCAGCGCTCATGGCGGTCGGTGATGAGTCGGGCGCTGCGCTCATAGCGAAGATAGGCCAGACCCCAATCCATGAAAACCACGAGGCGATTGTGGAAACCGACGAGGAACCAGAGATGGGCGAGGTTCCAGACCAGCCAGGCCGAAAACCCGGACAGCCTGATCCGTCCGAAATCGGCGACCGCCGCCTTGCGGCCGATCGTGGCGAGATTACCGAAATGCCGGTAGCGGAATGGCTCGACCGGATTGCCCGCGATGAGCGCCCGGATGGCATGCGCAGCATGCTCGCCCATCTGCTTGGCGGCCGGCGCTGTGCCTGGCACAGGGCGGCCATCCTCGCTCTTCACCGCAGCGGTATCGCCGATGACGAAGATGTTGTCGTGGCCGGGGACATTCAGCCGTTCGTCGACCACCGTGCGGCCGGCGCGGTCGGCCGCGGCCCCGAGCCATTTGGCCGCTTTGGATGCCATGACCCCTGCGGCCCAAAGCACGCATGTCGAGCCGATGCGGCGGCCGTCGGCGAGCGTGACGCCTCCGGCATCGCAATGGTTGACGGCAGCGGTGGAAAGCACTTCGACGCCCAGGCCTTCAAGCTGACGCTGCGCCTTTGCCGAAAGGCAGGCCGGCATAGTGGGCAGGATACGGTTGCCAGCTTCGACCAGGACGACCCGTGCCGAAGCGACATTGATGTGACGGAAGTCGCGAACCACGACCTTGCGGGCAAGTTCGGCAATTGCACCGGCCATTTCGACGCCTGTCGGGCCGCCGCCGACCACAACGAAGGTCAGTAACGCCTCGCGCCGTTGATCATCCTCAGTGACTTCGGCGCGTTCGAAAGCGGAGAGAATCCGGGCACGGATCTCAGTCGCGTCGCCGATCGTCTTCAGGCCCGGCGCGCTTTCGGCCCACTCCTCATGGCCGAAATAGGCATGACGGGCGCCGGTCGCGACAACAAGATAGTCGTAGGGGATAGAGCGCTCGGCGGTGTGAACAACCTGCATGGCTTTCTCGATCCGCTCGACCCTTTGCATCAATACAGTCACATTCTTCTGGCGCGACAGGATGCGGCGGATCGGCATCGCGACTTGAGCGGGGGATAGGCCTGCAGTCGCCACCTGGTAGAGCAGCGGCTGGAAGAGGTGATAATTGCGACGGTCGATAACGGTGATATCGACCGGGATGCTCTTGAGCGCCACGGCTGCGGCAAGCCCGCCGAAGCCGGCACCGAGAATGACTACGCGTGGGCGGTCATTCCCGGGCATTGGGCGGATCATGTTCGGCGCACCGCCCGTCATTGCGCCCTCGGCTTCGATCCGCATGGCTCAGCGCTCCCGCGAGAAAAAGCGGCCGGCGAGATGGTCGAGCGAAATGACGCCCGCGCCTCGCGCGAAAATCAGCAGCAGCAGAGCCGCCCAGGTCAGATGTTCGCCCCAATGGGTGGGATAGACGAAGATCTGGATCGTCGCCACGACCCCAAGCAGCATCAGTGCCGCGAGACGCGAGAAGAGGCCGAAAAAGATCAGGATTGCACCCGACAGTTCGGCGGCCGTGGCGAGCAGGGCCGCGACACCGGGATCGAGCACCGGCAGGCGGTATTCGAAGGCGAAGAGCTGGACCGTGACGGGCCAGGAGGCGAGCTTGCTCTGCGACGATTGCCAGAACACGTTCGCAACGGCCAGCCGCGCGACGAACTGCACCGCCGAAAGCGGCACGGATGAGGCCAGTCGGAGCGCCTGCGAATAAAGGCCGGCGAAACCGCCTCGTTCGGGCATGGATGTCGGGGTCATCATGGTCATCGATCCATTCCTTGTCAGTTGATGTTTGCAGGTTGGTGGCGGACGCGCGTAACGAGTCCGTCGGCAAAGAGACCGCCGAGCGAGGCGACGAGGTCGAAATTCGGATCGCGCGCGGCAGCTTTCTTGACGGCATGTTCAAGTCCGCGGCCGCTCTTCAGCACCTGCAGAAAGGCGTAATGGGCACCGTTGAGGCGGAGAAAGCGAACGCTGTCCCGGTTCCGCCACAAGGCGATCCGCTGCGGTTGCCTTCTGATGCCGCCAAGCTGTTCGAGATCGCCGCTTGCCTGGTGGGCCGACCAGATGTCGAGCGCCGGCCAGCGGCAAAAGAGCAGTCGCAAAGACGGCTGGAGGATCAGGTTGGGCATGGTGCCTCCGCCACCCCGGGAGAGTTCCGCCATATTCGCAGGCTGCAGCGCCGGCGCGTCGAGCGCCTCGGCGATCAACCATTCAAGCCGCGCCGTATCGGCGATGAAGGGCATAGGCTTGAGGTCTTCGAGGCGGCCGAGGAAATCGGCGAAGTCGCTGCCATAGCGTACCAACCGCGCTTCGGACGGCGGGCTCACGCGAATGAAGCTCGCGGCGATATGGCGGAAATACCGCTCTCCAATCAGGCTGACGCCAACAGGGAAGACCGACACGAGCGTGGCACTCAGCGATGCGAATGTGTTGTTGCGGTAGATGTTGAAGCGGCGCGTGGGATCGAAGCGGCCGCCAGTATCGAATGAGGGGCCGAGATCCGGCCCTCCACGGTTAAGGATAGAATCCGCGACGGCATGCTGCAGTTCGAGTTCAGACAGCATGACGCGCCCTCCGCGTGACGGAGTTGCTCGCGAAAACCGATGGGGTGATCGTCGTCAAGGCCGAGATCGCAGGCATGGCGCCGCGTGCGAGATTGTTCGTGGAGAACAGCTCGATGCCGTGGAACCTGCGGTCCCGCTGCTGGGCGATCTGCGGCGCACCACGCTTCTCGAAACCGATCGAGGCGGCCATCATGTCGGCCCACATTGCTTCGCCGAGCAGCACATCGAGCGCGGGAACTTCGGTGTCCCATTCGATCAGCGTCGGGCGTGGGCCGATCTTGCGCAGCACATGCGCATAGAGCGACCAGACGGCCGGCGGCACGCGGGAGCCATGATCGTCGATCAGCACGATGTCGCCCTCGACCTCGTTGACCGCATGGCCGGCGAGATGGATTTCGCCGATGGCATCGGCGGGCAGGTCGTCGATGAAGGCCTTGGCGTCGAAATCGAGATTGCAGGCCGAGACATAGACATTGTTGACGTCGAGCAGGAGGCCGCATCCGGTACGCTTGACGAGCTCGGCGAGGAATTGCGCCTCGGTCATCGTCGAATTGGCGAAGGCGATATAGGCTGACAGATTTTCGATGAAGACGCGGCGTTGCAGCCTGTCCTGCAACTGGTCGACATTGGCCGCAACGATATCGAGCGCACCGTCGTCATACCGGAGCGGCAGGAGATCGTTGAGATAGGCGCCGTCGGCAACGCTCCAGGCCAGATGTTCCGAGACCAATGCTGGCTGAAACCGGATGCACACGCTCCGCAACCGTTCCAGATGGTCCCGATCAAGGCCCGAGGCGCTGCCGAGCGAGAGACCGACGCCGTGCACCGACAGCGGATAGGTCTCGCGCAAGTTTTCCAAAGCATCGACGGCGGCGGAATCGCCCATGTAGTTTTCAGCATGGACCTCCAGCCATCCCGCCGAAGGCCGGCGGGAGAGCATATCGGAAATATGCGGGGAGCGCAGACCAATGCCCGCGGCATCCGGTACTGGAAGATTGGGAAATATCTTGGACATTGGTCACTCCTTCATATGGGTTGAATGAAGCTTGGGAGGCCTCAGGCCTTGGGTTCGATCGCGCCGCCGGAAATCTTGGCGCAGGTGCCGGCCGGCACGTAGACCCAGGCATCACCCTGGTTGTCGGCCGTCGAGGTGCCGGCGCAGGAATGGGTGGCCGTCTGGCAATCGTTGAGGCCGGCCTTGACGACGCCGTAGCACTTCTCGAACGAGAATTCGGGCTGTGCAGCCGGGCCGGCAAAGGCGCTGGAGGCTGCCATGGAGGTGATGGCAGCAAGGGCGGAACCGATGAGGATGCAGGTCGAGTTCATGGAAATGTCTCCTGGTTGAGGTTGGATCAAACCGGTTTCCGGCTTGACTGGAATTACTTTCCCGCATTGCCGGTGATGTTTGAAATGCTGTTGCGGCATGGTTTTCATAGACTGGCGCTATGCGCGGCGGCGGCTGGCGAGAAGACAAAAAATACCCCCCCGGGGGGACCGGGGGGAGGAAGTGGCATGCAGCGAGGGAGGGAGCGGACCGGAACCGGCGGCGCGGAAGGAAATCCTTGGAAAATCAGAGATATCGTTCGCGAATGTCGACTGTCGAGCGCTTGCCGATGTCCTGGTAGTTGGCCAGCAGCCACATGTCGGCGCATTCCCGGCCGCGGTCGCGCAGATCGACCAACGCCCCCCAATCGGCATTGAGCTTGCTCGACACGGAAAGGCTCTTCATCGTCTCGTCATCGGAGATGCCGTGCACGAAGATGCGCTTGAGATTGCCGGTACTTTCCGGAGATGCATCAATCAAATCGGTGACGAAAGCCACCGCCCGCATTTCCCGCAGCAGCGACGAATTGAAACTGATCTCGTTGATGCGATTGAGTATCTCGGAGGCGGTGTGTGGCACCTCGGCACGCTCGATCGGATTGATATGGACGACCAGCACATCCGGCGTGTCGCAGCCATAGATCAGCGGAAAGATCGCCGGATTGCCCATATAGCCGCCATCCCAGTAGGACTCGCCGTCGATCTCGACCGCCTGAAACAGGAAAGGCAGACAGGCCGAAGCCATGATGGCATCGATCGAGAGCTCGTCATTGCCGAACACCTTGACCTTGCCGGTCCGGACATTGGTGGCGCAGATGCTGAGCTTCACCGGGCAGCGCGCCATCCGGATCGCATCCATGTCGACCGATTGCTCCAAGATCTGCCGGAGCGGGTTGAAATTGAAAGGGTTGAACTGGTAGGGCGACATCAGCCGCGTCACCATGTCGAACATCATGAAGGCCGGCGAGAATTCCAGCGCCCGAGATCCGGTCACCCTGTCGAAGATCGTCGGCTGCAGAGGCCCGGACGCCGACGCATGGCTGACGCGCCGCCAGAAATTGGCGAGCGCGGTCTGCGCCCCGCTCCGCCCGCCTTCGGCCAGGCCATAGGCCAATACCGCGGCATTCATTGCGCCGGCGCTGGTTGCGACGACACCTTCCAACGACAGGTTCGGCTCGTCGAGCAGCCGATCGAGCACACCCCAAGTGAAGGCGCCATGCGCGCCTCCGCCCTGGAGCGCCAGATTGAGCGTCCGCGGCTCTCGCTCAGAGGAGGCGACAACCGCGCTGTCGGCGATTATTTTCTTCACACCTGCGTGCTTGTTCATGGTCCTCACTCCCGATTTGTTCGTGTTGAGATCAATGCGCCGTCCACCCGCCGTCGACCGGAATGGCCGTGCCGGTGATGGAGCTCGCCAGATCGCAGCAGAGAAAGACGCTGAGGGCGCCCATTTCCTCGACGGTTGCGAAACGCTTGGTCGGCTGGTTCTTGAGAAAAACGTCGCGGATCACTGCGTCACGTGCGATGTTATGCGACTTCGCCTGCGCGTCGATCTGCTGCTCGACAAGCGGCGTCCAGACATAGCCGGGGCAGATTGCATTCGACGTCACGCCGAACTCGGCACCCTCAAGTGCAATCGACTTGGTGAACCCCACCATGCCGTGCTTTGCTGCGACATAGGCCGACTTGAAGGGCGAGGCGACAAGGCCGTGAGCTGAGGCGACATTGATGATGCGGCCATAACCGCGCTCGCGCATGCCGTCGAAAGTGGCCTGGACAAGATGAAAGGCGGCCGACAAGTTGATCGCCATGATCGCATCCCACTTCTCGGGCGGAAATTCGCCTATGGGAGAAACATGCTGGATGCCGGCATTGTTGACGATGATATCGACCTGGCCGAACCGGGCCTTAGCGCGCTCCACCATCATCAGGATAGCGTCGCGCTTCGACATATCGGCGCTGTCATAGGCGACATCGACATCGTTGCCTTCGGCCATCTCGGCTCGCAACGTTTCAATCTCGGCCGGATCGCCGAAACCATTGAGCATGATCGAGGCGCCCGCCCTTGCCAGCGCATGGGCAATGCCAAGGCCGATGCCGCTGGTCGAGCCCGTCACGATCGCCGTACGACCTTCGAGCATCTTCCGGCCAGCCAGGGATTCGGTTTCTGTAGCAAGCAGATTGAGCATCGCATTCTCCATTTTTAGGCGCCACGACGTGTAGCTTCCCGTTCAAAATGGCGCGGCTGCAGTCAAAAGAGAAATGCCGCTCGCTAATGGAATTGATAATTCAGTGGCATTGGCGGAAGATAGCGCGCGGGACCAGAATAGATGCACTGGCATACATTTGGGTTATTGGGGAGCGGATATGGATATTCATCACATCCGGTATTTTCTGGCCGTTTGCGAAACGCGCAACTTCACGCGCGCGGCGCAGAACTGCAATGTCACCCAGCCCGCGCTGAGCCGCGCCATTCAGCAGCTCGAGGACGAGGTGGGCGGGCTGCTTTTCCGCCGCGAACGGAACCTCACCCACATCACCGATCTCGGCAACCTATTGCGTCCGCGTTTCCAGCAAGTGCAGGACGAACTTCTGGGCGTCAAAACCGAGGCGTCAAGATTTCTCTGCCTCAACGATGCGCACCTCAAGGTCGGCATCATGTGCACGATCGGACCGCGGCGCTTTACCGGCCTGCTCACCGACTTCAACATGCGCCACAAGGGCATCCAGCTCCAACTCGTCGAGGGTATTCCGGCCAAGTTGTCGGGCTTGCTGGAACAGGGCGAGCTCGATATCGCGATCATGTCGAGCGCCGATAATTTTCCCGAACGCTTCGATGTGACGCCGCTGTTTCGGGAACGGTTCATGCTGGCCTTTCCGTCGGGGCACCGGCTCAGTCAATACGATGCCATTCCGATCGCCGCGATTGATGGCGAGATCTATCTTCGCCGTGTCAATTGCGAGTACTGGGACTACCTGACAGATCTCTGCGACGCCCAGGGCGTGAACACGATCGTCTCCTATTCGAGCGAACGGGAGGATTGGATTCAGAATCTTGTCGCCGGTGGCCTCGGTATCTGTTTCATTCCGGAATACAGCGCGGTCGTGCCTGGCCTGCAAGTCCGGCCGGTCGCCGAACCGGAGGTGACCCGCGAAGTCTGCCTTGTAACCGTAACTGGCCGCCGCTTCTCCCCCGCCGTCTCGACTTTCGTCAGCGCGGTCAAATCTTACGGTTGGGCCACGCTGCCAAGCCGCTCGCACTGAAAGCATAACGAATGCAATGATTTGTGCTCCGTGTCCTGGTGATGCGGGGCGTCCGTACGCCCTGCGTTTCACGATAGCTTCAGGCTATGGAATTGAGAATAAGGCGGCATTTCTCATTCGCCATCGAACTCTCCATGCTCCTTGTCATGCCCGGCGCGAACGCTTCATCCGGGCTCAACAAGGAGAACTCTGATGAAATTCGACCTCAATGCCAAGCGCATGACACTCGCCACCGTCCTCACTCTCGCATCCTTCACCGCCATCCCGACCGGCTATGCCTATGCCGGCGAATGCCCGGTTGATCAGGTCGCCGAAAACGGCATGCAACCCGGCGAAATGATGCCGAAGAACGTGACCGACGAGGTCATTTCCTCGATCGATCTCGCCTCCAAGGGCGATGCCTGGAAGAACAGTGCCCTACGCATGCGCAAGCTCGTCGTGCAGCCTGGCGGCGTCGTGCCGTGGCATTCGCATGAGGCTCGCCCAGCCAACATCCTGATCGTTTCGGGCTCGATCACCGAATACCGCAGCACTTGCAAAGTGCCGATCGAGCACAAGGCCGGCGACGTGACTGCCGAATTCGGAATGCTGTCGCATTGGTGGAAGAACAATGGCAGCAAGCCGGCTGTCCTCTACTCCGCCGACATCCTGAGCTCCGAAGCGCAAAAGCACGAATCCATGTGAGCTGCTCCCAGGCTCACTGAAAGGCATCTCCGGTCCCGCCGGATCGGAGATGCCGCACCACTTCATTCAACCAGTTGGAGCGATTGCCATGACCGGCCTCGAGCATGTCCTCAATCCGCCGCGCGCGAATCTCGGGGCCGACACCGATCGTCGGCGCTTTGCCGTCATCGCGCTGATTTCCTTCCTGACATTGGTAGATCTCTTCGCGGCCCAGGCGATCCTGCCCGCACTTGTCGAGAAATTCCAGGTCAGTCGCGCTGCCATGGGCTTTGCCGTCAATGCCAGTACTTTCGGCATGGCCGTCGCCGGCCTTGGCATAGCCTTCTTCGGTCGCAGGATCGATCGCCGCAGCGGTATCTGGATCAGCCTAGCGCTGCTTTCCCTTCCCACGACAGCTCTCGCCTTTACCCACGATCTGACGGTTTTTGCCATCCTCCGTATCGTCCAGGGCCTCTGTATGTCGGCAGCCTTCACGCTGACCATAGCCTATCTCTCGGAACACTTCTCGCCGATCCAGGCGCCAGGCGCGTTGGCGGCCTATGTGACCGGCAATGTCGCGAGCAACTTCTTTGGTCGCATCCTCTCCGCAGTGGTGGCCGGGTTCGGCGGGCTTGAAATCAACTTCTTCACCTTTGCGTCCCTCAACATCGCGGGCGCACTGCTTGTGCGGCTCACCCTCAAAAAGACGTCGGCGATGATGCAGACCAGCGATGACGGATCATTCAACATGCGCGGCTGGACTTATCATTTCGCCGATGGTGAGCTGCGCCGCGTCTTCGCAATCGGCTTCCTCATCCTTTTCGTCTTCATCGGAACCTTCACCTATGTGAACTTCCAACTCGTGGCTCTCGGCTTGTCGCCGATGACGCTCGGCCTCGTTTATCTGGTATTCTTGCCGTCGATGCTGACCACGCCGATGGCAGGCAAGCTTGCGGTCCGGATAGGGGCAAAACTCGGGATCATTTCGACGCTTGGGCTCGCCATTGCCGGCCTCGCGGCACTTCTGAGTGTCAGCTTGCCTCTGGTGTTGGCCGGACTGGCGCTAGTGGCAATAGGGACATTTCTCGCCCAAGCGATCGCCACCGGAGTGGTTGGCGGACGCGCGGTCACGGACAAGGCAGGCGCCAGCGGAATTTACCTCGCCTTCTATTACACCGGGGGCCTCGCAGGAAGCCTCGTACTCGGGCAGACCTATGATCAGATGGGCTGGCCAGCTTGCGTCGGCGTGCTCGTCGTCGCGCTGCTGGCGGCCATCGGAATCGCCCTACCCATAAGCTCGACACCTGGTCCGTCCCGGAGATAATTCAGGCTCATCGAACCGCGCCTCAAACCGCATTATCCATCAAAACCATCACCTGCAACAATGCCAACGTATCCTCCACCCCATCAAAGGAATGAAGAAATGCCAAGATATATAGGTGTATTGTTCGCATTCATCGTGCTGATGTCCGACGCTCTCGGCGTAACCTCCGCCAGCGTCGCGCAGGCCGCTAAACGCGATGGCGTCGTCACGCTCAAAAGCCGATACTCGGTCAGCGAGACCGTAAGGAGAATCAAGGCCGCCGTTGTTGAGAATGGCATTATGTTGTTCGACGACATCGACCAGGCCAAGCTCGGAAACGCCGCCGGCAACAAGGTCCGACCGTCTCACCTGATCCTGTTCGGAAATCCCGCTTTGGGCACTACCTTCATCACGGCAAACCCGTCTTCCGGCCTGGACTGGCCGGTGCGCGTGCTCGTCTATCAGACGAAGGACGGCTCAGCGAATGTCGCCTACAACGACTTCGACTGGATCGCTCGCCGCCATGGTATCAGCAATCGCGAGGAGGAGTTCAAGATGGCAACCGAGGTAATCGAGTCCGTCACGTCATCGGTTCGCCAATGAATACTCCCGGCTTGGGCGGGACGCTCGCCCAAGCTCCACTGTCCAAATTGATAGCGATCCTCGCAAATTCTGCACCGGCTCTCGAGATTTCTCCTCTTGGGGGCGATAGCAGACTATCTGATATGTCCGCCTTGAACGACGGACCAACGAGCACTCCCAATTCTCGGACAACGCGGATCGCTTCCGTTGGATTGCAGTTATTTGAAGATCTCACTCCTCATCCTCGGTAGCGACAGCATCGCCAATCAGGATGGAAGAGCTTGCATATTTGCTCTCCAGCTCTTCACGGAAGCAGAAGCAACTCTTCAAGGCTTTCGCGAGCGAGCACTTTCAAACTTTTTCGCAAGTCTGGTGCCAAAGGACCTTTGTTCCACTGCATCTGGAATATAGGTGAGACCGTTGCGCTCGCATTATGCAGCAATCAGATCGGCCACCCGCCGGGCGGAGCCGAGAGCAAGAGTCCAGCCGAGCATATCGTGGCCGATGTTCAAATATGATCCGAGAATTCGGCGAGACGGGCAGATGATCGGTTGTGAAGACGGCGTCGTCGGACGTTCTCCTGACCAACGGATATCATCGGCTAAACCCCTTCTATCTGTTTCCCGCTGTAGCGATGATATTGATGGACGAGTTCCCTCAGCCGAACAACTCGTCGGCGGATCCGGTGACCCCGCAGCCATCGCTCGCCGATGCAGCCGGATAGGGCACGGCACATGGACAAGGAGTGGCACGCGCGGCGTTTATGCGAAATTCGCGCCGGTGATCTCCAAGGATATATCCCAGAGCCGCGCCGCCGCGCCGCTATTCAGCGCCTGCCTCGGGGGCGTCTCCTCGACGGGATATCCGCGCATTCTGCCCATTCCGTCAGGTCCATAGTACGCGCCGTCCCGTGCCATCGGATCGGTCCCAGCGTAGAGCGTTGGCAAGGCGCCTTGCGAAGCCGGTTGGAACAGGAAAGACAGGAAACGGCGCAGCATTCCGGGCAGGCTCGACCGCCCCGAGCCGTTCACAATCAGATTGGTGCGTGTGATGCCCGGATGGGCCGCCAGGTTTTGAACGCCCCATCCCGCCGCCTTGCTGCGCCGGCTCATCTCGAAGGCGAACATGATGCAAGCAAGCTTGGACTGGCCATAGACCCGCATCGGCTTGTAGCTGCGCTCGGCCCGCAGGTCATCGAAGTCGATCGCGGCGATCGAGCCGAGCAGGGTCCATATGCCGATGATGTGCAAGGCCGAAATTGCAGGATAAATCCCGCGACGATTAGCCGAACAACGCCAAGGTCCTCGATCTCTTGAAACATCGAGGCTAGCATCTGTCCACTCCCGGCGCCCAGTCTCTGGAGTAGGATAGCATCTCCCCGTCCCTCAGCCGTATCCAGGTGCTGCGCAACTGATGCGGGGGCAGACAGTTGCGAAGCGCACCAGTGTGACGCGATCACCGGGCTTTACCTTAGCTTCGAGGTCGTAGAACATGCGGACCGGAGAAAGCTCGACCTCACGGACCTGTCCGAGGTCCTCGGGACGAGCTGATACCGGTCCAAAATACTCGTCCGGACGGCCGAGCTGCCCGTCAGCGACGTTTGCTTGCTCGACACGGTCGCCGATGTGCCGAGGCAGGACGAAAAGGACCTTGAAGGCCAGTATCGCGGCAGTCACGCTAGCCGCATTCGCCCAGACGTGGTGGATATCGCGATGGTCAAACACCTAAGCGACAGCGTTCGTGAAGCCGCCATATTCATGTCGGGCCTCGAACGCCTTCTCGAGCAGGAGAACAATGAACACACCGACGCCGTAGAGAACCGTGCGCCCGACAACGCGCGCGATCCCGGAGTGTCGATCGATCCAGGACCCCAGCGGGACGTTCTCCAGGATCAACACAACCTTCGCGACGATGAGCGCACCGATGGACGCCGCCGAAAAGTCGAAAAACGCGATTCTGTATTCGGCCAGCACGAGCGCCTTGAAGCCCATCATGGCGAGGAAGCAGGTGGCAAAGAAGAGCGTGGTCGCCCCAGACTTTTTTGACTTCCTCCTTCACTTTCTCAGCGACGCTCATGGTTCACTCCTTTATGTGCGATGCGGGGTCCGGAGAAGCCCGGTTGCCACGGATGATGCAGCGGAAGCCGAGATGCGAAATCGAGGTTTCGACAGGCTGCGCCATGCGCGCCGCCGGCCGGTATCGCCGGCAGTAGTTCGGTGCACACAGATGCGAGCCACCCTTGGTGACCTTGCGCGGTATTCTGATCGCTGGCTGGCGTGGATCGTAGCTCGCATCGCGATCAGCTCCGCGCGGATTGGCAGCCGTGCAGCAGGAGCTGTCGATCTTGCCATGGTCCTGGTACCAGTCGGCGGTCCATTGCCAGACGTTGCCCGCCATGTCGTAGAGGCCGTAGTCGTTCGGCGGGAAGGAACTGACCGGGGCCGTGTATTCGAAGCCATCATCGAGCGTATTGCGGTAGGGAAAGTCGCCCTGCCAGGTGTTCGCCATGTGTTTGCCACCCGGTGTCAGCTCGTCGCCCCAGACGAATTCCGCGCCGTCGAGCCCGCCGCGCGCGGCGAATTCCCATTCCGCCTCGGTCGGCAGTTCCTTGCCCGCCCATCTCGCGTAGGCTTCGGCATCCTCATAGGCGACGTGGACGACCGGATGGTCCATGAGCTTGGCGATCGCGCTCGCCGGCCCGCGTGGACGGCGCCAGTTAGCACCGGGCACATAGACCCACCAGTTGTAGTGGTTGCTCTTGTCCACCTGCCCCGCCGGCTTCTTGAACATGGTCGAGGACGGAGAGAGCATCTCGGGTCTGGCGCCGGGATAGTCGTCCGGATTGGCCGGCCGCTCGGCCAGCGTCACGTAACCAGTCGCGGTGACGAAGCGCTTGAAGTCGCGATTGGTCACGGTCGAAGCGTCCATCCAGAAGCCGTCGACGCACACGCGGTGCGCCGGCGCTTCTTCGGCATAATGGCTGTCCGAACCCATCAGGAACGTGCCGTCTGGGATCCAGACCATGCCGGGATGTGGAGAGGGACTTAGCACGCCTTGCTACTTTCCGGCCCCTCGGGCTCCCTGTTCCAGTGCCGCCAGTGCCTTGTCGACGCCAAAGTTCGAGGGAGGCGCGCTCGGCGGGTATTCCTTGAAGGTTTCGAGGAACTGCCCGACGACCGTGGTGGCGGGAAGGAAGGTCCACATCTTCTCGCCCCACCACTTGCCATACAGCATCGATTCCGACTGGTAGCGCTCCCACGGGTCCTGCCGCAGATTGGTGACGAGGGGCGCGTTCGTGCTTGCCTCGTGGCCGTTGAAGAGGTTGCCTTCCACCGTCTTGAAGCTGACCTTCCAGTCGTTGTAGCGCAGGGCGTTGAGCTCGCCACTGTCGGTGAAATAGAAGACCTCGCGCCGTGGCGACGTTGTGACATCACCCTTGAAGTAAGGCAGGAAGTTATAGCCGTCGAGATGGTTCTTGAAGGTCTTGCCGCCCACCTCCATGCCCTTCAGCAGCTTGTCCTTGACGTTCGGATCGCCGGCAGCGGCGACAAGTGTCGGCATCCAGTCCTCGTGCGCCATGATCTCGTTGACGATGGTGCCGGGCTTGATGGTGTCGGGCCAGCGCACCACGAGCGGCACGCGGAAGCCGCCCTCGAAGGTGGTACCTTTTTCGCCCCTGAACGGCTGGTTGCCGCCGTCCGGCCAAGTGAATACCTCGGCACCGTTGTCGCTGGTGAGGAGCACGATCGTGTTGTCGGCTATGTTCAGGTCGTCCAGCTTCTTGAGCAGCTCGCCGACCTCCCAGTCGAGCTCCATCATGCCGTCGGCGAAGAGGCCATGACCGCTCTTTCCGTCCCATTTGTCCGAAAGATGCGTCCATACGTGCATGCGCGTGCTGTTGTGCCAGAGGAAGAACGGCTTTTTGTCCTTCACTGCGCGGTCCATGAAGTCGAGCGAGCGGCGCACCAGCTCGGGTTCGACGGTCTCCATGCTGACCTTGGCGGCAGGGTCCATCCCGGGATGCGGCGGCAGCGGGCCGCCGTCGGCGATCGTCTGCTTGCCAACCTTGCCCCAGCGCGGATCGTCGGTGGGATCGTCCTGGTCCGTCGCCTTGCTTTCCACGATGTTGCGCGGACCGAACTGTGCACGGAAAGCGGCGTCCTTGGGGTAGGCGTGGTCGTACGGCTCCTCCATGGCGTTCAGGTGGTAGAGTATGCCGTAGAACTCGTCGAAGCCGTGCACGGTCGGTAGGAACTCGTTGCGGTCGCCGAGGTGATTTTTCCCGATCTGGCCGGTCGCATAGCCTAGGGGCTTGAGCAGCTCGGCGATCGTCGGATCCTTGTCCTGAACACCCTGCTTGGCGGCCGGCAGGCCGACCTTGAGCAGACCCGTTCGAAATGGCGTCTGCCCGAGGATGAACGCAGCCCGGCCCGCGGTGCACGATTGCTGAGCGTAGTAGTCCGTAAAGAGCGCGCCCTCGTTCGCAATGCGGTCGATATTGGGTGTTCTGCCGCCCATCATCCCGCGGTGATAGGCGCTGAGGTTCCAGGTACCGAGGTCGTCGGCCATGATGACGAGGATGTTGGGCGGTTGTTCCTGCGCGGCGGCCGGCGCGCACATGGCAGCCGAAACCATCGCCGTGGCGCCCACCAAGCCGGCGCGCCATCGCGAGTGCCAATCCTGGGCGGCCGGCGGCTCTGTGCTGAGAATGCTGCTGAACATCGTCTTACCCTCTCTTGTTTGAACCTTCCCGTATGGCAATGCTGTGCATTTCACTGCTTTGAACAAAGTTTCGTCTGCCAAGCATCTTACTCACAGCGCGCTCCTTTATCGTGGACAACCTTCTCGTAAAGGTGGGTAATAGCAAGTATGTTACGGTATCAAACGACGCTCGACTGCCTCCTGAGCGGCCCTTTTCTTGCGCGACCGAAGTATGACGAATGCCGATGTCTCTGCTCGCGTAAGGGGCGGTCGACGATCTCCTTTGGAACGAGAGATCGTGTTGGATTACCCCCGCATGACGTGGTCACCTAGCAGCACATATCGGAACGGGGAATGCATCAGGGGGGCCTGTATGTGCCGTCGCGTCTACATCAATCAATCATTTAACGAGATGGCAGGAAAGTTCACCTTCGCTGGGCGAGGTGACATGTACGATCTAGGCGACCGCCTTCCGCGATACAACGGTGGCCCAGCTCAGGTTTTCCACTTCATCATTCAGGACGTCGTACGACCGCGAGAACGGCCCAGACCTATCTTTGCCATCGCTCGTTGGGGTCTCACACCAGCCCGGATGGACCAACGCCGCCGCCACCCGCCCATCAATGCGCGTTGCGAAGAGTGGCTTCGAACCACGAATTTCAAGAAGCATACCAATCGAGGCGCTGTTTGATTCCGATTAGTGGCTTCTTCGAATGGCAGTACCGGTCGGAGACTACAAAGCAACCTTATGCAATCGCTATGAAGGATAGATCACTCTTCGCTCTCGCAGGCATTCGGGAAAGTTGGCATCACCCGGCCGGCATCAATATCCGCAGCTTCGCTGTCGTCACCTGCGCCCCGAACGAGATGATGGAGACGATCCACGATCTTAATGCCGGTCGTCATTCGGCCCATGATTACAAGCACTGGCTCTCTCCAGATCGAGATCCACGCTATTTATTGAAACCCTTCGATTCCCAATCAATGACCATGTGGCCAATTTCACGGGGCGTTAGTTCAGCTAGAACGCTAAGCCCGAGACCATTCGGCCCGTTAATGTCAGCGCCTAGGATAGGCAGCCTTCGATCGCTACCAGGCGACCAGATGCTTGAATAGCCCACCTTTCACCCTACCCTTGTTTTCTGGGGAAAGTGAGGGCTGAACATGATCCCGTTGCCGATCGGTGAAACGCAGAGCGTGCTGAACGATGCAGAGATGGCGCTCTGTCAGAGGGTATTCAACCACGTAGTCTCGGTGAAGCAGCTCAAGTCAGACCCAGATCGCGAGGAGCTCGCCAGCCGGATTATTCAGTCGTTCCAGCATGGCGTGACGGACGAGGGCGCCTTGATCCGGCTGCTGATCTGACCGACGCATCCCTACAGCTCAATGGAACTGAGCAGACAGCTGAATGGCTTGCAGTCATCTCGTAGAAGCTCCCCCTCCCCCCAGGCCTTTGGCCTTGAACCCTGCTAACAGCGCTGTTTTCCCTAGCGCGCAGGCGCTTCCGCCCAAATGAGGCAGTTTAGTGAAATTTGGAACGCCACTGGCCACTAACGCTTTTTATCAGCAGAGTTATTGCACGGGTCCGACCAGCCTATCATACTCGCGCTCCGGAATTCCGTAACAGCCGCCGGCAGCGTCTTCCAACTTTGCTCGACTCAGGATGCGAAGATTGCCCCGCGTCGCCTTAACGATGCCCAGTCCCTCAATGATATGCAGTTGGTCGGTCACGCCCGAGCGTCTCACACCCAGCATCAGAGAGAGGAACTCGTGGGTGATAGGCAGGTCAGGAACCCTGATCCTGTCGTGGCACATCAGCAGCCAACGGGCTAGGCGCTCCGGCATGTTGTACCTGGCATTTGCCAAGGCTGAATGCGCAAGCTGCAGTGCACAGGAATGGACGTAGCGAAGCAAAAGATCGGAAGCTTCCCGATGCTGTAGAATAAAGCGCTCCAGGAGATCTGATGAAAGAGCCAGTCCTGATCCCGGGGTTTGCATGAATGTCTTGTTCGGTGTCCGCCTTGCTTTGAGCAGCAGGTGGGCGCCGCTCATACCTTCAAAGCCAAGATGGCCAACCTCCACGGTCTTACCATCGGACGAACTTGCGACGATCGATCCAAGGCCTCTTTCGATGAAGACGACGCTACCGGTCAAAGCGTCAGGCTCGACAAGTACGTGCCCCAGGGGCAGATCGACCAGCTCAAGCTGCCCCGACAGTGCCGCAAAGCAGTTCGCCGGAAGGGCCTTCAGTAGCCGATTGTGGATTTTGGCTTGATCGAGAGGCATTGGATGCGCTCCGTCGGGGATGAGCCCGAACTCGTGCTGCACGCCGGTTGCGCCAGGCAATGTCCAAATCATCGGCTACCGGGAGGCAGTGTGCCATAATCTACCTTAGTTTTCGTACGTTTTTGACAATAGACTAACGCGTCCGAGACTCAAGAAGCACGCCCTGCGGAAGCCGTGACGACCGCGGTCAGCTCGACCGTGAGGATGACTTTGCCGGTTTCGCTGACAACTCGGACCTTCAGCACATTCCCATTCCAAAGTGTTTCGTCCTCGCCGATGATGCCGGCGGCGGTTTTTACCGCCATCGGGCGGAGAAGTTCGTCGGATGCGACTTCAGTTCCTACCTGGTCCAGGAAATCGGCGCCGTCGTTGATGTGAAAGAAGTAGCGCCTCATGTGCACTCACCTGGAATGCTTGATGGCCGAGGTCACATTGTGGACCGCACGGCCAAGCATGCTTTGCTTGGCGGCCGAGACAAGGTCGCCGGCACGTTCGGACACCTCATGATCGCCCTTCTCGGTCCGATTGAGATGCAGGTAGCCAGACTCGTAATTTGCTGCGTTGCGCAGTCGCTGGGCATCCAGGACGGTGAGGACCTTGTTCTTGAATTCGATCAGCCCAGCCGCGCGCAGTTCCTGCAGTGTCTTGTTGACGTGCGGAGGCGTGAGCCCGGTCGCGTCGGCCAGATCATCTTGTGTGATTGGAAATGAAAAGCTGTCGTCTGTCGTTTCGCCGACGATCCTGTGACGGATGAGCATTTCGTAGAACATGTGCGCGATCTGCTCGCGGGCACCCCGACGCCCATGGTCAATGATCCACTCTCGCAGAATGCCGGAATCAACCATGGTCCCCCACCACAATGCTTTGGTGATATTGGACGACTCCGTCAGCAGACCTTCTATCACTTCCGCCGGGATCAGGACGCAGGTGGTGTCGGTCATGGCGACGATATTGTGGTCCATCGCCCGAAGGACAAAAACCTCGACGTCACAGAGATCACCGGGAACGAGAAACGCCATTATCTGCCGCCGTCCGTCGGCAAGCACCTTGGCGCGTGCCGCCAAGCCGGTGAGCAGGAGATGGATGTTGCGAACCTCCTTGCCCTCTTCAATGATCACGTCACCACGTGCGAACGTCTTTGTCGGAAAGCTCAAGAGCCGATCAAGCCGCTGACGATCCAACTGCTCAAAGCGAATGAACTGCTCGAGTTTCATTGTCAGCGAGTTGGCCATAACCTCGTCCTCCTTGGTTGAAACGCCTTGCTGGTGACAGGGTTCCCGGATTTTCTCGGCCGGCGGACTTGCAGAAGTTGACAAAGCCAAGGCCGTCAGGCAGTTCGCCGACATGAGGGTTCGCGATCACACAGATGCTGGCAGAAAGTTAAAAGGCCTCGCCGACACAGCGAGTTGCCGCTTCCTGCTGACCTTGATCCTGAACACCTGGTTGTTCGCGACCGGCTGAATAAGCTCACAGATCAAACATTCGATGCAGCCTACACAAGGCGCAGATTGCGATCACCAGAAGAGCTCGGGGAAATCTCTTTCGGTGAGGACGCCGAGATTCAATGGCTGGCAAACGCTATCCTTCCTGTGGTGCTTGAGCATCTCCAACGCGCGCAGGAACTCAACGCGATGCTGACTGGAGCCGCGGCTGCCGCCAGAGGGAACGGCGACGAACCAGCTGAAACGATAAATCCCTTGCTCGTCACCAAATCTTCCTTCTCGCACCAGGTCGGTGGGGCAGTAATCATTCGTCACTGCCTAAATGCCGCTATGCCGGGGCAGCTGCACTAGCAGCGGTTGCTCAGCCCTTGTTCGCTTTCATTGCTCTCGGCGCCAACAAAGATCGGGAGTGCCCGTTCGGCTGCTATGATCATCCGAATACCAGAATGGCGATCATGTCAGAAGCTGAGAGGTCCAGCCGACCTCAATATGTTTGATTCCATCGGCGAGCGGCCGCGCCAAGGACGCCCGTCAACACAGCTGCGATCGAGCTTACGAGCGCCAGCGATCTCAGGATCATCGCTAGTTGAGGGGCATCTATCGGAGGAACGCTCACGAGAGTACCTTGACGGCGATAGCGGCCTCTATGAATGCCGTGCGAGCGAACTCAGCGCTTCGATGGTTTATGATGGCGTCTGCGCATCTGCACTTCGCATCGGCGTATTCCGGTTGCGATTGCGATGGCCAACGATGGATCAAAGCTACCAGTGCAGCCTTAGGTCCGTCGATACGCTCGCAGAAACCATTGCCGATGCGAATGAACACCGGGGCTCCCCATCTGATGTCGAAGTTAGCTTCGATGACTGTCTCCATTGACGAGCCTCCTTCCTTACTTCCTACGATGCCAACCGACGAACCTGCCTGTTGCGTCCCAGTTCCCGTTCTGTCGGCGTCTGTGCGCAATCGGACAGGCATCAACGCGCAATGACGAAGAAAAGACCGCAATACCCGAGGTCCGCACAGACAGCGGAGCCAAGCGCGGAAGACCTAGTCGGGGCAAAATGCAACTCGTTCGAGATGAAGCCTTCCGACAGTCTCAGCGAGATTCCGATCAGCTTTCGGGGTAGCAGCCTTGCCCCTACGCCCTCCTGAAAGTCATGCGGAGTCCACTTCAAATGGATCGGGCAACCAAGGCTACGCGAGCGTCTGCTTCAGAAACGCCAGCGCCTTCTGCGCCCCTGAAGAGGATATAGTGTGACCGACCCCTGGTTCGACATTCAGCTCGACCTTGAAGCCAGCCGCTCCGAGTTGGGCAGCGGCAAGCGTCGAGGCGGTCGCAGGGATCGTCGTGTCATGTTGGCCGTGGACCAGAAGCACTGGGGTGTCCCTACCCGCGGAGGATATCTGCTGCGGCGGAAGAAGTCCGGCGAAGGAAACCAGCGCACCGATCCTCCATCGTCCGGACGCAACCGCGTCCAGCGCGACGATCGCACCCTGCGAAAGGCCGACGAATGCGATCCTGGCGTGGGCGTCGGCGAAACCCTCAGCGCGGACGACGTCGTTCATCAGTCCGTCGAATGCCTCGCGAGCCGTTCGGATGCGGGTCGGATCGAGCGGATTTCCCTCCGCGATAAACCACTGATGGCCATAGCGATGTGGTAAGGGGGCATCCGGTGCAGCGAAGCGGGTGTTCGGCAGGCTCGAGCGCCAGGAGGCGGCGAGCGGCATGAGCTGCGCGCCTGATGCACCGATCCTGTGCAGGAAGATAACGAGCGATGAATTGCTTCGCATAAAGATCCTGTCGTTGAAGGCACAAAGGGCGCTCTACCCCATCATGGGGGAGCGCCCACGTCACCCGAGCGGCCGTGAGCTTGCGACGGTCATGTCGCCGTCATCGGCCATAAATTTGGGTGGGTAGGCCTTAAATGAGAATTGCGACCTGTCCTTTCAAGATAGTGTATCGGCCGTCGTGCTCATCCAGGCGCGATGGCGCTCCTCGTCCTGGTGCGCCTTCATAAAGAAAGCTTTCGATGCCGGGATCGCGTCCTCGTGGCGCGATGCCCGCTCGTAGGCACTGACCGTGTCGTCCTCGTTGGTCTTCATTGCCCTCAGAATGGCGGCGTCGCCCATGATGTCGGCGAGGGCAATCTTGCCGGTGGTGAGCATCTGCTTCATGTCACCTCCGGTCGGCGCCTCGACGCCCAGTTCACGCGCCATTTCGTTTAATACCTGCAGGTGCTGCAGGTGATCTTCCCTGAACGTCGCGATCTGAGCGCTGAACTCCTTGCTGTCGAGGCGCTCAATGCAGGACTCGTATGCCGCGATCGCATCATGCTCCAGGTAGATGAGGTCCGTCACAAGCTTCTCGATGCTGGGTTCGTTACCGACCATGGTGACCATTACGTTCTCCTTCGCGCTGAACTGAAGAACTGGGAATGGGCGTCCGAAAGCAATGTTCCGCGTTTGTCTTGTATCGTACCGAGCCGCAGCGTTGATCGACGCCGGGGCACACCCTTGGCGGAAATGGACTAGGAGCGCTTTGATGGCCCAAAGCGCATGACGCTGGGGCAGATTGCAATGGCAGGAAGGCGTTAGACGACGAGCTCCATCAGGTTTGGCCCGGGAATGCCGATGGTTTAACCAAGACGGCCGAGCGATGGAGCCACTGCCGTCATTGCGCGATCCATTTCGTTGAGGGCCGACCGAAGTGCTCCCTCCGGCGCATCTTTGTGTCCGGAGAGGATATTCGCAAACGGCGCCGGTCGGCCGAAAAGGTAGCCCTGGGCAGATTCGCAGCCTTCGGCATGCAGGATGGCCAGTTGGTCGCGTGTTTCGATTCCTTCGGCGAGGACAGGGATTTCGAGGCTGCGGCCAAGCGCCAGCACAGCGCGGATGATTGCGCGCGCCGGCTTGCTGGTCTCAATTTCGCCCATAAAGCTGCGGTCGAGCTTGATCTTGTCGAACGGGAATGCTCGCAGCGTATCGAGGGAGGAATAGCCCGTCCCGAAGTCGTCGAGCGCGATCGTCACACCAAGCTCACGAATCTGCCGCAACTGAAGGAGCGTACGATCCTTGTCTTGGATGATGGCCGATTCCGTGAGCTCGAGTTCAAGATTTTCCGCTTTCATTCCGGTCTCGCTGAGAATACCGGCCACCAGACCCGGTAGGTCGGGGTGGAGGAACTGCACCGGTGAGAGGTTGACCGCGATCCTTATGTTCGTGCCCAAAGACGAGCATTGGCTACAGACAGTCCGAAGCACCCATTCGCCGAGTTGCAGGATTAGGCCGCTTTCCTCAGCGAGCGGAATGAATTCCACCGGTGGGATGAAACCACGTTGCGGATGTTGCCAGCGTAGCAGCGCCTCATATCCCGTGACCGAACTATCCGATACCAGCGTCTGAACCTGATAATAGACTTCGAGCTGATTGTTCTCCAACGCGTGGCGAAGTTCAACGGCGAGTTGGCGTTTGTCACGAACAGCATCGTCCATAGGCTTATCAAAAAAGCAGATCTTTTCCGCGATCTCAGTCTTGGCGCGATAGAGCGCCAAGTCGGTGTTACTGATCAAAGTCTCAATTTCCTGCGCGTCGTCGGGAAACATACAGGCGCCAAAACTCGCGCCGACCGAGGCCTGAAAACCGTCAATCGCGAACGGTCTGATGATCTCGGCCCGTAACTGGAGGAGCACCTCGCGCAGTTGGTTGCGATTATCGACAGGCGCAATAATCGAGAACTCGTCGCCGCCTGTGCGGGCGATAAACAGGGTGCCGTCGTTAGAGTCACGCATGCGCTGGGCGAGGATTTTTAGCGCCTCATCGCCAGCCGAGTGTCCCTTGATGTCGTTGATTTCCTTGAAACGATCGAGGTCGATCGCCGCCAGTGCAAATTTTGGGCCGCCATAGTTGGCAAGCCGAATTTGCGCATCAAGGCGATCATTGAAGGACGCGCGATTGGCAAGTCCAGTTAATGCGTCATTGAGCGCCATATGCTCCAGCTCGCTGATTGACCGCACGCGGTTCTGATTGTCGATGAGATAGCTCGCGGCGACGGCACCGATAATGATAACGCTGAGGAGCGCAATCGCCAGCGCCATTGCCTGCATAGCCGCCGGATTGGAATAACTGTCGTCAATGAAGATCGGCGTGAGCTTGAACGCTGTCATGCCGGTGAAATGCAGGCTGACGATTGCCAACGTGAGCAATCCCACCGAGATGGTCTTGGTGGCGGTTCCATGGTCATGACTTGCGACGTGTATCGCAGCGGATGTGATAGTTACGGCGAGCAAGATGGACACGATGAGAAACCTCATATCCCATTCAACCGTGCCCTGAGCAACATAAGCCAGCATACCAGTGTAATGCATCGTGGCGATTGACAGCCCGACCAAGGCGCCGCCGACAGCTGGTGACCAGGAGGTGCGGATGGTACCGGCTACCATCAGGCCGCAGAATGAGCCGGCCATAGCGATCAGCAAGGAGATGATGGTCAGCAGCGGATCGAATGTCACAGGCGTGCCGGCATGATAAGCAATAATGGCGATAAAATGCGTCGACCAGATTGACGCGCCTGCGGCTGTTGCAGCGAGAAACTGCCAGCCGATGGCTTCGGCGCCGTTGACGCTCCGCCCGCGCGAAAATAGGCGAAGTACCGCCCAACTTCCTGAAACACAGACCAGAGCGGCGACTAGCACAAGCCAGATATTATGTTGCGTTGTGATGCAGTTAACGACGGAAATCATTTTTTTTCTTTGCCTGGGGAATTCGTGACGCACTCTCCCAGCTTCCCATTGAGATCAACTTAATTTAAGCGACGAGTGGCGTGTATGATTAACCTCGAGTGTAGCGGTGCATCTTCTAGGCGACTGGCAAATATCGCGCTCCCGCACCGGTACTCTCCTGCACCGGCCTTCATCGGAATCGGCACTGTCAGGGCGTTCACCAACGGCACCACGTCTATGTCAGCGTGCTGGGGAAAGACGCCTCGCCGAGCTATTATCCCGTCAGAGAAACGATCGAAGAAGTCGTCAATCAGCTAACCGGCTAGCATGCCGACCGGCCGGAACTTCCACACATCATCGATGTTGTAGTCCGCATGTCGCGGCAATCATTGCGGTGGCGTATGTGGCTTTCTTCACGCCGGGACAGGTTTAGGCTGAACCGGCCCAAGTGCGCGGATCTTACGAGAGCGGCCAACAACTGCAGCAGATCGGCCCGGCACCGCGGCCGATATGACTTTGCCTCCAACTGGAGCAAGCGAGATGAGCGAGAATTTCAGCACCAGAGTGTGTTCCGGCGTGCAAATTTAAAATTGCATGCCGAAACACACATCGTGATTGCCGCGATTCATTGCCGTAGCGCTCCCGACACTTGTCCCTTGGGCACAGCAGTTAATGGCCGCTCGCAACGTTCCCTTTTTGACGTGGGCCGGGATCCGCGGCGGCATCTCCGTGGCGCTCGCTTTGTCTGTTCCAGAAAGTCCCGCCAAACCCTCCATTCTGGCGGCAACCTATGCCGTCGTACTCTTCAGTATCATCATGCAGGGATCGACGCTTGACTTCGTCGCGAAGCGGACCGTGTTGCCGCGGGAAGAGAAACCGGCGAAGGCTCCCCCATAGCGGCGCCTACACCGACGCCAATGCTTCGAGATGACCAAGCGGGCCGCGCTCTTTCATCGCAACAAAGCCGCGATGGCGCGTCCGGATATCATGTAGGTCGACCGGCGACTGGATGTTTCGGCCAGCGTCGTCGAGAACGAGGCCGGCATGACGCTGAAGCGTGACCACCCGCGAAGGAGCGCGCTCCAGCGTAGCGACCGCGGTAAGCACGTCCAATATGCGGATCAAAACTGCCGGACTGCGCGATCCGTTCTGCCGGATCATATGAAACATTGCATCCACCAGCCCATCGTAGTCCACGCTCGGAATGACGACCACCGGGCGCCCTTGGTCAAACACAACGCCTGTCGACAGATGCGAGGGTACGAGATCGCAGAGTGCTGCGCCGAGACGATCAATAACGCTGATCGCAGTCAAAGGATCGTTGATGCCTGGCGATAGCGCACGGACGGCAACCTCGACCAACTGTCTGACCGCGAACTCGATGTCGGCCGAACTGCCGCGTTGCGGGCCGAGCGCGGTGGCACTGCGGATGGCTTCTTCCGCGTCTTCCACCATGGGTTTGACGAAGGCTATTGGCGCGCCGGGAAACACATAGTCGCCGGGGCGCACCAGCATCAGAACGCTGGTCTTCTTCTCGAGGGCCCATTGCGCCAATCCCGAGGCATCAAGCTGCTGAAGGTAGCCCCGGCGGCTGTCGTCAACCTGCTTTGCCGAAACCCAAAATCCCAGGGGCGGTGGATCTGGCTGTGGCTTCCTGACCGTGAGCCGCTCCATGGACTTTCGGACATCTTCGCTCACCAAATCCACAACGGTGTCAACGTTGATGCGGCCAGCCATATGGCCAACGAAGTACACCAACATCCCAACACACACGAAGGCCAGCACGATGCCAAATGTGAGAGAAAGATGAGGAACGAACGCGCCTTCCTCCTCGGACCGGACCGTTCGCAGCACCATGAGCGAATACGAGAACGTCCCGAGAAATGCTCCCAACGTGATTTGATTGCCGCAATCCTTGGTGAAATTCCGAAGCAGTCGCGGCCCCATCTGCCCGGCCGCCAACGAGAGGGCTGCTATCGTGATTGAAAAGACAGTGCCAGCCACCCCGATTGTCGAGGAAGCGACAGCGCCTAGAAGCGTGCGAGCACCTGTGCTGCCGCCATTGTAAAGCCAGGCGCTATCGAGAAGCCAGTGCGGTAGAATTCCGCTGCCATCAACCCGAACCAATATCAGCGCGAGAATGATCCCCGCCAAGGTGATAAGGCCCGGAACTACCCAGAAGGTCTCGCCTACTACATCGACAGCTCTTTTGAGGCGCGCCTTCACGATTGTATCTCTCGTTGCATTTTGTAGGTTCGCCGTTCACCATCACCTATCGGTGGTCATCGCCTCAACGCCGTCCGATTCTGCCACTTTTCGGAAAATGGTTTTAAGGCGCACCTGATGTTGTTGCGAATACCCAAGGCTGCCCTGCAACTCGGAATGTAGGTCGAGACGGTTGAGTGCCCGTTATCAGAATTCGATGATCGTCGGTTTCTTATGAAAGATCCTCGAGGAGACTGGGACATGCCGGCAGCAATTACGTAATCGTGTCCAAAATTCACCCATCTGCATCCAATTTTTGCACGCCGGAACACAGCCGGGCGGCCACGTTGGACCGCCCGGCCTTTACTCAAACTGACGAAGCGCGCCCCGCGTAGCGAGCCCGCTCGGCATCTATCTCTGCCTGGGTGTACGGGTCGGACGAAACGTCAAAACCTGTCCAACCTTGGCCTTCGTATGCAGAGCGTCGGGTCGGTAGATCGACCCAATTCGAGCGCTGGAGGATGGCTTCAGCGTCGGCGGCACGGCTTTCATCAACCTTGGCTGTCACGAGCGTTCCGCCCCGACGCACACCTTCGGCATAGACATGCGCATCGCGCTCATCAACGCCGGAATCGGTCAGGGCACCGATCAAACCCCCTGCTGCTCCGCCGACGACTGCACCAGCGAGAGCGCCTGCTGCCGTTGCGGCAAGCCATCCCGCAGCAACGACAGGGCCGACGCCAGGGATCGCCATGATACCGAGACCTGTCAACAGACCGCCAGCGCCACCAACGGCTGCGCCGACGCCCGCGCCCGTGCCCGCGCCTTCTGCAGCATCATTGTCGTTGTCCTTGTAACGGCCGTCCGCGTTGTTGGAGACGATGCTGATGTCGCTGTCGGAAATGCCCGCAGCCTTGAGCTGCTCGACAGCAGAGGCGGCATCGGAATAATGGTCGAAAAGTCCTGTAACAGTCTGCGTCATGGTGTTTCTCCTTGTTGTTGTTTTGCCGGCGCGCTCTATTTGGCGACGATGTTGCCCTGATAGTCCATCGAGACCATGACGGGCTTGCCATCCTTGGTGGCCTTGGCCAGCCAGACGCCTTTGTCATCGAGCTTTAGATCGGTGACGTCGCCATATCCGGCTTCGACGATCCGCGTTTTGGCCTGGTCTTCGGTAAAGCTATTCGCGCCCTCGACTGGTGCGGTCGCGTTCTTGTCTTCAGGGGTTGCCACGGCCGGCGTATCGCCGTCAGAATTGGGTGTGGGCGTTGGGGTCTGTGCGAAAACGGACGACGCGGTCATGGCTATGATCGCCATTCCGACGAGAAATTTCGTCATGGAGTTCTCCTTCTGGGATTGTGAAGTGATCCGTGGCAAAGAACCCCAAAATTTGCGGAAAGTTCCATTCGGCGACGCCATCGCCGCCGGAAATTACAATGGAATCGACCTTGCCTCGCGCCAGGTCTTTCCGACGATCCGGTCTCTAGGAGGCGAACCAGCCAAGATTGGCTGACTGCCCCGAAGAAGTTTTGGATGTCGGCGTCGATTATCCAGTTCACCTTCTGCACCCATGCATCGTGCGGTCCCCTTCCGGGTCAAAACCCGTAGGAGAAACCACAGAAGTCACCTTCGTAGATGGCGTTCAGCACCATGACCGTGGCTCCTTGGACGATTTTGTTTTCCAGAGCGGCAATCGCCAACGACCGCTGTATCCCGTCCGCCTTCGGTATGTACGTTCGGCGGGACGGTTGCGGATGATACGCTCCCGTGTGGACCCGTCTGTGCAGGGCCTCAAATCGGTTTCGTAACGTAGGTGCTCTCGGCTATGCTGTGACGGGTAGCTGGCGTCCACATCAGAAATCTCCGAACAAGCTTCGACATGAGATTCGGATTGATGCCCGCGCCAAAGAACCAAGAACATACCGACACCCGAACTCGGCGGCCAGAAGCTGTCCGCGTCCGCTTCCAAAATCCGTAGGAACTATCGTACCTCGCGGTTGTTCTACAATGTCATGCTCGATTGGAGACATCCATGCTGGAACCAGTTGCTTCGCGCCGCACCTTTCCCACTTCAGCAGGAATTCTGTTCGGCTTGGGCCTTGCCCCGTCTGGAGCTACGCCATTTTTGGGTTCAACCATTTTTTGACGACCTGCCGTCCATCCGGTGTTTTCTAAGGAGTGAATCATGAATAGCACTAGCACGCTGAACCGCGTCCCGGCCCATACTGACGACGAAATAAACCGTCGTATCCGCGAGGAAACCGAGCAACGCCTTGCCTACTATGATACCCACAAGAACGAAATTCCGGCGCGTCTGGCGCAGCTGAACCGTGAATGGGATATTGAGCGTACCCTTGAGGCCAATGCGTCCACGCTCGCCTTCGCCGGTGTCTTGCTAGGTTCCAGCGTGGACCGACGTTGGCTCGCGTTGCCTGCCGTCGTTACCGCGTTCCTATTCCAGCACGCGGTGCAGGGCTGGTGCCCGCCCTTGCCAATTCTTCGACGGATTGGCTTCCGCACCTCCGACGAGATTAATCAGGAACGCTTCGCGCTGAAGGCGCTGCGAGGTGATTTTGACCTCCTCAGTCAGGCTAGCGACAGGTTGGCAGCTATCTGGCGGGCCGTCCGTCACACATCTTTTTAGAGACCGTGACATTGTCTTTACACAGAACGCCCGTCCCAGCGTATCCGCCAGTGCGCCGGACTCAGCCAAACGCCGCGACGCGCCGGAGGAACCAGAAGGCCGAAAGCGTTCCGATGAGATAAGCAAGCCAGAATCGCAGGCGCGAGGACTCGAAGGCCAGCAGGAGCTTCATGCACGCCATCGCCAAGAGAGCAACGGCAACGAATACAAGCTGCCCTGCCTCGACGCCGAGGTTGAAAGTGAGCAGTGCGAGCGGGACATCCTTCTGAGGCAACCCGATTTCACGCAAGGCACCACCAAATCCGAACCCGTGTAGCAAGCCGAACAGAAAGCTGATCAGCCAGGGATAGCGGCTCGAAAGATCGAGATCTCCTCGGGCGGTGCGGGTAATCTCGGACGCCACGAACATGATGCTAAGTGCGACCAGCGCCTCGACGGGCGGCTGCGGCGCGGAGGCCATGCCCAGAGCCGCAAAGGCAAGCGTGATCGAATGCGCTACTGTGAACGAGGTGACAGTCAGCAACAGCGCTCCCGGCGTGCGGATCAAAAGCAGCAGCGCGAGAACAAACAGAAGATGGTCAATCCCCAGCATGATGTGCTGGACGCCCAGAAGGAAGTACGTCCGGGCCGTTCCGAACGGGGTGGGAGACGCCGCCACCGTCAACTCGGGGGAGTCCGGTGAAATGCGACTGGTCTGCATCGTGCCGTCGAGATTGATAATCTTCGCCAGGGCATCGGTGTAGGTCGCCGACAGACCGTCGATCGAGACCACCTGCCCCGCCAGACCTCCGTCGCATACAGTCTGCCAGCGACTAACGAAAGCGGCATCGATGTAGCCGCCAACGGTTTCGGCTTCCTGCTTGCAGATGGCCGGTAGTCTGACATAGAGCGCCATCCTCGCTTCTCCACGAGCGGGAACCTTCCATGTGATCGCATAGCGGGCCGGCGCGACTTCGTTGATTTCCAAGTATGCCGGACGCAGTTCATGGGCGCTGGCAATCGACATCAGCCAGAGAAAGCATGCGACCAAGACGGTCAGACATCGGATCATTGGACACCCGACGTCTCGACTGGCGATGCCGTCACATCGGTCGGAATCAGAACCTTCACTTCATATTGCCTTTTCATCTCCGTATAACGTCTGTCTGCAACTTCTTTTCTCCGCCCGCTTTCCCAATCCAATTGGACCGCCGCTTTGATATCATCGAGCGACGGCGCGCCACCTGTGATAGCCTCTTCGACCAGGACGAGGTGGCTGCCATATTGTGATCGCATGGGGCCGAACCATTGCCCTGTGGGCGCGGACGACAATTCCTTGACGAACCCTTCGTCGAACCTGGCCGCGATGAGGTCGGCACTGGTCAAATCCATGCGGAGTGGCAAAAGCGTGGTATCACCCAATGAGCTCCCGCTCATCGCGGCATCCGCTTTGAGGGTGGCGAGAGCCAGCGCCGCTGCCGTCTCGCCCTTGTCGCCGGTACGATCGCTTTTGAAAAACACCTGCCGGAAGGCAAATTGCGGCGGGAGACGATAGTCTTCTGCATGCGCTTTGAGATAGGATTCGAGTTCGCCGGGCTTCGGCGTCAGTTCCTCGACACTCGGCTCCAGCAGGAATTCCATCTTCTGCTGCATGCGTCGGCGAAAGACAGTGTCGTTCTGGTCGAGACCCATTTTCTGGCCCTCGCGATAGAACACCTCCTCCTTCACGTAGCTATCGATGAGACCTTTCAATTCTGCTTGCGTGGGCGGGCGCTGCCATGTCTTGGAAAAGGTTTCGACCATTTGGGCGAATTGGCCCCCGCCGACTTCGATCAAACGCTTGTTTGCGGCCGGAGGGGAACTGTCCATCACGGAATACACACCGAACACAACGCCCCCTAGAAACAGAAACTGCACGAGCGGTTCAGAGAGAATTTTGCGCACTGCATTCATAGGACCGCTCCGGTCTTTGCATATTGGAGAACCAGCACGAGAAGCGCGCATGCCGCCGTCCAGGAGCCAAGGACGCGCACGGCAATCGGTGGCCACGACGGGAAGCGGGCCAGCCATGCCGACAGCCCGCCAGCATAGAGGATGGCGAGGACCGCCCCGGACACCGTTCCTGCGAGCGCCAGTCCAGTCTGCTCGGGCGGCACTCCTTCCGGGTTGCTGTTCAAGCCGAGAACGATCCCCGCAACAACCGCCAGAAAAATTGAAACGAGGCCAGGAGCGACCGACACCGCAACCATCAGGCCTGCCAGAAGTGAAACAACCAGCAAGAGGGTCTCGGGAAGAGGCGCGATTGGCAACCACCACAGGAGGGCGGACGAAGCGAGAAAGGTGACGAGGAATGTCGGCAATGCATACCTGCTGCTGCTCGGTGCATGCTGGCCGATCATCAAGCCCAGCGCCAGCAGCACCAGCAGATGTCCGGGGACAAGGTAGGGATGCAGCATCCCATTGTAAAAGATGCCGATGCCCTTGACGGGGCTATGGGCGGCGGCAGGCTCGGCGGCCGTCATGAACAGCAGGATCGTGGCCAGACCGCGCTTCATGCGACACCTGCGAGGAAAGCCACGCCCGCCGCCGCGATGCCTCCACCAAGTGTGCGAATCGCGAGCCTGCCGATATCCCATTTCGTCAGCAGCCCGAGCGCGATACCGGAAAGATGCAGAAGACCGGTCGCCAACACGAAGCCGCCCGCAAACGCCACACCGTCGGCCGCCGCGGGCAGTTCGGTGCCATGCGCGTGACCATGGAAGATCGCGAATGCGCCGACAAAGAGCGCCGCCACCCATATCGGCGGCCGCGCCGCCAAAGCCACCATCAGACCCAGGACGATGGCGGACAGTGCTATGCCGACCTCGACGCCCGGAAGCGGCATCCCAAGAATACCGAGTGCACCGCCAAACGCCATGACCATCGGAAACACGACGGGCAACACCCAGATGGCGGGTGCGCCGAGGAACGCGCCCCAGATGCCGACCGCGACCATCGCGGCGATGTGATCCCATCCGAGCAACGGATGCATGAAGCCTGAGGCGAACCCGCCGGCGATGCCTGCATCGTCGTGGGCGAATGCCGGAGAACTGATCAAGATTGCCACGGCAGCCAATATGGCTGCCGTGGCTGTTGGCAAGCGGGTCGAGTGTCCCCGTCTCATGACGGGTTGTACCAGATGGGCGAGGTGAAGGCGCGTTCTTGAAGCGTCATCGTGGTCCCGGGCAGGGGCTTCACGCCGAAGCGGACGGCATCATAGGCGGTCCAGCGCGGCGTCGGGATTTCAATCACGCGGCCGTAATAGAACGCCCGCTGCGCCGGATCGAATTCCGGATCCTTCCACACCGCGATCAGCTCCGGATCCCCGATCGAGTTTGTCCATGTCGCGGTCGCCAGGTCGACCGTATCGCCGACTGAAGGCAGCTTGCCATCTGTGCCGGCCTTCCGATCATCGGACCATGCGACGTCGTAGACTTTCTCCTGCGCGTTGCCGTCCTTGTCCAGCCATCCTTTAACGATCTGGTAGCGGTCGAGGTTGGCGCCGATCGGATCTTTCAGAGCTGCAACCAGGAAAGTCGGAACCTTTCCTGCGGGTGCTGCGGCGAGGTCTCCGCCCATTGGCACGCCTTTCGCGTAGCCGACATCCGCTGGCATGCGGCTTTGCGCGTCAACGGATTCGAAATCCCAACCGCCGAAGAAACGAACGACCATGCGAGGACCGGTCGTCGCATAAGTCTCTTTTCGCTGCATCGCATCCCAGATCGACGCGCGTGTATTTTCCTGCGCCCAGACAGCCGCATAACCTGCTGCCGAGACCTCCCAGTCCATGATTCTGACGCCGGTCTGCTGGTTATCGATGAAGGCCGCGCTCATGCGGTGTGGGCTCGGCTCCTGCGGTGTTGTCTTGCCGAAGAAGTTGTCCTCCTCCATTGCAGTCAGGCCCGTATGGGCGTCACTGCTGTTGATGAGGCCAAACTTGTAGGGATTGCTGCCGAACTGCTTTTCGAGCTTCAGGCCGTTTTTGTAGGCCGAGCGCACATATTCAAACTCGAGCATCTCCTTCGTCTTGGGAACGCTGCCGTCCAGATTACCCTTGTCCCACGTTTCGAAATCCGCGAACTCGTCGTTTGGAGACAGGAACGGATGAGACTCTCCCGCGCCCTTCGTTTGTGCGGCTTCGTAGAGGCGTTCCCATTTTGCCCGGGTCTGCACATAGTCGGCGTCGATTTTCTTGCCGAAGGCTTCGACAGTGGGGAACATCGTGCCGTTGCTCAGATTGCCATTGTGCGCGATCGCCAGGACTCTGCCTCCGGTCTTCTCTTCGTATGCCTCCATCCATTTCCAGAGGTCGACAGGGTTGTCGCTGCCGAACGGCGGATAGACGGTGAAGGGTTCGACCTGGCTCGCCTTGTCGGCATTGTCACGGAAGACGACATTTCGATGGAGGTTATTTCCGCCTGTGTTCGAGGTCCATTCATAGCCGATAAAGGCGGTGAAGCGGTTGGGGTCATTGTACTCCTCGGCCGCTGCGATCGTTTCCTGCCACGCGCCTCTATACGCATCCGTTCCCGGAAAATACATGAGGTCTTTCGGGAACTTCCCATGGGAGAACGCCACGATGATCTCCATCGCGGCATCCGCGCCTTTTCCCGACTGCAACATGTTATACCATCGGCGACCTGTCGGGTCGGCCAGCATGTTCGGTTTGCCAGCAAACAGATCAGGAAAGAAACCCATATTGTCGGAGTGATCGGCAACCACAAGAAAGTCGAGAGGTCGGGACAGTTTTACGGGCTGGCCCGACGATGCGGTGATCTGTTCACCTCTGGCGAAACGATAGGCGTCCCGAGGTGCTATCCGCGCACCGAACGCTCCGGCATCCATCGAAAACGAGGTATGGAGATGCGTATCGCCAAAGAACGGACGCGTCGGGAAGTTCCGGTCAGCGTAGGGCGAGTAAGGCCGCTGTTTGGCGAAAACCCTCTCTGCCTTTGCTTTGTCGATGTCGCCAATGTCGGTGTGAACGGCTTCCTGCGACCGTGCGGGGTGGCCGAGGCACGAGGTCAGAAGGCTGATAATAAGCGCCCTTCCGAAAGCGCCATGTTTTCTGCGACTGCTCTTCAGGTCCTGCATTATTATTGATTCTCCTCAAATGAAATATCGTTTCGGCTTCAAGTCTGTTGTGCCGATCGCACACTATTCGACAGTTGCTGACAGCGATCACGTCGGCAGTAATCCAGGTGAATACGGCTGGCACGTGCAATGTGAGGCAGGCAGGCGATACACCGCGCCGCCAACACCGCATACGCCAGAGCCACAGGCCAAAACCCGGGCCCGACGGTCCGAACTCCGTCCACCCAACCAGAAGAGCGACGCCAACTTCGATATTGTAAGAATACCGTTGTGGCGATCAGCAATGACGGCGCTGCCTCGGGCGTCGTCGCGCGTCAACCAGCAAGTCACGCCGAGAGCCAGCACCGCGACCACGCGGCTTACCGGCACGTCTGCTGAGCATCAAGCAATGCCCACGGAACAACTCGACAAGCAGCGAGGTGTAGCGGGCGCAACCTCAAGCCCTCCCGTTGCGACAGCAGCTGTTTCCGGTTGGGTCGGAAAGTCTCAAGAATTTTGCCCCCTTGGATTTCGCCGCTACGTCCGACCGACCTAGTCAAAGGCTGACGATCACAACCCCGATCCCTCGGAGTTTATTCGAAACAGGGATGGTGGACCTAGAATGCCAGAAGGCAAGTATTTAACTGTAACCTACATGCCGTGATACCCGTATCCGTCGCGTGTAGCAGGTCGGACCAGTGCCAGAATAACGTCTATAGTCGATCGCTATTGGTGCTGGACGGTGCCTCGTACGCGAGGTAGGTTACGCCGCGCTAAGGAAATCTGTGATTGCATCGGCGTCTGGCGTATGAGGGAGCGAGTGATGGACACCTCGGTAACGGCAGAGTCGAGCGAATCTGGCCGATCTCAACGCCCCCTGCCAGGGCCGAATGAGATTCGCGAGCAGCTCGCACGCATCGTTTCCAGTCCGGAGTTTCCACCGGCGGGACGCGGAGCCGCCTTCCTCAGCTTCGTCGTCGAGGAGGCGCTTGCGGGGCGCGGACCGCGCCTGAAGGGTTACACCCTTGCGGTCGAAGTGTTTCATCGCAGCGAGGGTTTCACCCAAGACGATCCGGTCGTCCGCATCGAGGCTGGGCGATTAAGACGCACGCTGGAGCGCTACTATCTCGTGGCGGGACAGAATGACCCAATCAGAATTGACATCCCAAAAGGCGGCTATGTACCTTCCTTCGCTTGGAATGAAGCGGTGTCCGCCGACACTGGGGAGGTGGAGGCGAAACGCCAGCGCCCAGCCTGGAGCCGGCTTCAGGACAAATGGCTTATCATTGCGGGTGTGGTCGGCGTCGTCTGTGTGGCCGCGCTGACCCATCGGGCAGCCGACCAGATGGCCGCAGTGGCAAAACCCGTCAACTCAGCCGAGGTGCCGGACGAGCCGACCCTGGTGATCGCGCCCTTCACCAATCTCGGTGACGGTCCGCAGGCCCAACTCTATACCATCGGCCTTACCGAGGAACTGCTCACCGCCTTGCCGCGCTTCAAGGAGATCAAGGTGTTCGGCCGTGAGACGTCGAAGTCCTTACTGCCCGAGGTCACCCCGTCAGAGGTGCACGGGGGGCTGGGCGCTCGCTATCTGCTCACAGGAGGTGTGAGGGTTTCGGGGGCCAAGGTTCGGGTGACAGCGCGTCTTGTCGATACGTCGGACGGTGTAATCCTGTGGTCACAGAACTACGACGACGATCTGAGCACGCGCGAGCTTTTCGCCATCCAGTCCGACGTCGCCAGCAAAGTGGCGACGGCCGTCGCCCAGCCTTATGGTGTCATCGCAAAGGCCGGGATGGCCAACCCTCCCCCTGATGACCTCGGCGTCTATGACTGTACGCTTCGTTTCTATGCCTATCGGACGGAACTGAGCCCGGAGACCCATCACACCGTCCGCGACTGTCTTGAGAGCGCCGTCGCACGTTACCCGACCTATGCGACCGCATGGGCGATGTCGTCCATCGTGTATCTCGATGAAGACCGCTTCCGGTTCAACCCAAGACCTGGTCAGCCGAGACCGATCGAGCGCGCGCTGAGTTCGGCCCGCAGGGCGATCGAACTCGAGCCCGGCAACACCCGTGCACTCCAATCTCTGATGACCGCGTTGTTTTTCAACCAGCATTTGACGGAGGCGCTCAAGGTTGGCGAGGAGGCGCTTGCCACCAACCCGAACGACACGGAACTGCTGGGCGAATTCGGCACGCGGGTTGCGATGTGCGGGCAATGGAAGCGGGGCGCCGACATGCTTGACCGGGCACTGGCGCTCAATCCAGCAGGTGCAAGCTACTATCACGGAACACGGGCGCTTGCGGCCCACATGCTGGATGACCATGACACGGCGGTGAGCCTCATCCGGAAGGCGGATTTACAGAAGTTTCCACTCTTCCACGTTGTCGCAGCCGCAATCTGGTTTCTTACTGTCTGCGGTCATGATGCCAGGCATTCGTCGCAGATCCCGCAGCCATCGTCATCCATGCTCGAGGCCGGACGTATCCTTCTACAGCACGGACATGCCGTCGCATCCGACGCACACGTGTCATCGCGGTCCGGCGGAAGAATTTCCATGTAGAATTCCGACAGCATATCGGCCGCGCTTCGATCCATGGCGATGCTCCGGTCTGGGCTTGCACCAGACATAGTGAGCCTCGAAGGCCGTTCAAGCCGGCAGCGCGCGCCGCCAGGGACGAACCAGTTTGAATATAAGACAATCGAGCGGCCTTCTTGACGATCATCCATCCGTTTCAGATTCTTTTTATCTAACAATGGCGTTGGCCTGGTATCAGAAGAAACATCGGCTGGGGGTGGATGCAGTGCGTTCAGATCTGGTTGGTTTGCACCGATTTGCAGACATTGCGGCCGCCGTAGAACGGCTTATTTCTGACATTGGAAAAGTCAGAAAAACAATTTCCGTTTAAAACTTGGGGCTTTGCGGACGAGCGGATCACCTTCCGGCTTCTTGCGATCGACGACCTCCCTGGGTTGCGCACATGGTTCGAGGATGCAGAGCTATCGCGCCCTTCGTTTTGGGCGGGGTGGAAAAACGGACGCTCGACAAGGTCGAGACCTGCTCAAAGCCCCGGTGCCCCCGGTGGCTTATTTGACGCGCTGCCATTCAATCCTGATTTCAGTGCCTTCCGGCCTCCGGAATTGTTCGGTCATGCGGTCGCCGTCAACCACCAGCCTCAGATCATCACGCGTTCGCACGCTGCCGACCCAGTTTGGAAATGTCGCCCCTTCGACACGGTTTCCGCTCAATTCTCCTTTTTCATCAACGGTGTAAGTTCCGAAAAACCCGATACTGCGTGACATGGCCATGCGATTTTCATCATCTGTTCCCGCACCGCGAGCGTTAGAAGCAAAACGCGGGATGCCGGGGTCGGTAAGAACTTCCACGAAGTGCATGTCGGGAGTGAAGACGAGAAGACCGTTGGGTTTCTCTCCATAGGCAGAGATATTTTTTCCACCGGGATCAATCGTCGCCGACATCATCCGCCAAGTGCCTACCACCTGATTTTCTGGGGCAGTCTGCGCGAAGGCGGAAGACGAAATGCTAAGGGCGAGAGCCAACATTATTGGTCGAATGGACATGTTGTTTCCTTTCCTGTTCATGAGGTCTGTGTTTCCAGGTCGCTGTCGCGGTTCACCGATCCTGCCGGTCGGCGGAATTCGCCACTCCCCGCTGCGCCTCAAGGGCAGCGAGGCGTACGGAAAGCGCCTCTGAGATAGAGGTATAAGCCGTGCTACCCAGCGCCAGCCGCAATGACGGTGTTTCGCTCTCGGCGGCTGATATGATTGCAGCTACGGTGCGCGCTGCATCTCCCTTGATCTCGAAGCTGCCCTCAGTGATCGCCCGGCGGACGGCGCCGGCAGGGGTTTCATCGTAGGCATCCGTCGGTTTCGCGCGGACGAGATTGGCTCCGAAATTCGTGCCGGTCAGTCCCGGCTCGGCGATAATGAAGTCGATGCCGAAGGGACCCACTTCCTGTGCGACGGATTCGACGAAGCCTTCGATACCCCACTTGGTTGCGTGATAGAGGCTGAAGCCCGGATAGGCGATCTGCCCTCCTTCGGACGAGACCTGGACGATCCGTCCCCCGCCTTGCTTTCGAAGAAGGGGCAGTGCGGCACGGATCAGATGGATGGATCCGGTAAGGTTGGTTGCGATTTGCCGGTCGATCTCTCCATTCGTGAGCTCTTCCGCAGCACCGAACAGGCCATAGCCTGCGTTGCTGACAACCACGTCTATCCGACCGTGACGCTGGAATGCGCTCCCGACGGCCGATGTAATGCTTTCCGATTCAACCAGATCGAGCCGGACGACATCCAGGCGTTCGCGGTAATCCTGCGTCAGTTGCGTCAGCGCGTCGGACCGGCGGGTTGTCGCGACCACCTTGTGTCCCTTGGCGAGCAGTTGCCGTGTCATCTCGAGGCCGAGCCCCGAGGAAGCGCCAGTGATGAACCATGTCTTGAGCATGTGAACTCCTCATCTGTTCATCTCCGAATGTAATTCAGCGACATTGGTGTTATAAGATCTTCAATATGAGATGACGTGGTGAGGTATAATCACGAATGGTGCGTCCCAGTCTGAATGATCTGGCCGCCTTCGCGGCAGTGGCCAGCCACCGCAGCTTCCGCAGGGCTGCTGAGGTCATGGGGGTTTCGCGCTCCGCACTCAGCCACGCGATCATTGGACTGGAGGGAAAACTGGGCGTTAGGCTTTTCAACCGGACGACACGCAGCGTGTCGCTGACCCAGGCTGGCGCACGCCTCCTCGCGCGTCTCGATCCGGTTCTTCAGGATCTCGATCAGGCGCTCGATACCCTCTCGGAGGAGCGCGGCACCCCGAGCGGCACATTGCGGATCAACGCGAACAAGAGCGGAGCCCGCATCCTCCTCGCGGAAGTCGTGCCGCTTTTCCTGGATCTCTATCCCGACGTTGAGCTTGATCTGGTTTCGGAAGGTCGGCTCGTGGATATCGTGGAACAGGCTTTCGATGCCGGAGTGCGCCTGCTGGAGGCCATCCCGCGAGACATGATCGGGGTGAAGTTCGGAGGCGACGTGAGATTTATAGCCGTGGCGGCGCCATCCTATCTGGACGGTAGAGCAATACCGAAGACGCCGGATGACCTGCATGCTCATTGCTGCATCCGCCAACGTCTCCCCAGCGGGAAGCGCTACCGCTGGGAGTTTTCCAAACGCAGCGCCGAGGTCGCGGTCGACGTCCCCGGCAATCTTACCCTTGATGACAATGATCTTCTCGTGCAGGCGGCGGCAGACGGACGGGGCATCGCCTATGTCCCCGAGCACTTCGCCCAGCCATTTCTCGAATCGGGCCAACTTGTGACCGTTCTTGATGACTGGTGTCCGCCCACACCTGGCCTGGCGCTCTATTACCCGCGCAGCCGGCACGTGCCGTCCCCGTTACGCGCCTTCATCGACCTCCTGCGAGAGGTGGATAAGACACGAGGACGGGGCGCGGGGAATGGCGTTCGACCCGCCTGATGGATTCAGGAAGACCTGCGGCACCCGAGCCGTATTCGCATCACCGTTCGCGTAGAACTGGTGGCTTACCGGGCTGCCGGGAGGAGATTTGGTGAGACGAACCGCATTCGTCTCTCAAAGGTGATGCTGCCCTCGATTGGTTCAATTCGATGGCGCTGATGCGAGACCGACCCCTGAACGGAGGCTACCAATGCAGGGATTATTGCCTCAATGTCTTTTCTTCCTTTCAGAGTCACCCGCGGCCTGGAGTTTGCGGCCTTCCCGCGGGATCGCCGGAGAAAGCTCTCGCTGATGCGAAGCGAAAAGCCGAACGCATCCATTTGTGGTGCAACCCGAATTCGCAGCTCTGCCGGATCTGAGAGCACCTGAAGACAGTTCCCGGAGTGATAACGAATGGTTTGTGAAATGGTGTTGAGGTCGTTCTCGTAGATCTGTGGTAGGACACGTCGCGGTGGAGTTCGCGGCGCCCGTTAGCGACAGAATGGCCGCATGCCCATCCACATTGTCGATCCAAGTGCCGACGCCGGCATCCCACTACCCTTCGATAATTGTCAATTCCATCTCTCTCCTTTAAGCCATGGAGGAATGTGCCCTGTCGGGAGCTATCATCGCTTAGCCTCATTCGACCATCCGCCGCCCTCAGGGGCATCAATGATCTGCAAGGCTTGCAGAAGCGGTCGCCCAAACTTAACGAATTTTCTGGCCAAAATCCTAATCTCCTTCAAGTTTTCGTCCTTAGCTTCAATCTTGTTGCCGTCCCTCACGAGGCGTTCGCCAGTGCTGTCCAGGAAATCCCACACATAGTTGGCCAAGGCCTCCGCGCCGTCTTCGCCCGCGGTAGTGGCGAGCACGAATAGCTGTGTCATGTGGTTGAGCCCGATCCCGCCGCCGGTCACCGGCGATACCATGTGATGCAGATCCATGCTGACAAGCGCCCGTTGCAGAATGTGTCGGTTCAGCGCCCTGCACTGCTCAGAGACCGTCTCCGAGGGGCTTTGGGCCGGGGCGGCAAAACCAGCCCCCGTGAGTACCGTCAGGAGATCAACAATGTCCTGAGGTTTAAGCTTTCGCAGCTTGTCGTGTTTGAGAAGTTCCTCAACACGTTTTGGTCGGTAGCCATCGTCGGCCAAAGCCTCGAGGATCAAGTCGTATTTGTCGGCGGGCAGTGCCACTTCGCCCCTCGCGCAGATGATCTTTTTCGGGACATCAATCTCCGGGACTACAAGCACGAATGCCAGCGCGTACCAGGCGTCGCGGTGTTCCCGACCCGGGAGTGGCCTTGCTCCCTTTACGAAGATATCGGTGCGGAAGCGGCGGTTCAGCAGAAAGTCGCGAACCGTCTCGCGCATGATCGGATGACCGATCTGCGACACGAATTTTGTGCCCGCCTCGTTGAGCTGGAACGCATCGATCCCGTCAAGCAGCCGTGCTGAGCCGACATATGTGAGTTTGGCCTCATCGAGGCTACGGGCCATGTCAGAAAAATGCTCCAGATGCCAATCCGCATTCATATATTCGTGTCCGAGATAGTTACGTCCCTGTTTACCCATTTGCTCCAGATGATGCTTGGCGAAAGGGTTGTCCCGGAAATAGTACGAGCCGGCCTTTGCGATCTCTTCCGCGAACTGCACCGCACCTTCGATCCTCTCGATCGGTCTCGACATCTTCCCGCCCCCATAGTCCTGGTAGAGGGACATCAGCTGCCGGATCGGTACGACTGGAGCCCAGCCGGGCAGGCAGTTATAGCTTATATATGCGAGACCGCCGGGCCGAAGTTTCCGCCGGATGATGTCGGTGATGATCTTGCGGTTCTTTTCCGAGATCCAGCTCCAGATACCGTGAAGCGCTATTACATCAAAGTCCGGAAGATCCCTCCGGTTGGCAAACTCCTCGAAGGAATTGTCGTACAGGTGAATGTCGGCTCGGGACGCATCGGCCAGTTTGCGAGCTTCGACTGTTTGCGCTGGATTGAAGTCAGTACCCCAGTAAGTTCCGGAAGACGCCGCGGCGAGCATATTGATCGTAACCCCCTGCCCGAAGCCTAGCTCCAGATATGACGGCGCATCGGGCAGTTGCGGCTCTACGGCATTGCATAGGCATGCCAGGCGCAACATGGCCGGGTTCATTTCCGGATAGTATCCATGCGTATAATTGAGGTCAGTGAAGTAGCCGTATGACCACGCCATCAGCGAGTCTCCAGGACATTCAAGGCTCGTGCCCGTCGTCCTTTGTTGTTGGTTTTGAAAAGAAGCAAGCGACATTGGCCGGCACCACGCGTTACAGCGGGAAACCGACGGTGACACATTCCCCTCCCGTGAAGGAAACCGTCGTGACCTCGACACCTTGGCGGAAACGGGGCCGAGAAAGATGGTCGATCGTCATTGGCTAAACCCCTCCTATCTGTTTCGCCGCTCCAGCGATGATATTGATGGACGAGTCCCTTCAGCCAAACGACTGGTCGGCGGATCCGGTGACCCCGCAGCCATCGCTCGCCGATGCAGCCGGTAGGGCACGGCACGGGACAGGGAGTGGCACGCGCGGCGTTTATGCGAAATTCGCGCCGGTCATCTCCAAGGATATATCCCAGAGCCGCGCCGCCGCGCCGCTATCCAGCGCCTGCCTCGGGGGCGTCTCCTCGACGGGATATCCGCGCATTCCGCCCATTCCGTCAGGTCCATAGTACGCGCCGTCCCGTGCCATCGGATCGGTCCCAGCGTAGAGCGTTGGCAAGGCGCCTTGCCAAGCGGGTTGGAACAGGAAAGGCAGGAAACGGCGCAGCATTCCGGGCAGGCTCGACCGCCCCGAGCCGTTCACAATCAGATCGGTGCGTGTGATGCCCGGATGGGCCGCCAGGCTTTCAACGCCCCATCCCGCCGCTTTGCTACGCCGGCTCATCTCGAAGGCGAACATGATACATGCCAGCTTGGACTGACCATAGACCCGCATCGGTTTGTAGCTGCGCTCGGCCTGCAGGTCATCGAAGTCGATCGCGGCGCCGCGCGCCGCCACGCTGCCGAGGGTCACGACGCGCGGCCTATGCCCACGCTTCAAGAGCGGCAGCAGATGCGCCGTAAGGGCGAAATGGCCAAGATAGTTCGTTCCAAACTGGAGTTCGAAGCCATCGCTGGTCTCGCGTCGCACCGGCGGTCTCATGACTCCGGCATTGTTGACCAGAAGGTCGAGCCTGTCCTGCTCCTGCGCGAGCCGCGCCGCAAAGCTGGCGATCGACGCAAGGTCTGCGAGATCCACTTGTCCGAACCGCACCTGCGCGCCAGGCACCGCATGTCGGATCGCGGCCACGGCTTCAGCACCCTTTTGAGCATTGCGCCCGGCGATCACGACGCGGGCGCCGGCGCGGGTCAGAGCTAGCGCGTCCTCGTAGCCCAGCCCCCCGGTGCCGGTCACCACGACCGCGCGGTCCTGTTGAGATGCAATATTACTGGCCGTCCACTTGGTCATCTACGATCCTTTCTTCTTGCAAGGCGGAGGAGGGTCGAGCGATTCTTGCCTCGACGCACTATGTTCGTCTTCATACTCAAGATGCCAGTTGCGGCGCAAACTGCCATGCCTGAAGGCGCAAAAAACATGCCTGATTCTACGACCGTTCCTGCCAAGCATGCATCGCTTGCAACCGATCCAGGTCAATCGTCCGAAGACTTCAGGCCGCATAAAAACGGTGAGACCGCCAGCCGCCAAACCGGTCAGCCCGACGAAGGCACTCTTTTCAGCGCTCACATTGAGGTGAACAACGAGGTCGCAACACGATGAAGGCGCTGAGGCAAGCAAGCAGGAGCACAAATGCCCCGCTTTCAACCAGCACACTCCAGTTTCTTCGACTGACGCGGGTGACCAATTCAGCAATGGCGAGATTGGGAACGTCAAAAAAGATCACAATGATCGCGTCGAACTAGCCGCTGAAGTCCGGCTCGCGACCGAACCCTCCGACCAGCACGGACCAGAGCCATCTTCCACTCGATAGAGCCACGACCCGATCGTCAGCGCGAACAGCCTGACCGCCCAGGGGCGATGCTGATCCAAATTGCCGGCCGGCTCGGGCATAGGCCATGGCGGCGCGGCGCACCATCTACGCGCCGTTGAAGCCAAAGCCCATATCCATCAGCGGGCCGCCGATCATACCTCTTCTCAATATGAAGCGAAGGCCATCAAGCCCGGCAACGCCGAGTGCCACCGCTTGGCCGGGCGAGTTCCCGACCAACGGGCGAGGAACTTTCCGCTATGGCGCTTGTGTTGAATCGCACATCATTGTGCGCTCCCTTTCGAAGGCATGGCTGCTGCCCTGGTGGGTCGCGGAAGCTTCTTTATCGCTTCATTGCGCGCGGCGAAGCACCATGGTCCGGCCGAGAAGGGTGGTGCCCCTATAGGCGCGGAGTTCCAGTTTTCCTCTCACAAGCGTTGCTCGGGCGGAATGGGTCTGGCCAGTCGCTCCGCTGTAGAAATTTCCGCCTTCCCAGCGGCCGTCAGCGGCATCCCACTTGAGGTTGGTCACCAGAACAGCTCGCTCCAGAGAACGGCTCCTGAGGTTCGGATCCGGATTCAGGGTGTCCTTCTTGAAGGTCTTGCCATCAGCCTCGACCAGAAGCTTTCCGTAGAGGACCCGGGCCGCATAGGTTTCTCCGGCGTCGAACATCTCAAGTTTAAGGTTGCCGTCCTCGGACTCCCATACGCCGACAATCTGATCCGGCGAAGAGGCCTGTGCGAAAGCCTCTCCAACCGGGAGACCTGTCATTCCTGCCGAGAGCACTGCAGCCAGCAACAGGCCCATTAGTGATTTCACCATTCTATGCTTCCTTTTTGACGGTTTGGGGCGGACATCGACAAGAGAGTCGTGGCGCGCCAGACGCTGTGGTTGCCAATGATCCAGCGGCTCTCCTCAAAAGGAGCTCGGTCTTGGAACCGGCCGGACAACTGCCGGGACATTGCGCCCGTGAAGCTACATGCTCGCGGCGCGGCGCCGAATGCCCAGAAGCTCAAATTTCCTGCCTGATCCTACAGTTGAGCAAAGCGAGTATGGCTCATCCCAGCTCGCTCAACAGTTCGTGAAGAGGCGAGCAAACCGGCCTTCGTTCGAGCCGCCAATGCTGCCTCCTCTCCCTCCCGCCAGTGATCTGAGCAAGCGGATCCCCTTGACATTTGTTTGGTACCTCACATATTTGCTAGGTAGCTAGCAAAATTGGAGCATGCGTTGGTGGATCGGGAGCGGAAAGGTACAGATCGCGACCTTATCGGAGCCTGGACAAAGCGATGCTACTTTGCCGGACGGGCGGTCATGGACTCTGCCCTCCGTCCTTACGATCTCGGATCCGTGCAGTGGTACGTGCTTTACCATCTCGCAACTGCCGGACCGACCATGCAGCGTGATCTCGTGCGGTTGCTTACGATCGAACGCGCCACAATGACCGGCATCGTCGCGACCCTCGTGCGCAAGGGTCTCGTCGAGCAAGAGCCCGACCGGGTCGATCAGCGCCAGAAGCTTCTACGCATTACCGCCACCGGCGCCAAGTTGTGGGGCGAGCTGCCCGATCTCTCTTTCATCCGCTCGGTCGCGTTCGACGGCATCGACGAGGCCGACATCGCGGTCGCGGTCCGGGTTATTCAGACCGCAACGGAGCGTCTCGAAAACCTGCTACAGAAAGGAACGGCGTCATGACAGTCTTGGTAACCGGCGCAACAGGGCTCGTCGGAGCCCGCCTTCTTCCGCGCCTTGTCGAAGCAGCGGTGAATTGCCGTGTCCTGATGCGTGGCGGGAAGCAGGCGCCCCCCGGCGTCAGCGCGGCAGAAGCGGACCTCCTCGATCCCGCGTCCCTCATGCGGGCGGTGGAGGGCGTTTCGGCGATCATCCATCTCGCTGCGGTTTTCCGCACGCCCGACGCCGATCTTATCTGGAAGAGCAACCTCGAAGGCACGCGCAACCTCATCGCCGCGGCAAAGGCGCGTGCGCCCGAGGCACGTTTCATCATGGCAAGCACGTCCAATATCTATGACGCGGACAGCCCGTGCCCAGGCCGTGAGGACAATGCGGCCAAGCCGCAACAAGCCTATCCGGCCAGCAAGCTCGCCGCCGAGAACGCGCTGCGTGAAAGCGGGCTAAACTGGGCGATCCAGCGGTTCGGCTTCGTCTATGGCGACAAGGACGGACATCTCGAAGAGTTGCCGCGATTGGTCACAAACTTCAAAATGCAGCCGGCCCAAAGGATGAGCATGGTTCATCATCGCGACATCGCAACCGCCATGAACCTCGCCCTGGCCGGCGCTATGGATGGGCGCATCGTCAATATCGCCGATGAGGCGCCCACTTCGATCTACGAGCTTGTTGCGCTGGTCGGCGGAACAATGGAACCGTCTTCGGCACCGCTCGACAATCCCTGGCGCCTCCACATGGATGTCTCACTCGCTCGCAGTATTGGTTTTCGGCCGATCGTGAGGACCGTTTATCAGGCAATGCAGGAAGACCTGATGTGACGCCGCCGTCGGCAGTTGACGGCCGGAGGCATATCCGCGCCACTCACGATGGCATTTCTTCGCAGCAAATCAGGAAGGCCGCTCCGAGCCGAGGCGGCAAGGGGCGACCTGCTGCAACACGGCCTTACGCTGTTCGCGCCTTGCGGCTGGCGTACTGGCTATACATGCGCTGGTGGTTCAGCGCGTCCTGCTTTGGGGCAACGCCGAACATCCGGGAATATTCGCGGCTGAACTGCGAAGCGCTTTCGTAGCCGACCTTGTAGGCGGCTTCCTCGACGCTTGCAGCGTCCGCGACCATCAGGCGTCGCGACTCAAGGAGGCGCAACTGCTTCTGGAACTGAAGCGGTGTCACCGAGGTGAGCTGCTTGAAATGCTGGTGAAACGATGACGGGCTCATGCGCGCCACCTCGGCCATTTGTTCTACACGCAGCGTCTGGGCGAAATTTGCGCGCAGGAAATAGATGGCCTTGGCAATCCGCATGAAATTCGATTCCGGCACGGCCAGGCTGCAGAGTTCGGCGCCGTGCGGGCCGGTCAGAAGCCAATAGCAGATCTCCCGCATGACAGATGAGTAGAGGATCGGAATTGCCTTCGGCGTCTGGGACATCCGGATCAGGCGCAGCACGCATTCCGCCAAAGGTTCGTCAACCATTCCGACGAACACGGATGGACCGGGCGTGGCAGGCGAAACCGGTGGCGTCTCCAACTGCTCCCACACCTCGCGCAGCATATTCACGTCGAGATCGATGGTGACGCCGATATAGGGTGTCTGCTCACTTGCCTCGACAACCCGCCCGCTGGCCGGCATTTCCATGCTGACGACCAGGCATTCCATGGCGCCATAGCGAAGCGTCTCTTCGCCGAAGAGAATTTCCTTTGCGCCCTGAGCCACCACGCAGAGCGAAGGACGATAGATCTGCCGCATAGGCATCCGCTGCTGGTAGGAACGGATGATGTTGACGTTCTCGATCTGCGTCGGAAACAGGCCTTCACCGCCGCCTTGACTTTCGATGTATGCGGTGATCCCGCCAAGCAGCGATGACGACACGCGAACCTCCGGTTGGTTTCGAGGCCAACGCAGCACTCGCCCTTCAGCCGGCAGCATATCGCCGCCTGTAGGAATAGGCAAGTTTATTGAGGTATTCGGCATTCTGGTCATGGAAGACTTCCTCTAGCTTGATGACGTCACTCACAGCCAGGGAAGCATCAAGCATGACAGAAACGGCCGCTTCGTCAATAGATAAGCACGCTGATCTGCCCACCATATCTACTGCGAGCGGCGATGAATACGTTGAGGGTCGGCGGGCCACAATGCTGCTTATTACGCTGTTTCTTGTCAGCGCCACGTCCCAGATCGACCGGATGCTCCCCTTCGTCCTGGCCGAGTCAATCAAGGAAGAACTCGATCTGAGCGACACCGAGATGGGCTTGCTCACGGGCCTCGCCTTTGCGGTCTGCTACACGCTGCTGTCAATGCCCCTCGCCCGCGCCGCCGATCGAGGATCGCCCCGTACCGCCCTCGTTTTATGCATCTTGCTCTGGAGCGCTATGACATTACTCGGCGGCCTCGCCATGAGCTTCCTGTTCCTCGCCTTTACCCGGTTCGGTGTCGCGTTCGGCGAGGCCGGCGGAACGCCCTCCAGCCACGCGATCATCGCCCGGAAGATCCCGCCCGCGCACCGCGGGCTGGCGCTCGGCATTTTCTCGATGGGCATTCCACTCGGCACTATGGTCGGGTTCGGCGCCGGCGGCGCTATCGGCGATACGCTCGGCTGGCGTACAGCGCTGGTCGGGGCCGGCGCCATGGGCGGTCTTATCGGCCTGCTGGCGTTCGTTGTCGTCGGCCCGACCCCGGCGCTCAAGCGTACGGCGGCCAATAGCGAACCGTTCTTGAAGGCAAGTCTGCGGTTGCTTTCCTCCTCGGCATTTCGTTGGCTGTTTATCGGCTCGATCGCACTCGGTTTCGCCGCAGCACCGTTTTACGCTTTCGCGGTTCCTTTCCTGATCCGCACCCACGACTTCAGCGCCAGCGAGGCTGGTTTGGCGTTCGGGCTGCTGCAAGGCCTGATGGGGATTTGCGGAACACTGATAGGTGGGCGCCTGTTTGACCGCGCCGTGCGCTCCCGCACCGGCAGGGTCCTCGGGCCGCCCGCAATCCTGTTCATGATCGCAAGTCTGACGACGACCGCTGCGTTGCTCGCGCCGGTCGGGTGGCTTTCTATCCTCCTTTTCGTCCCCGGCATGTTGTCCTTCGCGTTTTTGCTCCCCTGGTGCTTTGGCGCTGCCCATTTGGTGGCAGGCAAGGGCAAGGAGGCGATGGCGACGAGCATTGCGATGATCGGCTCCGGTCTTCTGGGGCCGGCACTCGGCCCCCTTATCGTCGGCATGATCAGCGATGCGGCGACAGCGGCGCAGGTTCCCAATGGCCTTGGGCTCGGTCTGCTCACCGTCCCAGTCGCAAGCATCCTGACCGGCATCGCCATGCTGATCGCAAACCAGCGCATTGCTGCCTCGCTACGGCGGCCGTGACTGCCGAAGGGCCACGGCCGCAACCCCCGACTTTCACGAATTTCTGCGAAAGAGAGGTTCTTTCCATGTCCGACCCGATAACGCCCGTCGCACCGTCTTGGCGCTCGCCGCCGCCCCAGCGTCAGCAGGTCCGCGTCCATGCCCGCTCTGGCCGCATCTGCAAATCGGAGGATGTAGCCATGGCCATCGCCGCCTTGTGCGCGGGAGACGGCGAGTGGATCAACAGCCACCTCGTCTCCGCCAACGGAGGCTTCCTCTGATCGGCCGGGGCGAGTTTCGCGCCGCCGTGTGGCGCCGCAACGGGACGGACGATCAGCAACGCAATGTGGGCAATAATCAGGAGAAACTGCATGGTTGAGTTGGTCATCAATGGTAGGTCGGCGAGCGTCGACGCCGAGGTCGACAAACCCCTCCTCTGGGTGCTCCGTGAGGATCTCGGGCTGCTCGGCCCGAAATACGGATGCGGCATTGCCCAATGCGGGGCTTGCCGGGTCCTCATCGACGGAAAGTCCACTCCCTCCTGCATCACGCCAGTCGGTTCCATCGCGGGCGCGTCGGTGGTGACCGTAGAGGGACTGGCTCAGGCGAACGGCGCCCTATCGGCAGTGCAGCAGGCGTGGCTCGACGAGCAGGTGCCGCAATGCGGATTTTGCCAACCGGGCTTCATCGTCGCCACCACGGCGCTGCTGGAGGCGAAGCCACGTCCGACAGACGCCGACATTGATGAGGCGATCACCAATATCTGCCGCTGTGGGACCTACCCGCGCATCCGCCGCGCGATCCATCGCGCCGCCGCCATGTTGGCCGAGCGTTGAGGAGACAGTCATGGCCCGTTTTCTCTCCCGTCGCGGCTTCCTGATCACCGGCGCGGCCCTTGGCGGCACCGCCCTTGTCGCCGCTGTCGGCGGCGTCGGCTATCTCGCCACCGTCGATGTCGACGGCCTTCACGGCCATCTCGACGGCGAGCGGGCCGCGCTCAATGCATTCCTCATCATCCAGAGCGACGGCCGGGTGGTCGTCAATGTTCCGCGCACCGAGATGGGCCAGGGCATCCATACCGGCCTTGCCATGGTGGTGGCCGAGGAACTGGATATCCCTTTCGACGACCGCATCACTGTCGAATTCCCGACGGAGGCGCATCCGGCCTATTCCGTGTGGTTCAACATGCTGCAGATCCGCCCGGAAGAGGCGTCCGGACCGGTTGTTTGGGTGGGTCGGCGGGTGCTGGGGCAACTGGGCTTCATCGCCACCGGAGCGTCAGGCTCGACGATGGGTATGTGGCACCCGATGCGCGTGGCCGGTGCTTCGGCCCGCCACATGCTGCTGGCGGCGGCGGCGGCGCGGCTGGATGTGCCGGCCGCGGAGCTTGCCACCGGCGACGGATTTGTTCGCCACGTGTCGTCCGGCCAGCGGCTGTCCTACGGCGAGCTTGCCCGCGAGGCCGCCCTCCTGCCACCACCCGATCGTCCAGCGCTGAAACCTGCCTCCGAATGGCGGATCATTGGCCGGTCGCAGCCGCGGGTCGATCTCCCTGCCAAAGTGCGGGGTGAGCCGGTCTTCGGCATGGACATCGCTCTGCCTGACATGGTCCATGCCGCCATTCGGCATGCGCCGGTCTTCGGAGCCAAGGTGGGCCGCGTCGTCAATGAGGCCGAGGTTCGTGCTGCGCCCGGCGTGCGTGACGTCGCCGTCGTCGACGGGCAGAAGGTGGCTGTGGTCGCCGCTTCCTGGTGGCATGCCGAGCAGGCCGCCTGGCTCCTCGATATCGAGTGGACCAAGACCGATGCTGACGGTGTCAGCAGCACCGAGATGTCAGCGCGACTTCGATCCGCGCTCGCAAGCACGACCCCGTACGAGCATATTGACGACGGCGACGCCGATTCCGTGATCACAAACGCTTCGACGGTGCTCGAGGCGGATTACACGGTGCCATTCCTTCCCCATGCCTGCATGGAGCCGATCAATGCGACTGTGTTCATCCGCGACGACTTGACCGCAGAGGCGTGGGTCTCCTCGCAGTCGCCGATGGCCGTGCGGCAGGGCGTAGCCCGTGGCGCGGGGTTGGCGGGAGTCGAGCCAACCTCGGTGACCTGCAACATCACCATGAACGGCGGCGCCTTCGGCCGGCGCAGCGATCAGGACGTGGTGGCCGAGGCAGCTTTCCTCGCGGCGCGGCACCGTGGGCGACCGGTCAAACTGATCTGGTCGCGCGAGGAGGACATCGCACGCGGGCTATTCCGCAGCCATGCAGCTGCCCGACTGCGCGCTGCCCTCGGGCCGGACGGCCTGCCGGTTGCCTATGACGCGCTTGTCGCGACGCAATCAGTCATCGAATCGGTCGCCAGCCGCAACCTGCCCGTCAACCCCGGTCCCGATGGGGATCGCATTTCGGTCGAGGGGTTGGACAAGCTGCACTACGCCGTCCCCAACCGTCGGATCCGCAGCCAGCATGTACCCAGCCACATGCCGATCCACTTCTGGCGATCGAACGGCTTCTCGTTCAACACCTTCTTCACAGAGAGCTTCATCGATGAATGCGCCCTGGCTGCCAGGGCGGATCCTTTGGCCTATCGCAGGGCACTTCTTCGGGGCAGCCCGCGCCACCTCGCCGTGCTCAACCGCGTGGCCGAGTTGGCCAAATGGGGCACGCCTATGGCGCCAGGTCGCGGTCGCGGCATCGCCATCGAGGAGTGCTATCGCAGCGTCGTGGCGCAGGTGGCCGAGGTGACGGTGGCCGCAGACGGTGAAATCAGAGTGGACCACGTCTTCTGTGCAATCGATGCGGGGCTCGTAATCAACCCCGACGCTGTGATCGCCCAGATGGAGGGCGGCATCAGCTTCGGCGTGACGACCGCGCTGATGAGTGCCATTTCGCTCGATGCCGGCGCGGTCGTGGAATCGAACTTTCACGATTTCCCTATGCAGCGTCTGGCCAATGCGCCGGCGATAGAGGTCGCGATCGTCGACAGCGGCCTGCCGCCGGGCGGGGCGGGCGAGCCGGGGATCGTGCCCGTTGCCGGCGCGATCGCCAACGCCATCCAGGCAGCCACCGGCCGGCGGATACGATCGTTACCGCTGGCCGTCACCGAGACCGTCGACGAACGCCGAACCCGGACCGTTTTGTCCCCCGTCGCGACGTGAGGCGTGTGCTCGCCTTGGATCAGGAAAACTCCTGCCCGACGAGCCGACCAGAATTGCCACTGATCCTGTCTATCTGCGGGCGGCTTCAGAATCACCGGAGGCGGCCCACCTCCCTTCAGGTCGCGCGGTCCACATCCGGCGAAAGCTGCCCCTGTCATCGATCGAAGAGGAATGGCATTATGGATTTTGATCCGGTAGCAGCGATCATGGCGTGGATCGGCGCCTATGGGCTCGTTGGTCTTTTCGCCATCGCGCTGGCCGAGCGCTTCGTGCCGGTCATCCCATCCTACGGGCTGCTGCTGGCGATCGGAATCGGCGCAGCGGACGAGGCCTGGTCGCTGCCCGCTGCATTCCTTTCAACGGTCGCTGGCGGTATGTTCGGCTGCGCAGCCTTGTTCTACACCCTGCGTGGGTTGGGCACCACGCGGTCCGTGCGCCTCCTGAACGGAGCTGGGCGGATCTTCGGAATGTCAGTCGATCGCATTGAGCGCGGGACTTCGTCATTCCGCCGGAACCAGGCAATGCTTGCGTTCGCTCTCCAGCTCGTCCCCACCGTCCGGCTGTTCGCTCCGGCCTTCGCCGCCATTCTGCGCGGAAGGTCACGAAGCGTCCTCGTGGCATCGGCCGCCGGCATCGCCGTCTGGAACGGGCTGTTCATCGGCATCGGCTTCTACGCCTCCCACACGATCGAGAAGGGGAACATGACGGTCCTCGCTTTGGCAGCCCTGGGCTGCCTGCTCGTTACGGAAGTAGCCCTATTCTGGCTCGCACGATGGGTTCGCGCCCGTAGCAGACGGGTGCGCGCACTATGCCAAACCTGATGACATCTGGCGGGGGCGCGCAATCGACAATGCCACAAGCCCAAGAACATGTTCGGGGTGATATCCAATGAAACAGCAGCGTATGGCCGAGACGTTCGGCTTCTTACGAGCCTGGCTTAAGAATCCTCTGCGCATCGCCGCCGTCGCGCCGTCGGGACGGGCGCTGGCCAACCTCATCACCTGCGAAATATCGCGCGACACCGGGCCGGTGATCGAGCTTGGCCCCGGCACGGGCGCATTCACACGCGCCCTGATCGCCCGTGGCGTCAGAGAGGAAGACCTAACGCTGATCGAGTTCGGGTCCCAGTTCGCCGCTGCACTCCATTGCCATTATCCAAGAGCGCGCACGCTTTGGATGGATGCCGCCCGTCTGCGTACGATCGACCTCTCCGACGGGACGCTAGCCGGCGCCGTGGTCAGCGGCCTGCCTGTGCTGTCGATGCCGCCACGTAAGGTGATCGCGATCCTGACCGGCGCATTCCGCAAGATGAGACCGGATGGCGCCTTCTATCAGTTTACCTACGGCCCGCGTTGTCCGGTTCCGCCTCGATTGATGGACCACCTCGGGCTCCAGGCGGAACGGATCGGTGGCACGCTCGTCAACCTTCCTCCGGCGGCTGTTTACCGGATCAGACGCACGCACCCCAATCATTTCCACCTTGATCGCGTCTCATTGCGGCAGCGCGAGCCCGTTGGATAAAAACTGGAAAGGCGCGAACGGAGCTCTGATTGGTCCGAGCTGGCGTCTTCGAGCGATTAACTGCGCAACAACCTTTGTCGCCGCGAGTGGCATGTCCTGCCAACCTGTGAAGCACGCGGTTTTAACCATTGGGCGGATCGGCTGCTTTCGCGACCCATTTCCCGATAGGGACGGCACGGGCAGCGATGTCGAAATTCGCTGGGTATTTCCGTCTCGATGAAGGAGGCAAGAGCTGCACCTTGCCTCCTCCTAAAATCTTACAGGTCCAGCTGTGATCTTTGTCTTAAGCCGACTCGCCGCAGCCTCAGAACTGGGAAATTGCAGGTTCCCCCTCGAGCCGCTTCTCTGAACAGCAACATGCGACGCTCTGCATGAAGGCCGCTCTTCGCCCTCGATCCGCGAGAGCGTCTGCTGAGCGAAATTGAAATCTCATTGGCCCGTCCGAGCACGAGCTGTTGCCTGTGCCGCCCGGATCAACCCCTGATACTGGGCATCCTTGTCAGGATACCAGGGCATTCGTGCAATATCGGTGAAACCCGGGATCGTCTCCATATGCTGGACCATGCGCCGGCGCATCGCCTCGTCCGGTAAGGGGCCGTACATGGCCCGGACATTGTCCTCGGCATGCTCCGGATTCGAAGTACCGCATAGCACGGTCGTGACGGCTGGATGGGCCATGACCCACTTCAGGAAAAACTGTGCCCAGGTCGCGGCTTCGAATTCCCGAGCGAAGTCCGGCAACGGGCGACCTTCCACCACCTTCATCAGGCGTGCCTTTTCGAGCGGAAGGTTAATGAAGACGCCGACCCCGCGGTCGGCGGCGGCCGGTAGCAGGCGGCGCTCGGCGCTGCGGTTGAAGATCGAATAGTTCGTCTGAACGAAATCAACACCGCCACGCTCCACGAGTTCGGCGAGCTGATCCTGGGGTCCGGATTCATGGTGAGTCACGCCGACGTAGCGAATGCGACCTTCCTTCTTCCAGGCCTGCATGAGGGGCAGGACCACCGGTGCGTTGACGATGCTGTGGCACTGCATGAGGTCGATCGTGTCGCGCCAGATACGCAGCCTCGACTGCTCGAAACTTGCCACAGCATGGCTCTCGTCGCCGAGATATTCGCCGGTCGACCAAATTTTATTGGCCACGAAAATCTCGGATGCCTCCGGTGTACCCGCAAGGAACGCGCCAACAGAAACTTCCGCCGATCCGTAGAGGGGCGACGTGTCGATGACCCGACCACCCCCCGCGACGTAGCGCCGAAAGACCTCGCCAAGGCGCCTGCGGTCGTCACCCGGGCGGGCGTCAAAGGTCAGGAAGGTGCCGAGACCGAGTGTGGTGAGGGTCTGCTGCGTTCTCGGAATCGTTCGTGTTCGTGCGGATTTCGCGGGAGCCGTCTCCGGCACGCTCGCTTGGCCCTGGGCGTTGGCCCCACCGGAAAGGAACGGTGTTGTAGCCAGTATGGTGGCTCCCGTGCCTAGCGTACCGATGAAGCCGCGCCGGCTGAAGCCGGAATTCTGCCGTTCGCTCATGCAATTGTCTCCTTTTGTTGTAAACTTGACTTCATGCACGGACCTCTGCGCATCGCGGGCTGGGTGACCGAACCACCAGAGACCTTCGATGCGGATCGGCGGCTCTCGAAGACGCCGCCCAGTGGCATGAGAGATCGCGTTTGCGCGCACGACGGCTAGGTCACTGCCGCTAAGCAACGTGCGGTGACCGCTCCGACCCGCGAGGAGCCGGTGGCGCGGCGAGTTTGGATGGCTGAGATACCCATGGTTCAGACCACAAAGTCGAAGCGTGCGAACTGACCGTCGCCTGCGGGGCTAATGGTCATAAGCAGCGTTTCGTCGAAGATCCGGTCGCGCGCATTGCCCGGCTCGCCTGGGAAAAACAGCTGCGTTGTCAGGACAACTCCGCCCGGACGCTGAACCCGGAAATGAAAGTGGCGCGTGCGTCCCGGATACAGCGCCGGCACGACGGTGTTGAACCACCAGCGTCCCTGCTCGTCGGCGAACTGATGCCCGCGCAGGCGGAAGCCCGAACGATCGTACTCGCCGTTTTCGTCCGCCTGCCAGATCTCGACGAGGCTACGCGGCATGGGGCGACAGCGATCATCGAGGACGTAGCCGGCCACGGTGATGCGTTCGCCGCGGGGCGCCTCCAGATATAGATCCTGCTTCAGAGGTGAGTTCGGCTTGAAGAACGGGCCGGCCTCGCGGGCGGGCGTCGGTTCGTCTCCATCGGTGCAAGCGCGCGTCAGCGGCAGCGACGGCGCCTCCTGTCCGATAGCGACCGCTCCGGAAAGCGGCACGAGCGGCATGGCGAGAAAACCCGAAAGAAGTGCGCGCCTTGATGTCGTCATTGCGGGGCCTCCGTTGCTCACCGGATTAGAACTGCCAATCGACCGGGACCCAGGCATAGGCCGTGTCGGTCTTGAGTATGCGACCGAGACCCGGGAATGGATAGTGGAAGCCGAGAATGAGAAGCCGGTCTGCCGCCGCCATGTCGAAGATGCGGCGGCGGGAGGCGAGGGCGGTGTCCTTGTCGCGATCTGGCCCAGGCGTCCATGGCCGATCGACATTGACGATCGGGTGGTAGGCGAGATCGGCGGTCAGCAGGAGCTGATCGCCCCCCGATTGAACAAGGAAGTTTGCCATGCCGGGGGTGTGGCCGAGCGCCGGAAGCGTGGTCAGTCCGGGGACGATCTCTTCGCCGGCCTCGTACAACTCGATCCCGTTGGTGACGGGCTCGACGCTCCGCTTGATGGCGGCTGCGAAATTGCGACGGAAATCCCCTGGCACCGGCATATAGGAAAGGTCGGGATCGTTGCGGACGAAGAAGTCCCAGTCTGCCCGTGGCGCAAAGATTGTCGCGCGTGGGAAAGCCTTGCCGCCGTCCGCGGTTCGAAGGTTGCCCACATGATCCGGATGCGCGTGGGAGACCACTACGACGTCGATGTCCTCGGGCCGCAAGCCGATAGCCGCCAGGTTCTCGAATATGCGGCCACCTTGTGGTCCCATGGTCTGCCCGGCCCCGGCTTCGAGCAGAATTCTGCGGCGGTTCGTTTCGATGAGCAGCGTGTTGAGGTTCAGCGTCAGGCGATCAATCGGCAGGAAGGCGCGTTTCAGAACCTCCTGCAATTCTGCCTCCGGCGCATTGCTGGCATAGACGCGCGGAGGGCCGCCGATCAGCCCGTCGCTCAACACAGTTGCTGAGATGTCGCCGACGCGAAAGCGGTAATGGCCGGCATTCCACTGATTGGCGCGTAGCGTGTCAGGTGCTGTTTGCGAGAGGACCGCACCGGTCGGCAAAAAGAGCGCCGAGGCGCCGGTCGCGGCTGTCAGCATGATCTTGCGGCGATTGAGTGTGAGTTCGCTCATGGTTTTGATCCCGTTGATATATCTGCTGGCAGGTGCGCTTGATTTGAGCGTCGGCAGCAAGGGCCGCGATTATGCGCGGTGCCGCCTCGCTTATGTTCTCCAACGATGACACAGCTGGGGCGTGCGGATAAGCTAACGAAAACGGATCAGCCTATTAAGCAGGACTTTGCAATGCGACCGCTACGCCTAGACAGCTTAGAGATCTTCGAGGACGTCGTGCGCTGCGGCGGCTTTAGAGCCGCCGCACTCGGCAGGGGCGTTTCGTCGTCCGCCATCAGTCAATCGATCAGCGTCCTCGAGGAAGCGCTGGGCATTCGGCTGCTGAATCGAACGACACGCAGCGTCGCGCCGACGGAAGCAGGCGAGCAGCTTCTCGAACGGCTAAGGCCGGCGCTTCACGACATCAGAGCAGCGATCGACGATCTCAATCAGCTTCGCGAGCGCCCATCCGGCACCGTGCGGATCAATGCACCAGGTCCGGCCGCCGACCATGTTCTCTGCCCCCTGGCCTTCGAGTTCATGAAAATCTATCCCGATGTCAACGTCGAGATCGTCAGCGATGCTGCGATCATCGATATCGTGGAGCAGGGTTTCGACGCCGGCGTGCGCTTCGGGAACCAGCTCGCCCAGGACATGATTGCCATGCCCCTCGGTCCCGCCTTGCAATATGCGATCGTGGCCTCGCCCGATTATATTCGCAGGCGCGGTCGCCCTGGCTCGCCGCGCGATCTCTTGCAGCACGACTGCATTCGTCGCCGCTTCCCCGGCGGAACCATGGTGACGTGGAAATTTGAAAGAGACGGCGAAGAAGTGGAAATCACCCCGAACGGTCGGTTGACGCTGAGTTCAGCGCAACAAGAGCGGCAAGCCGCGCTCGCGGGATCGGGAATTGCTCACCTGTTCGAGGATTACGTCCGCGATGATATCGAACAAGGCAGAACTATCGAGCTGCTCAGTGACTGGAAAAAGAAACTGCCGAGCTGGTATCTGTATTATCCGAGCCGGCGGCATACGAGCGCAGCCGTGCGGGCTTTGCTCGAATACGTCCGTAACCAGAGATGGTAGTTAAGAAAAGACGGGCGGGAAGAAGCCGATAACTCCGTAGGTGCGGGCGGGTTCGCATCCGCCCGCACCTACCACCTTCGCCACGCCCGGATGTTGCCGAGATTCCGGTCTGCGCGCTATATATTCGTTAGCCGGGCGGTCGGGAAAACAGCTGAAGTAGCGAGTTCTGGCGGAGACCTATTCTCTTATATACCGGATCTCCAGCAGCGGTGGCCTCGAGCATACCCCGTGACTTGCGCGTGACCGCCACCCCGAAACCGCCGCTGGCGGTCAGTGTCGGTCGCTGCCAGGTCCAGAAACAGACAGCCATCCACCCTCGCACGCGCCAGCACCTAGGGATCACGTGGGGGCGGAGCGCATGCCTTCTGCGGAGATGCGCCTTGTCGGGTTAGGATACGCCTGGATGTTCGCCGCCGTTTTGAAGAAGGTCGCTTTGGCGCCGTGACATTTCAGCAGATCAAGTAGCTTAGGATTGACATCTGGGGCCATCATCGAACTGGCCGGCAACCGCTCCCCTCGCCGCTTCGGACACTTGAGACTTCATTAACTCATCGCGACGGGACGTTGTCTAACGGGGATCTCCGCACGTCCGTCAGAACACTGTTTCTTTTCGAGAAGGCCGCTCTTATCGAAGACTGTAAAAAGCCGCCTTCCCGGCGCGCGATTTACGCAGTACGAACTGTGCGGCTGGCATATTCGCTATTCAAGCGCTGCTGGTTCATCGCGTCACGCTTCGGCGCAGCGCCAAACATCCGGCAGTATTCGCGGCTGAATTGCGAAGCGCTCTCGTAGCCGACCTGATAGGCAGCCTCTGCTACGCTTGCAGCTTCAACCACCATCAGTCGCCTTGCCTCGAGAAGGCGCAGCTGCTTTTGGAACTGGAGCGGCGTCATCGAGGTGAGCGCCTTGAAGTGCTGATGGAACGACGACGGGCTCATTCGCGCGACCTCGGCCAGATGCTCCACATGCAGCGTCTGGGCGAAGTTCGTGTGCAGCATGGAGATGGCTTTCACGACCCGCTCGATATTCGATTCGGGTAACGCCAACCTGTAGAGTTCGCCTCCATGCGGGCTGTTCAGAAGCCAGAAGCAGATCTCGCGTACGATGGAGGGGTAGAGGATCGGGATCGCTTTCGGCGTCTCGGACAGCCTGACAAGACGCTGGATGCAATCCGCCAGAGGTACATCGACGGCTCACGAACATGCAGGGGCCGTGGCTGACAGGTGGGACAGGCGGCTCATCCAATTGTTCAACCACCTCGCGCATCACAGTCACGTCGAGATCTATGGTGACCCCGATGTAGGGCGCGTCGGGGCTCGCCTCAACGATCCGCCCGCTGGCCGGCAGTTCCACGCTTACGACAAGACACTCCATCGCGCCGTAGGACAGCATGTCGTCACCAAAGAGGATCTCTTTTCCTCCCTGGATCACGACGCAGAGAGATGGTCTGTAGATCGCCCGCATCGGCATCATCATTGCCTGACAAGAACGGACAATGTTGAAGCCGTCGATCGGGGTCGGAAACAGGCCCTCACCGCCACCCTGACCCTCGATATAGCCGGTAACCGCGGCAAGAAGCGACGACGACACGCAAGCCTCCGGTTTGTTGCGAGGCCAATGCAACACGCAATCCATATCCGGCAAGGAATCCTCACTTGTAGGAATAGGCAAGTTTCTTGAGAGTTCGGGCATTCTGTTCACGGTGCACTCCATCTAGCTTGAAGGTGCCAAACAAGCGAGGAGCGCGCCGAGCATGACAGAGACTCCCTTGCGGTCAATAGATGTTCAAATAGGTAAATCACCGGCGTCCAGGGAAGCAGGCCAGTCTCATTCGCCCTGCTGAACGCAAGTCAAAGCGTCGCCGCTTCCACAACATTAACGGTATTTCCGCCCACGCAGATAACCGGGCGTGGCGCGCACCGTGCGAGACGTCAGCGCAGCCTTGCCGAGCAAGTCTTGTAACAGCCTCAACAAAGGAGACTTTTGAAATGTCCGATACTGATAGCTCCCGCCGCACGTTCATGGCCCTCGCCGCCGCGGCGCCGGCGGCTCTCGCCCTGACGAGCGCGGCCTCGGCGCAGACGTCCACCGCCGGCACCGGCACCCTGCCTGGCGCCGGTCGGGCTGCGGTTGTGACCGGATCGTCGCGGGGCATCGGCGCCGCTACCGCTAAGCGTCTGGCGCAGGACGGCTACGCCGTGACCGTGAACTATCTCACCAACCGCGATCTGGCCGGCCAGGTCGTGGCCGACATCGAGGCGGCTGGCGGTCGCGCCATCGTTCGCCAAGCGGACGTGGCTGATCCCGCGGCGGTCAAGGCGCTCTTTGATGCCAATGACGAAGCCTTCGGCGGGGTTGATGTGGTGGTGAACAATGCCGGGATCATGAATGTCGGCCCCTTTGGTCAAATGACCGACGTGGCATTCGATCGAATGATGGCCACCAACGTAAAAGGCAGCTTCAACGTTCTGCGCGAGGCGGCGCGGCGTACGCGTGACGGCGGCCGGATCATCAGCCTCAGTTCGAGCATCATAAAGACGCCGCCCCCGGCAACTGGCGCGTATGCGGCCACAAAAAGCGTCCAGGTGCTCTTTTCCAGCGTCCTCGCGAAGGAACTAGCCGGCCGCAACATCTCGGTCAACTCTGTAGCTCCCGGCGCAGTCGACACGCAACTCCTCCGTCAACACGGAGAAGAAGCACTCCGAGGAATTCCCGAGCAGACGCCGCTCGGTCGCCTGGGACTGCCGGATGACATCGCCAGCGTGATTGCTCTTCTTTGCTCTCAGGAAGGTGCCTGGATCGATGGTCAGAATCTATTCGCGAACGGCGGCCTAGGCTAAGGGAGAGCAACCGGCTTGCCCGTGCCGCCGAAGCTGCCAAGCGCCGTCCCCGACGGCGCAGGCTGAATGCAATCGAGATCGGATCAGAGGACCACTGCCCGGTCTCGAAGATCCGGAAAGGAGATCGCTGGATACCCCATCAGCCAGCGATCTCCAAGCCACCGAAGACCGTTTCCGGAACCTAGACGCCTTTGGTGGCCCCATCCCCATAGCAACGAGCCGAGGCGAAGCTTATGGCCTTCGACCCGGCGACTGCATTCGCGGCCATGATCAACGCCTATGGCTCCGTGAGTCGCTTTGCCGTTTTACTGCCAGAGTGCTCCATGCCGATGATACCGTACGGGCTCGCCGAGCGGATAGAGGCGTATAAATCAACCTGTTTCGTTAGATTTGACATACGTTTGCGGGAGCCTGAGCGCGCAGTCGGTGTTTGGCGAGACCACCCGCGATGATCGTCGCCCGTTCGACAGCGGCGACTGTTATGAGGGCGCCAACCGTCCGGACTAACAGCTCGCAGTTCATTTAAGGCACCGTCCGCGGCAAGGTCGCAAATACTTCCGCGGCGGCCCCTCTCCGGTCTGAGCAGAATTATCCCCGTCGCAGCTTGGGGCGGTTGAGCAGCCCCCTCCTTGGGATATGCCAGCCCTCGCCTAAATATGCGCTCGTAGGCGCCGCAAAGGCGCATTGGCGTGCACGACAGACACCGGGACAGCGAACATGTCATGTGACTGGAGGCATCGAAGCTGGCAGATTGCCGTAGCTTCTGAAGGAGGCGATTGCTGGAGTTTGGATGGCGGCTATCCGCACAAGGGGCCGGGCCAACCACTTTCGACGCGAGCTAGATAAAAATATGACAGTCGCTGCCGCTTCACGTTTGGTGCCGCGACCCCACTTGATTATTGCCACCTCTATGGAATCGGAACCTGCAGGAGATGCTCGATCCGAACCGGCAATTTTCGCAGCCGCTTGCCGGTTGCATGAAAGATTGCATTCACGATAGCTGCCGATGCGCCGACCATCGCCACCTCGCCCAGTCCCTTCACCCCTACGCTATTTGCCACCGGGTCGGGTTCATTGATGAAGTCGACCTCGATCTCCCCAATATCGGCGTTCACCGGCACCACGTAATCCACCAGATCATTGTTAAGGAAACCGCCGAAGCGCGGATCGACTTCGGTTGCCTCACGAAGTGCTGCGCCGAAGGCCCACACGACGCCACCACGCACCTGACTGACCGCAGTGCGCGGGCTGACCACGCGCCCGCAATCGGCGAAACTCACCACGCGCGGCAACCTGATGCGCCGGGTGGTCGGCTCGACCTGGACCTCAACAAAATGGGCAATGTAGCTCATTGCTGTAAATTCGGGAAAGGTCGGACCGGCGATCGCATATTGCCCCCTGCGCAACCGTTCCAGTGCTGCAGCATCCTGACCGGGTCCGAGCAGCGAAACGTCAACAGTTAAAAACGGGCGGCGTATGGCGGCGAGCTGCTGATGAATGGTTCCGGAAAACTGCCTGCCTGCGAGCAGTTCGGATATCGCGGCGCGCATCCGCTCGACAGCGAGTGCTGCAGTCGGCACCACGCTGAATGTTCCCCAGGACCCGGCAGTGATCTGCTGGGGAGCAACGGTGGTGTCGCCAAGGACAATGTCGAGCTTTGCCGCGTCTATCTCCAGACCGTCGAGCAGTACGGCACCAATCGCAGTCTTGATACCCTGGCCGAATTCGTGATGCGTTGTCGCGAAACGTGTCGTACCGTCTGCGCTGATGCGAAGCGTCGCCACGGTTGCGGTGACCAGGGCGGGATAGATGCCGCTCGCAACACCCCAGCCGACCAGCGAGCCGTCCGCCGCCCGCATGGATCCGGGCTTGGGCGTGCGTTTCGACCAGCCAAAACGTTGGGCGCCGCGGCTGAGGCATTCATTGAGATGACGGGACGACAGTGGCCGGCCGTTCTGGGGATCGACGCGGGTATCGTTGGCGATGCGAAAATCGACCGGGTCCGCGCCAAGGCCATACGCCAATTCGTCAACTGCGCATTCAAAGGCGAAGCACGCCGGATGCTCGTGTGGTGCGCGCATATGCCCGGGAGGTTGGGTGTCGATCCTGTAGTCCACGCCGCCGCCATAATAGTTTCGAATGCCGTACAAGCGTGTGGGGCCAGCATGATAATCGGGCGGAAAGGTACCTCGGCGGGACTGCTGCTGATCGGCGACATAATGTACGCCCGTCATTTTTCCCGCAGCATCGGCTCCAAGCCTGATGCGGTGCGTGCTGTTCGGCCGGAACTTGGCAAGGTGAAATATCTGCCCCCGCGGGGTGACCAGCTTGACTGGCCGTCCGAGCAACATTGCTGCCCGGGCGATGATGGCCGTTTGCTGCTGTACCCAGCCCTTTTGACCGAATGCTCCGCCGACCGACGGGCTTTTAACGTCGACAATACCCGGGTCGATCCGCAGGATCCGCGCAACAACCTCCTTGATCCCACTGGCGAACTGGGTCCCTTCATAGATGGTCAGCCGGCCATCCGTCCAGACAGCGGTCGTCGAAATCAGCTCGATCGGATTGTGATGCTGGGCTGGTGATTCGTATTCGACATCCACCGTCATGGTAGCTTGCGCCAGAGCGGCTTCAGCATCGCCGAAAGCGGTTGGCCGCGCCTCCTCGCGGACTGCGAGCGCGCTGCGCTTGGTGGCCGCAAACGGCTGTGTCTCGAATGTCGCCGCCACGCGCTCAGCTCCCTCCGTCGCCGCCTCCAACGTCTCGGCGACAACCAGCGCGATCGGCTGGCCACGGAAGGCGATGTCTCGATGAAGGGTCGGAGGCGCGTCAGCGTTGGGGAAGCGCACCGGCTCCGGTGGCGGCGGAAAATCATCTGGCGTCAGTATACGCACCACGCCCGGCACACTGACGGCGTCTTCGACGTGGAGGGTCGCGATACGGCCTTTGGCCACCAACGATGGTACGAGCATTGCGTACAGCATTCCCGGCACGGGAATGTCGGCGGCATAGGCCGTTGCGCCCCGAACCTTGTCAACAGCGTCAATTCTCGCCCGGTCCTTGAACGGTGTGGTGGTCATGAGGTTCTCCCTAAAGCAGATGTTCGATGCGGATCGGCAACTCGCGTATTCGTCTGCCCGTCGCATGGAAGACGGCGTTGGCGACGGCCGCCGAAATGCCCACCATCGAGACCTGGCCCAGTCCCTTGACCCCGGCAGGATTTGAGAGGGGGTCCGGCTGGTCGATCAGGCCGATCTCAATCTCGCCGATGTCGGCATTCACGGGCACGATATAATCGGCCAGGTCTTCATTGAGGTAGCCGCCGTAGCGCGGGTCGATCTCAGTCGCTTCGCGCAAGGCGTGGCTCAAGCCCCAGATCACACCGCCGTACACCTGGCTCCGCGCGGTACGCGGGCTTATAACCCGGCCGCAGTCGGCGATGCTCACCACGCGCGGCACCCGAATGCGCCGGGTGCGCGGCTCGATGCGCACCTCCAGAAAATGGGCGCTGTAGCTGAAGGTCGAGAATTCCGGATAAACAGATTCGGCGACGGCAAAGCCGCCCTGACGCAAGGTCTCCAGCGCGGCCTGATCCTGGCCCGGTCCCACGGTCGTCACCTCAACCTGCAGGAAGGGACGGCGGATGCTTGCGAGCTTCCGGTGAAGGTTTCCCGAGATCTGCCGGCCGTCCAGCAGGTCCGCGACGGCAGCCCGCATCCGCTGCGCCGCCTGCATGGCCGCCGGCACGACGCTATTGGTGCCCCAGGATCCGGCGGTCATGTGCTGTGGCGCTGCCCTCGTGTCACCGAGCGCGATTTCCAGCCTTTCGGGGTCGATATCCAGGTCCTGAAGCAGCACCGACGCGATGGCCGTCCGCATGCCCTGGCCCATTTCGTGACCGGAGATGGCAAAGCGGGTATGGCCGCGCGCGTCGATCCTGAGCGTCGCGATCGCCGGTGTCGTCGCCGACTGGTAGATACCGCAGGCCATGCCCCATCCGATCAGGCTGCCGTCAGCCGCGGTCATCGACCCCGGCACCGGCGAGCGCCGCGACCAACCGAAGCGCCGCGCACCTTCCTTCAAGCATTCGTTCAAGAACCTCGAGGACAGGGGATGGCCATTCTGCGGATCAACGCGTGTGTCATTCGCCAACCGAAATTCGACCGGATCGCGGTTCGTCTTATGGGCAAGTTCGTCGATTGCACTTTCGAACGCGAAGAATGCAGGCTGGGGATGCGTGCCGCGCATGTAGCCTGAATCCTGGCGATCAAGCCGGATATCGGCGCCGGTCCCCAGATAGTTTCGAATGCCATACATCCGGATTACGTCCCGGTGATATTCGGGGACAGCGAAATATCCGTTTGGCGACTGCTCCTGTTCGACGTGATGCTGCACACCGACAATCGTTCCGTCCACGTCCGCACCTATGCGGATCTGATGCCGCGTACGAGCCCGGTAGGTGGCGGTATGAAATATCTGGGCCCGCGGCTGCACGAGCTTGACCGGCCGGCCCGTCAGAATCGCGGCACGCGCAACAAGCGCTGTCTGCCGTTGCACGGCCTTTTGCCCAAAACTGCCGCCCGTAGTTGCGCCGCGCACATGGACGAGGGCTGGATCCAGCCGCAATGCCCCTGCGACGGCACCTTTGACGAGTGAACTGGCCTGGGTCGATTCGTGGATCAACAACGCGCCATCTTCCCAGAGTGCAACCGTCGCGATGAGCTCAAGAGGGTTGTGATGCTGCGTGGGAGAATTGTAAGTCGACTCTACCGTCGCCGCCGCACCGGAAAGGGCTGCTGGAGCGTCCCCGAATGCGACTTCATCCGCAGGCTGACGCCGCGCGCCGGCGCTTTCCATCACGCAGGCAAACGCCTCCGCCACGTAGGTCGGGCGGATTACCTCAGCGCCTTCAATCGCAGCTTCCAGCGTTTCAGCGATGACCAACGCGACCGGCTGGCCGCGGTAGGCGATGGTTGTTTCCAGGGTCGGAGGCGGCGGCGGGGGACCATCTTCGCTGAACGGCGGAGGTGCCGGAAAATCTTCAGGGGTTAGGACACGGACGACGCCCGGCACGCGGAGCGCCGCATCAACGGGCAGCGAGGATAAGCTGCCTTTGGCGATGGTGGCCGGGACAGTCATCGCGTAAAGCGTTCGGGGAAGCACCAGGTCGGCCGCAAATCTTGCCTCTCCCCGCACTTTGGCAAGAGCATCGACGCGGGCGCGATCGGGAAAAGCGGTGGTACTCATGTGCGACCTCTTCCGGCGGCAATGATAAGGGCATCAGCAATGGTGCGGGCGCCGAGCTCTGTCTTGAAGCTGTTATGCCGCCCGGGTCGCGCATCACGGAAGGCGGCTTGGCCGGCAGCGAGCGCGAGTTCCGGCGTGAGCCGATGGCCGATCAGAACCTCTTCGGCCTCGGATGTGCGCCACGGCCGCGTTGCCACGCCGCCAAGCGCGATCCGCGCCCCCTCCACCCGATCACCGCTCATCTCCAGCGCTACCGCAGCTGAAGTGAGCGCGAAGGCGTAGGATTCCCGATCCCTGATCTTATGGTAGGTCGACAGGCGGCCGGCCGGCGTCTTCGGCACCGTGATTGCAGTTATCATCTCGCCGGGCCCGAGGGTAAATTCAAGATGCGGGGTATCGCCCGGCAATCGATAGAGATCGCCGACGGGCAGCGAACGTGAACCAGCCGGTCCCAAAAGCTCGATGGAGGCATCCATCGCGACAAGGGCCACCGGCCAGTCCCCCGGCGAGACGGCGGTGCAGGCCTGGCTGGTTCCGAGAACCGCTTGGCCGCGATCGAGCCCTCCGATAGCAGCACAGCCACTGCCCGCTTCGCGCTTGTTGCAGGGATAAATCCCACCCCCACCGTTGCGGAAGTACATGCAGCGCGTACGCTGGAGGAGATTGCCGCCGACGGTCGCCATATTGCGAAGCTGCTGGGAGGCCGCCTTCGCCAGAGCCTCCGACAGAACCGGATAGTCGCGCCCGACGACGGGATCCTCTGCAACGGCGCTCATCGCTGCGTTCGCCCCAAAGCGAAGCCTATCGCCGACCGTTTCGATCCGGTCCAGCCCCTGGACAGCGGTCACGTCGATCAGATAGTTCGGCCGCTCGATCATAAGCTTCATAAGATCGTAAAGCGTGGTGCCGCCGGCAATGAAGCGTGCACCTTCGCCGGCTTCGGCGAAAGCACCGACTGCTTCTTGAGGTGTTGCCGGACGGATGTAGGTGAATGGGCGCATTTTTCAGCCCCTTCCCATCTTGGCAGCAGCATCTTCAATGGCAGCGACGATGCCGACATAGGCGCCGCAGCGACAAATGTTGCCGCTCATATATTCACGGATTCGTTCGCGTGACGTAGCGTTGCCCTCGGCGACGCACGCCACCGCAGCCATGATCTGACCAGGCGTGCAGTAGCCGCATTGAAGCGCATCGTGATCGATGAACGCCTGCTGCATCGGGTGTAGCGTGTCGCCTTCGGCAAGGCCCTCGATTGTGAGCACTTCCCGGCCATCGACTTTGGCTGCCAGCGTCAAGCAGGAGGCGACACGGCGGCCGTCTATGTGAACAGTGCACGCACCGCACTGCCCGTGGTCGCAGCCCTTCTTTGCCCCCGTCAGCGCAAGCCGTTCGCGAAGCAAGTCGAGAAGGGAGGTCCTCGCATCAACCGTAAGCTCCACCGTTTGGCCGTTAACCGACGTGCGAATTATGAGCGCCTGATCCGCAGAGACGGGCAAAGCAGCTTGGCGAGGCCCGCTTTGAGCGCGAGCGGAGTCTGCGAAATGGCTGGCGGCGACAACCGCGACGCTTGCGATCATCGCATCTCGCCGTGATACGAGGAGTTGGTTGTCCGGGATCTCCGGCGCGACGTCAGGATCATTGCACATTGTTGCTCCTCTCGATTGGAAGTGTTGCGGCAGAATCTGCATTGCTCGGACGGTTCTTTCCTCTGAGCAGGTGACGTGTTGGGATAAGAGCCCGTAGGACAACCGATTGAATCCTCCCGTCGGCGCTATCTGATTTGGCAGCACCGATCGGCGCGGGCTAACTCCCGCCAAAATAAACCCCTGCAGCGAGATCTTCCAAAAGCGTGGAGCCGCCTGGCGACCAGCCCAGATTGCGGCGCGTTTCGGCACTGGATGCACGGATGTCCATCGCCGCGAAGTGATTGAACCAGCCGAAATGGTTAAGCGCGGCTTCTGCGTCGATCGGTGCGACCGGAAGGTCCAGACCGGTGCCGATTGCGGTCGCGATATTCCGCAAGGGAATGCCTTGCTCGGCAACTGCGTGGAAGCGCGCATGGGTCGACGCCCTCTCGGCCGCCAATCGATAGAGCCGGGCCGCGTCGCAGCGATGGACGGCGGGCCACCGGTTCTCGCCGTTGCCGACATAGGCCGAAAATCCCTTTGCCCGTGCGATATCGATGAGAGTTGGCACGAACGCACGATCCCCTTCGCCATGAACACTCGGCGGCAGACGGACGATCGAGACCGGCACCCCCAGCTCGGCCACCGCATCGGCGGCAATTTCCGAAGCAGCGCGCGGATTGGCGGCTGCGTCGGACAGAGGAACAGCGTCCGTGGCTTCCGTAACGAGCCCGTGCTTGGGCAAGACGCCGATTGCCGACGTGACGATGAGTGGCCTATCCGAGCCGGTAAGTTCTCCACCGAGAAATTCGATGACATCGCGATCGGCTTCGCAGTTCGCGCGGAACTGCGAAAAGTCGTGATTGAAGGCGGTATGTATAACGCCGTCAGCCCGAGCCAGCGCCGCCCGCAGGCTGTCTCGCTCGCGCAGATCGGCCGCATAGGCTTCCGCCCCGAGGGTCGCCAGCATTCCGGCCGCGGCGGCGGACCGGACTAGTCCGATTACCCGATGTCCGGCATCGACCAGATCCTTCACCACAGCCGAGCCGACAAAACCTGCTGCGCCGGTCACCAAGATACGCATAGCAATCTTCCTTTAACTGAAGGCAATCCAGCGGCCGGCGAAGACGGCGCTGACCCAGAAACACAGCGATACGGCACCTTAGAATCGCGCGGCTCGCCTTCCAACCAGGACCGCGAGATTAACGCCCAGCCCCGCCTGCCGCAGAAGCAGCGCGTTGCCGCCGGCTGCCGCAATGATCATCATCTTGATGAGGAAAACCGGATTTTCCGCGTAGTTCGCAATCCGCACCGATAGCAGCAACAGCCCGGTCGTCGCTGCCAAAGCAAAGCCGCAGAGCGCCATCCTCACCAGCGCCGGCAAGGCCGCATCGAATTGCGGGCCAAGAATCCGCAACAGCCGCAGGTCGACCGCGACGATCGAGCCCAGCAGGGTCCCTATGCCGATGATGTGCAAGGCCGAAACCACAGGATAGACCCACGGCACCGCAACGATCAGCCGAACAACGCCAAGGTTCTCGATCTCTTGAAACATCAAGGCTAGCATCCGTCCACTCCCGGCGCCCAGTCTCTGGAGTAGGATAGCATCTCCCCGTCCCTCAGCCGTATCCAGGTGCTGCGCAACTGATGCGGGGGCAGGCAGTTGCGAAGCGCAACCAGTGTGACGCGATCACCGGGCTTTACCTTAGCTTCGAGGTCGTAGAACATGCGGACCGGAGAAAGTTCGACCTCACGGACCTGTCCGAGGTCCTCGGGACGAGCTGATACCGGTCCAAAATACTCGTCCGGACGGCCGAGTTGCCCGTCAGCGACCTTTGCTTGCTCGACACGGACGGAAAGAACGGGGTGCGGCGGCGAGAAGGTCGTTGCCGTGACGATGCCGGAAATGAGTATTGGCCTGGAGGCATCGTAGCGGCCGGTAATCCCATGATGCGCGAGCGCGCTGCCTGCTAGTCCGCTGGCAAGGACGACGGCTGCAGTATGCCTCAAATGAGTCATAGGAAACATATTACGCTCCATCGGCAACAGATGTTTCTGTCCTAGTCGATGCAAACGTAGAGGCTTGATGCAGCACGATCCATGCCCTACCGTCCGCGATATCGTCGCGATCGTCCGGAATTCGTATGGATCCACTTTCTGAAGTCTTGTCGCTACTCAGAACGCGCAGCTATGTGTCGTCCGGTTTCAGGGCCGGCGGCGAGTGGTCGCTTCATTTTGCGCTCAAGGACGACGTGATCAAATGCTACGCTGTCGAGGCTGGCGGATGTTGGCTGGCGGTGGACGGGATCGGTGAGCGGGTCAGGCTTGAAGCTGGAGATTGCTTCGTCCTCCCAAGTGGACGTCCGTTTCGCCTTGCCAGCGATTTGACGCTCTCGCCGATGGATTCGAAGGCCGTGTTCCCTCCCGCCCTGCCAGGTGGCACCGTCACGCTGAATGATGGCCGTGACCTGCTCCTCGTGGGGAGTCGCTTTACCGTGGCGGGACGGCACGCAGGCATGCTTCTGAAGATGATGCCACCGATTGTGCATATTCGAAAGGATGTGGATCAGGCGGCATTGCGCTGGTCAGTGGCGAGGATGCGTGAGGAACTTCGCGATGGTCAGCCTGGCGGCGCGTTGATTGCGCAACAGCTGGCCCACATGATGCTGGTTCAAGCGCTGCGCCTCCATCTGCTGGAAGGTGTTCATGAGCCCGGCTGGTTTGCAGCACTAACTGACACCCGTCTGTGCGCGGCGATATCGGCAATGCATGCCAATCCTGCGGAGCGCTGGACCTTGCAGGAACTTGCTGCAGAGGCCGGAATGTCGCGATCGGTCTTCGCGCAGCGGTTCAGGGAAGCGGCCGGTGAAACACCTTTGGAATACCTGACCCGCTGGAGGATGCTTCTGGCCGGCGAGGAACTGGAGGTTGGACGATCGGTTTCGGCGATCGCACCCGCGCTCGGCTATGCATCCGAGAGTGCCTTCACCAGCGCGTTCAAGCGCGTGATGGGCTGCACGCCAAGGGACTATCTGAACAAAAGTAAGACTAGGCTTCCGCTTCAGGCCGCTCAGACCGGCCGCGATACCCACAGAAGGCTTCGCGGCTGAATCGAATGATACTCCCGTGCGGGTCCCAAGGCCCCGAAGCCGGGCGAAATGCCGTCTGCCCGGCTTTCGCAGAAATCCTGATTTTTGCTACAGGGGCGGCAAGCGTCGTTTGACGGACGTTCCCTTGATGACGGCCGTGCTGGTGACGGCGTGTTCTGAGAGCGCTTCGAGGACGTCGTCCATCTGCTCGATCGTATGGACTACCAGACGAGCAAGGAATGGATCATCGCCGGTGATCTTGTCGCATTCGACAAATTCCGGACGCTCCTGAATGAGCCGTTCGACGAGGTGCAGTTTGCCGGGGAGCGGCCGGATGCGCACCATCGCGTTGTCGAACAGGCTTGGTCGCGTCCTTCGCGAACGGCGTCGTCAAGGACCGTGCAGCCGTCAGCGCCGCGATCACGTCGCCATGGTCGAATGGCCAGACCGAAGGGCAGATCACCAAGCTCAAATTTGTGAAACGCCAGATGTATGGCCGCGGAAAGATTGACCTCCTCCAGGCCCGCGTCATCGGCACGGGATAAAATCCATCACCACCAAAACTGCGTCAGAGCCAATTTTGGACGCCGATTAACAGCCCTCGGCGGGATGAGCGAAAAAAATTGCTTTTATCGCTCAGATTATTGCGGCATTGTGGGCGATAAATATGGAGTTTATCGCCCATGGCGTGGAATTGGGAATTGGCGGGGTGGCCGAAGTTCGAGTGGAACCCTGAGCTTCTGCGGGAGAGGGAGCTGGCATCCATGGAGAATGCAGCTATCGCGGTCGGCACCATGCGCCATCTCGGGAAGAACGATCGCGAGGACGTCGTGATCGAGCTTCTCAGCTCCGATGCTTTGAGCACATCAGCCATCGAGGGGGAAGTCCTCGACCGTGACAGCGTTCAATCGTCCCTTCGGCGGCAACTCGGACTGTCTGCGGCACCTCTCCGCAGCAGTCCGGCAGAGGCAGGCATTGCAGAGATGATGGCAGATCTCTACCGCCACCCACTTGACCCCATCACCGAGGAGCGGCTGTTCGAATGGCACCGGATGGTGATGAATGGCCGCCGGGACATCGCCGACATCGGCAGCTATCGCCGTCATGACGAACCGATGCAGATCGTCTCCGGCGCTTTCGGCCGCCAGCGCATACACTTCGAAGCACCTCCATCCGAGCGCTTGGCAGTCGAGATGAGCCGGCTTCTCGAATGGCTTGAACACACCTCTCCGGAAGGGGCGCACCCGCTTGCTGCCGTCACCCGCGCCGGCATCGCGCATCTGTGGTTCGAGAGCATCCACCCTTTCGAGGACGGCAACGGCCGTATCGGCCGTGCGATCGCCGAAAGCGCACTTGCACGAGCGATCTCGACTCCGACTTTCAGCGCATTATCGAAATCGCTGCTGAAACACCGCAGGGACTATTACGCGATGCTGGAGGCGGCGAGCTCCACGCTCGTTATCGATGACTGGCTCTCATGGTTCGCGGATCGGGCGCTCGAAGCCCAGTATTCCGCGGACGAATTGGTCCGCTTCCTGATCGAAAAGACACGGCTTATGGATAGGTTGCGTGGCGCGCTGAACCAGCGACAGGAGAAGGTCCTTCTTCGCATGCTCGCCGAGGGTCCTGAAGGTTTCACCGGGGGTTTGAGCGCCGGCAACTACGCCACGATCACAGGCGCTCCGCCCTCGACTATAACCCGCGATCTAGCCGACCTGGTCGAGAAGGGCGCACTGCTGCGCACCGGCGAGCGCAAGGCGACGCGCTACCGGCTGAATCTCGCAACCGAAACATAGGCGAGCTGGCCGAGGCGTTCCGTCAGCAAAAGTGAATCAGGCAGCAATACTCTGCGCCTCAGTGTCATCACAGGCGGATTTCGCCAGGGCCTCCTCCACCTCACGCAAACTTCCCACGCTTCTCAGCCGGGTCGTCAGCAAAGGCAAAGTTGTCAGCCTGCCGCGACTGGTAGGAGGAAAGCCGCCGCGGGTACTCCGCCAACCTCTGGCGATAACATTCCCGCTCCTCTTCGAATCCCTCGAGCAGCGGTCGATTAGCTGTGACAAGCCATTGACATCAACTAAGTGACCGCCTTGATGGGACTCGAACCGCAGACCGGTGAATTGGTTGGTTTTCAAACTGCTGCGGGAAGAGGATCGGTGCCTTCACTAAGGATCGCGAGATACCGTCTATAGCTGAAAACGCGACCACGCTTGCGGCCGGTCACCTCCTCAACTATGCCGAACCGCTCCAGATCGGTGAGTGCCGCATTGACGGTAGGGGCCGATAGGCCCGTCTTTTGAACAAGCTGATTTGCCGTCAGGAACGGATTTTGCTGAAAAAGATCATGGATGCGAAGCGCTGAACCGGCTCGGTCGCTGTCAGTTGTGATGCGCTCGCGGTCTTCCTTGAACACCTCGACGATCCGAGTGGCGGCGTCAAAAGCCTGGTTTGCGGTGTCGGCGACGCCGGCAAGGAAGAAGTCGAGCCAACCTTCCCAACTGCCGTGTTCGCGGACCTCCTGGAGCAGTCGATAGTATTCCGTTCGATGGGTCTTCAGGTAAAGACTTAGATACAGTAGTGGCTTACGCAGAACCCCATTCATGCAAAGGTAGAGCGTGACTAGCAAGCGGCCGATACGACCGTTGCCATCCAGGAATGGATGGATCGTTTCGAACTGGACGTGCAGAAGGCCGGCCTTGATGAGTGCAGGCAGCCGCGACCGATCTTCATGCATGAAACCTTCGAGCGCATCCAAGCAGGTGTCCATCTCCGTGACAGGTGGCGGCACGAAGAGCGCATTGCCAGGTCGTGTCCCCCCGATCCAATTCTGCGAGCGCCGGAATTCGCCGGGATTCTTGGTACCGCCGCGCCCACTTTGCAGCAATCGCGCGTGCATTTCACGGATCAGGCGTAGGGACATTGGCAGAGATTCCAGTCGTTCCAAACCATACATCATGGCATCGACGTAGTTCGAAACTTCGCGGATATCATCGATAGGTTGTCCCGCCTGCGCTTCCGTCTCAAAACGCAGAAGATCGGAGAGCGTTGACTGTGTTCCTTCGATCTGCGAGGAAAGAACAGCTTCCTTCCTGACATACATGTAAAGAAAGAGCTCCTGACGAGGGAGCAGCATCGTGATACCATCTAGCCGTCCGAGAGCTCGCTCCGCCAAGCTAAGACGCTCCAGAAGTGAAAGCACATCAATGGCAGGCATAGGCGGCAATGGCGGAGGTACGAATGCCCGCACGGTTTCGCCAGCAACTGCTGTTTCGACAAAGCGGCCGAACCGCTGATTTAGCTCGGAATCAGACATAGGCCGATTATGATTTTCAGCTACTATTTAAGCAAGTGGGCCTTCGCTTAAATAACGAAGCAGCTAAGGTAAGCGCTCTTAAATAAGCGTACGCCCAGTCGAGCGCCTTGAATGAATGCGACCCGCAGACCTGATCATGGGTTCAAGTGGGATAACGGCGATTTATGGAACTCTTTGAGAGACGTGGGACATGACCGGAATTCAACCTACCGCTGATCGGGTCTTCGAAGATGAGGTTCTTGCACGCCCGGATTTCGCGATCCTAGCTGGGCTGCAGTCGGTCTCGCTGCACCCCTGGTCGACGAGACCTCACCTTCTAAACTCATGACGAAATCCTTACGACAGGCCCGCCGAGAACTCCATGAGCGGCAGGGTTTTAGTCAAACATCTTTTTGATCGTCGCGATTGGGATGAACATCCGCATCGCATTTGTTGGCAGAGGCTGGAAGCCGTATTCCTTGTAAAGCTTTACTCGTCTCTCGGTCCGCTCTGCATCACCGCAATCCAGGACATCGAGCAAGACGATTGCCGTACCTATGTCATCCGAGATACGCGCTATTCGCGTCAAGCAGTCGATCAGCAGGTCACCGCCGTATCCGCTGCCAGCGAATTTCAAGTCGCGACCGATCATTGAGATGTAGGCCGCGGGAATTGACCCATGTCCCGGCCGGTCGCGGGCGAACCTTTTCGGAAGCTCCGTATAATCAACAGCGTGGCTGTTGATGGCGTAGAAGCCCATCACCGGGCCTGCGTCCTGCGTCATTACGAAAACACGAACATTGTCGCTCTTCTGAAGCTTGTTTGCGGTCTTCTGAAAGAAATTGTCGACCTGCTCAATGCCGCACGAAAAAGCCGCCCGATCATGTTTTAGGGGATCGAGCGGCTCGATGATTGGCTTTGGCGCTTCGTTTTGCGGCATTATTTTGAAACGACAGTCTCGCTGTGACGCTTGAAAGCAGCCTTAAGTCTATCTGTCGGCTCTGGCGGGTTGTCCAGTGCAGCAAAAAACGCAGCGTGATCGGCTGGCTGCAAAAAGGTCCGTTCATGGACGGCGATCGTCGTCATGGCGGCTTGATAAGCAGCGTTGATCGTGAAAGCGGAGTCGTCTACACCGGACAGCGCAGCAGCGCGTTGAATTGCCGTCTTGATGCGCGCCTTCGTACGGAAGCCCATACGTGCGTCGTTTGGTTCATCGATTTCGGCAGTCATGTCTTTGAAAGCAAGCATAGTCGCCTCCTCTTCGGGTGTAACTGTGTGGTTATGTGTACGTCAAAATGACGTACCCGTCAAGTTGATATACGGATCTTCGTACGTCGCGTGTGCGTACGTTCAGTGAACGTCGCGCAACAGTTCCTGCGCACCGTGTATGTGGGCAGGCGAACGTCAACGGCTCATCGTTAGTCGAGACTGGCCTCGCTACGGCAGCCGATACGAACGGACGGATTGATATCGAGCATCTGGGCAAGCGGTGCCCACTCAACATGTGCCAGCGTCGTCAGCGATATCGCGAGAATAGAGGCCCGTGCATACGATAAGCCGTGAAGCGACGATATTGCGCCAGCCCAGGGTCTGATTTTGTATTGAAGGGTATGAAGGTACAATCGTTTTTGCGGTTGCTGGCCTTGCCACGGCGACGAGTGTCGCAGCACGTCGCTTCACTTCCAAGAGCGTCTCGGAGACGTCGTCCATGTCGAAGAGACCGATCCGACCGAATTGACTTTACAGCTCAGCGCAATGAGACAGGGAGGGCAACGGATCGCCCTCCCGCAAACGTCATGCAACTTCGGCAGAAAACCGCGCAAATAGCGGCTTCAGGCGGGGATGCCGTGCCGCCCGAGGCGGATGGATCTCGATGTTTCGGCCGGATTTCGTCTCGCGCCTAAGCCATTCGCTGATGGTCTCAGCGCTGGTGTGATCAATGTAAAACAGGTGTTTGCCGATGATATTGACTTTACGGCCGTCGGGTAGCCCTTCGAACGTGCTGAGTAGCGCCGGCACGTCTTTGCAGGTGACCGCTCCGCGCAAACGGACATGGATTTCGTTATCGACCTCAGCATGCCTGATCACAAGCTTTCGACGCAGATAGGGGAGAATTTCCAGAATCGACAGCGCAAGGCCGAGCGCCACGCCGACCAGCAAATCCTGCAGGACGACCATGGCCACCGTCACTGCCCATATTCCGACCGGTACGAGACCATGGTGCTCGAACAAGTGACGCACATGGTGGAGACTGATCAGCCTCCAGCCAGTGACGAGCAGGACGGCGGCAAGCGCCGTCAACGGCACCATTCCCAACACGCCCGGTAAAAGCGCCACCAACGCCAGGATCCAAACGCCATGTAATATTGCCGAGGTGCGCGTGCGAGCTCCAGCCTGGATATTGGCCGATGATCGAACAATGACACCCGTGATCGGCAATGCCCCGAGCAATCCACAAAGGCCGTTACCGACGCCTTGGGCGAATAGTTCCTTGTTGAAGCGGGTACGTTCTCCATCGTGCATTCGGTCGACGGCGGCCGCGGAAAGAAGCGTTTCGGCGCTTGCAATGACGGCAATCATCAACGTCATTAAAATAATGCCCGGCTGCACAAGCTGGGCGAAATTCCCGGCCGTCGGAAAGGATATGCTGTCAACTAGAGAGGCGGGCACGTCCACGCGGGCGATCGGGAGTTCAAGCGTGATTGTCAAGATTGTAGCGGCAGCAACACCGACAAGAGCTCCCGGGACCAGCGACAGTGATTTCGGGCGGAATTTCTCCCAACACACCATCGCAAGAAGAGCGATGAGGCCGACCAACAGTGCGACGGCCTCGTTGGTGACATTGGTGCCCGTTAACCGGCTGACGCTCTCGTCGATGGCGGTGACGTTCTCTATGCCGCCTGCTGCGGGCTTGGCACCCATGAGAACATGGATCTGTCCCAGGATGATCAAAATGCCGATGCCGGCCAGCATCCCATGAACCACCGCCGGAGAAATCGCTCTGAACCAGGAGCCGATTCTCAGGAAACCCGCCACGATCTGCAGAAGTCCGACAACGAGCAGCACAGGACCGAGCATGGCAATGCCATGCTGTTCGACGAAGCCGAAGACGATCACGGCAAGACCGGCGGCAGGCCCGGAGACCTGAAGAGGTGAGCCTGCCAGCACGCCCACGACCAGCCCTCCTACGATACCGGAGATCAGCCCCATGGCCGCGGGCACCCCCGATGCGATTGCAATGCCCAGGCAGAGCGGAATAGCAACAAGGAAAACCACGAGAGACGAAGCGAGGTCGCGTGAAACAGAGCCGGTGTTTGTCATGGCACTACTCCCCTGCAAGCGCTGCGGCAATCCGCGGCATGACATGCGGATGGCCTCGTCCTGTGAAGGCGACCGGCAGCGGCTCCCTCTCCTGTACCTCCGTAAACCTGGCCAGAACCCCGTCATAGACCTGGACCTCACCCGTCTCGATATCGAAGAACCAGCCGTGGAGTGTGATTTCGCTGGTCGCGAGCTTTGCCGCCACTGATGGATGGGTCTTCAGGTGGTCAATCTGTACGACCACATTTTCCATCGCTACCGCACGTACACGCTCAGCGTCGGAAAGATCGTCGGGATAGGCCTGGCAAACAATCGAATAAGCGGCGTGGCTGTGCCGCAGCCAGGCCGCGACATTCGGCATTGGTTCCAGCATTTGTGGGTGGCACAGCCCTTTCATCGCCCCGCAATCGGAGTGACCGCAGACGATAATGTCACTGACGCCGAGGGCCAGGATGGCGTATTCGATTGCGGACGAGACGCCGCCGTTGAGGGTCGAGAAGGGTGGAACGATATTGCCTGCATTGCGGCAGACGAAGAGATCGCCGGGGCCGGACTGCGTTATCGTTTCCGGCATCACGCGGCTGTCGGCGCAAGATATCATCAGCGCATGGGGCTGCTGGCCTTCGCGCGCGAGTTTGCGGTAGAGCGCCGAGTGGGTCGGGAACACGGCGCCGCGAAAACTGGAGATGCCTTTCAGGAGATCACCCATATTCGGATCCTCTTTCTGGCCGGACACTGGGAGGAATGTCTGTCGTCCGGCGGGTTGCAGAAGCGATCTGTTCGCACGTGCACAATAAAGGACAAGACGAGAGCAAAAGAAGAGCCGCGGAGCATATTGCATCGCAACATTATTTGAACAAATGTGATCTGCAGTTGCCGCTGATATCGCCCAATTTCGTGATCGCGCTGGCAAACATGGAGTTCGGCAAGTGGCCTGAACGACTGGCCGTTGGCTCACCAGGTCGAACTGCATTCTTCGTCCAGAAGGCTCTGACCGAGCGCACAACAAGCTCGGCATCTTCACCCAGGCATGGGCGCCGATCGGCGGCGTCAAGCGCCACTGGAGGAAGGCCAAGAGCGGCAGGACCTCGCTTCGGCCTCAGGCGATCACCGCGCAGCCACTCGTGCGAAGTGTTCAATCGCGCTGGGTTTTGTTAGTGAAAATTCCGGCTCTTCACCTTCAATGTATCGATATGAAGGTCAGGCACAAACATGTCGCGCGCGGCGACAACAGGCTTCGGCTTGTCCCGTGGATCAGGCCCTCCGCCTCTGGCAAACTCATCACCACGACCGGCCGGAAGCTTGAACTCTTCATCACGATCGGCAAGCCCGAGCAGATCGCCTGAGAGGTCGAACAGCTGCTGGGCGACAAGATGGACGACCTCCCCTTCCCGCTGAATCCGGCCATTGATCGCCATCATCGACGACCCGAGAACGACCCGCCGTCGTTTTTCAAACAGCGTCGGCCAGACGACGAGATTGGCAGGCCCGGTCTCGTCCTCGATGGTGATGAACATGACGCCCTTGGCCGATCCTGGCATTTGCCGCACCAGCACAAGACCTGATGTATAGACCCACCGCCCGTCCCTCGAATTCATCGCCTCGGCACAGGTGATGATGTTGCGCACTGACAAATCCTTGCGCAGGAAGGCGATCGGATGCTGCCGCAATGTCAGTCCGGTATGGCTGTAGTCCTCAATGACGTTATGCCCGTCCGTCATCTGCCGAAGTGCCACCTCCGGCTCCTGCTGCTCTGCGATCGCCGCCATCTCCCGTTCGGCCGCGGCGGCAAACAGCGGCAAGGGTTCATCGCGCAGCGCCTTGATCGCCCAAAGCGCGTCGCGGCGTTCAAGCTTCAGCGACGGCAGAAAGGCATCGGCCTTGGCAAGCTGGACGAGCGCCTCCGATGGCACGCCGGATCGACGCCACATATCGTCAACGGAGACAAAGGCGTGGTTCATGCGTGCCGCGACAATGCGCGCCGCGTCAGCGGCCGCCAGTCCTTTCACCTGTCGGAAACCGAGCCGGACGGCATGGCGGCCAGTATTGCCGATCCGCTCCAGCGTACAGTCCCACCGGGACCGATTGATGCAGACCGGCCGTACCTCGACGTCGTGGGCTCTCGCGTCGCCGACGATCTGCGCAGGCGCGTAAAAACCCATCGGCTGCGAATTGATGAGCGCCGCGCAGAAGGCTTCCGGATAATGGCATTTGATGTAGCTCGACGCATAGGCGATCAGCGCGAACGAAGCCGCATGGCTCTCCGGAAAGCCGTAGCTTCCGAATCCTTCAAGCTGCGAGAAAGTCTTCTCGGCGAATTCCGGCGTGTAGCCATTCCTCACCATCCCCGATACCAGCTTGTCCTTGAACCGCGAGACGCCGCCTGTGAACTTGAAGGTCGCCATCGACTTGCGCAGTTGGTCGGCCTCGCCACCGGTGAAGCCGGCGCAGACCATCGCGACCCGCATCGCCGACTCCTGAAACAGCGGCACGCCGAGCGTCTTGCCGAGCACCGCCTCAAGCTCGGGCGTCGGATATTCAACCGCCTCCTTGCCTTCTCGTCGGCGAAGATAAGGATGCACCATGTCGCCCTGGATCGGCCCTGGCCGGACGATCGCCACCTGGACGACAAGATCATAAAATGTGCGCGGTTTCAGGCGTGGCAGCATCGCCATTTGGGCGCGGCTCTCGATCTGGAAGGTGCCGAGCGTATCGGCCTTGCGGATCATCGCATAGGTCGCCTGATCCTCCTGTTCGACGGCAAGGTCGAGCGTCCGACCGTTGTGCTCCTCGATGAGCTTGAACGCTTTCGCCATGCAGGTCAGCATGCCGAGAGCCAAGACATCGACCTTCATAAACTTCAGGGCTTCGACATCGTCCTTGTCCCATTCGATGATCTGCCGGTCCTTCATCGTGGCCGGCTCGATCGGCACCAGATCGTCGAGCCGGTCATGGGTGAGGACGAACCCGCCCGGATGCTGGCCGAGATGCCGTGGCGCCCCCATCAATTGCTGGGCGAGCTTCAAGGTCAGCACAAGACGCCGGTCGTCCGGATTGAGATTGAGCTCGCGGACATTGCGATCGCAGACCTCCTCCGACCAGGCCCACATGCCCGACGACAGCGCCTTGATCACGTCCTCCGGCAGACCGAGCGCCTTGCCGACATCGCGGATCGCGCCGCGCGCCCGGTAGCGGGTCACGGTGGCGCAGAGCGCTGCCTTTTCTCTGGTATAGGTTCGATAGATCCACTGGATCACCTCCTCGCGCCGCTCGTGCTCGAAATCCACATCGATATCCGGCGGCTCGTCGCGCTCCTGGCTGACGAAGCGTTCGAACAGAAGATCGTTTGTCGAGGGATCGATGCTGGTGATACCGAGAATGTAGCAGACGGCGCTGTTGGCGGCGGAGCCTCTGCCCTGGCAAAGGATGCCTTGAGACCGGGCATAGCGCACGATCGAGAAGACGGTCAGAAAATAGGGCGCGTATTTCATGGTGCGGATCAGATCGAGCTCGTGGCGCACGACCTTCAACACATCGGGCGGCAGTCCTTCGGGATAGCGATCGGGCACGCATTGCCAGACGTAATGCTCCAGCGAAGCCTGGGCATCCTTGCCCGGTACGATCGCCTCCTCCGGATATTGGTAGGTGAGCTCCTCAAGCGAAAAAGTGCACCGACGGACGATCTCCATGGTTCGCGCGAGGGCCTCGGGATATCGCGGAAACAAACGCTCCATTTCGTCCGGCGGCTTCAGGTAGCGATCGGCGTGGCGCTCGCGCTCGAAACCGACCTCGTCGATCGTCGTGCGGGTGCGAATGCAGGTAACGATGTCCTGTAACTGCCGGCGGCCTGGCTCATGGAAGAGGACATCATTGGTGACGACCGTCCGCACCCTGAGCCGCGCCGCGAGATTGGAAATCTCATGCAGCCGCAGCTGGTCGTTCTGCCGGCGCCGCAGACAAAGCGACACATAGGCCCGATCCCCAAACACCTCCGCCATCTTGCGCAGCTGGATCGCGCAGGCGTCATCCGGCAGATCCGGCACCAGCACGCCAATCATGCCGTCGTTGTATGCGATGACGTCGTCCCAGTGCAGGATACAGTTGTTCTTGCCGCCGCGCGACTTGCCGAGCGTGATGAGACGGGTCAGCCGGGAATAGGCAGCCCGGTCGGTCGGATAGACCAGCACCGACATACCGTCTTGTAGATCGAGCCGGCAACCGACAACGAGGCGTAATCCCGTGGCGCGCGATGCTTCGAGCGCCCGGACAATCCCCGCCAGCGAATTGCGATCGACGATGCCGAGGACTTCGATACCGAGAGCCTTGGCGGTCTCGAACAGTTCCTGCGCCGAGCTTGCACCGCGCAGAAAGGAAAAATGGGTCGTGACCTGCAGCTCGGCATAACTCATGCGAAGATCCCATGGCAGAACCAGCGGTGGCTTCCGGTTTCGGGATCGATGCCATCACCGGAGCGAAACACCCAGAGACGCTCGCCAGCCTCGTCTTCGATGACGAAATAATCCCTCACCGCCTCCATCTCCGCGTCGCGCCGCCACCACTCGCCAAAGATCCGTTCCGGACCGTCGGCGCGCTTGACCTTCCGCCGCTTGCCGCGCCACGTGATCGAGACCGGCGGCCGGTCCGGCAGCAAGGCGATGGCCTCGATCAGCTCCGGGCGGGCCAGCAGCCGGACCGGCCGGCGCCAATGCCTGACCCAGGCAACCTCGATCAGGTCGGCCGCGGCGCTGATGCGCTGGACGGAGCGCTCCGGCACGTCGGACGCAACGGGTGCCACCCGATAAACACGCTGGCCTCGGTTGCCGTAGATATCGATCAGTGGCGTGACGTCGGTGACCTCGTCCTCGACCAGCGACGACGACTTCTGGCGCTCCTCCAGCGGCTCAGTCATCACCGCAACCAGGTTGAGCTTCTCGATCCCGAAGCCGGGCTCGATCTTTTCCGTCCGGTCGCGAAACAGCTTGGTCAGCCAGGCGACATCGCGCACCGGCTTCACCGTGCCGGCGCGGATTGCCTGCCGCGTCCCGTCAACCTTTTCGACGATCAGGTCGGCGCGCCGAACACCAAGGCCGCGCCTTTGCAGCTCCTCGATCAGTTGCACGACCAGCCGGCCGACATATTTGTTGATGGTTTCGGCAGCACCGATCGGCTCGGCGAAGGCGCGGCTCACCTCGACGAGCTCAGGGGTACGGATCGGATCGATCTGCTCGCAGACGCGGCCCAACATCTGGTCGAGCCGCCGGCCGATCTCCGGACCGAAACGGAGCGTCAGCGGCGCGCGCGGCGTGTTGGCCAATTCGCCGATGGTCTGGAAGCCGAGCGTGCGCAGATCGCTGACGACTTTGCCGGGAAGGCGCAGCAACGATATCGGCAGCTTTTCGACGGCTCGGACGGTCTCACCTGAAGGCACGATGACCGTTTCGCGGCTGATGGCGCGGGCGCAGGCGTGGGCTGCACCCCAGGTGTCGGCGATCGCGACCCGAGGAGTGAGCTTCTTTGCCAGGAACTGATTGGCGATCTTCGTCACCATGGCGAGCTCGCCGCCCTGTAGGTGGTCGGCACCCTCGGTGTCCATGACGATGCCATCGATCCCATCGACCGCGACGATCGGCGAATAGAGCGTCAGCGCCCAAAGGGTTATGCGTTCGAGTGCTGCGGCATCCATTGCAGGATCCGCCTCGATCAGCATCAGGCCGCGGAAAAACGCCTGTGCCTTGGCCGCCGGCATGCCGACATGCACGCCGGCCTTTCGGGCGGCCGCGTCGGCGGCCGACACCCAGCGCTTCGAGCCGCTCCTGGCGATCACGGCGATCGCCTGTTCAGGCGGAATAGACGGATCGGCGCGACGAATGCGATCCGTCGGCAGATCCGGAAGATAGATCGAGACGACCCTTGTCATCGCACGCCCTCACGAGAAACTCAGCACATTCACCCGATTTCACGCGCATCAATTCCAGCAACCATTGGGCCCTTCCCACACCCGGCACCGGCAATTCCTCCGACGGCATGACGCTGACCCGCCACCGCGTGGTCGACGCCGTCGGCTGCCCGAAATCATTGGCCTCCGTCTGCCGTCGCCAGCGTCGCACGGCAAGCGCCATCGTGCCCGTTCGCTCGGCCGCCAGCTGCAGCCGGCGCGAGCTGACCATCGGCAGGCGAACGAGTTCACCGACCACGGCGCCGAGCCCACCAAAGGACAGCCCTTCCTCCATGTTTGCCAGTACGTCTTCCTCCCTGTCGGATTCGACAAAGATCACCCGGTCGGGATGGAGGCCGACCTCAGCGAGCGCGGGAAAAAACAGGTCTGGCCGCGTCAGGCACCAGACGATCGGGCCTTTGGTGCGGGCCGCGATGCCCGCCGCAAAGAGCGCCGCCGCCGCACCATCCACCGTGCCCGACCCGCCGCCTGCAAATTCGTGCAGGGCGCCATAGGCCAGACCACCTCCCGGCAACACCGCATCGATTTCCGGCACGCCGAAGGAGAGACAACCAGCCTTTCTGGCTGACACGCCCTCCAGCGAGGCGATGCGCTCGCGCAAATCGGAAATCACCCTTTCACGGGCAGCAGTCATCGTTCACGGCTCCCTTCAAGGTCGTGTTGGCGGCCGACATCATGTCAGACAAATGCAGATGTTCTCTTTCTGTTCCCGAGCAGCAAAAGAGTCAAGCAACCGGAGGAATGGGAATATTATCCTGAACATTAGAAATTGGCAGAATACCCATGGAAATCAGCCCAATAGCGGGCGGCGGATTTTTTTCCGAGCGTTTGCGGGCGCTAATCCCTTTGTGTGAATTGCGGGGACAAGTCGGTATCGCCACAGTGTCTTTAAGATTTTTCTGCTGAACTGTCGGCATGCCGAAGCCTGCGAGATCAAAACCCCTTCTTCGTGACACCGAGGCCCCGGTCCGTTCCCGGCCGCGAGGCAAGCGCAATCCCGCCCAACCACAGCTCCTGTTCGATCCCATGCCTGAGCGTGTCGAGCCTGCGCTGGCGCAACTGAAGTCCCGTCCCCCAAAAGGAAAGGAGTGGAGCTGGGAGCTGAAATTGGATGGCTATCGCCTTGCCGTTCATATCGAGCCCCAGGGGATCCGGATCCTCACGCGTGGCGGCCATGACTGGACGCATCGGTTTCCGGCCATAGAGCAAGCCGCCCGAGCGCTCGGGCCGGCGACGATGATCATCGATGGCGAGGCGGTTGTGCTTGATGAAGAGGGTCGGCCGGATTTCGGGCTGCTGCAGCAATCGCTGGGCGCATCCGGCAAACAGGCGGGAAACCGTGCCTCCAACGCTGTCCTTTACGCTTTCGATCTTATTTATCTGGACGGGCACGACCTGCGCGGTGTCGAATACCGGTCCCGCCGACACCTTCTCGAGGACACGTTAAACGTCGCAAACAATGATGAAGCCGGCGCCGTCAGGCTATCGGAAACACTCGATGCCGAACCGACTGTCCTCCTGGAGCATATCTGCCGCCTCGGCCTGGAAGGCATCGTCGGCAAGCACCTCGATCGGCCCTACCGTTCCGGCCGGACCGGCGATTGGGTGAAAGTCAAATGCGTCCAGAGCGAGGCCTTCTTCATTGTCGGCTATGAGAGGTCGACAGCGTCCCCTGCCGGCTTCGGCTCGCTGGTGCTTGCCGCCTACCGCGATGCCGACCTCGTCCACGTCGGAAGTGTCGGCACCGGCTTCAAAGAAGGTGAGGCGATCAGAATACGGAAGATGCTGGACACGCTGCGCTGGAAGCGAAAGCAGCCGCCCCTGCCCTATTCCGGAGGTACCGATATTGTCTGGGTCGAACCGACCCTAATCGCCGAGATCGAGTTTCGCGCCTGGTCGACAGACGGAAAGCTTCGCCATCCATCCTACAAGGGCTTGCGAGAACGCCAGGACAATGCCGACGTCTTCCGGCTCGACTAGCGAAATCAGCGCCATCCGCTAGATTGTCCACCATTCGAGCTCAAGCGGAGTAGATGGCCTGCTATGTGCAATCTTTATCGCATGGAAGACAAGGACTGGGTCGCGAAGTGGGCCCAGGACGCCGAAAGCCTGATCAACCTGATGCCCGCCTACCAGATGAACCCCGACCAGATGGGGCCGATCGTCCGCAACACCGCCGACGGGAAGAAGCAACTGGTCCATGCGCGCTGGGGACTGCCCTCGCCGCGCTTCGCACTTGAAAAGGGGGCCAAAGCCAAGGCCGAGAAACTTGCGGTCAAAGGCAAGCCGTTCGATCTCGAGGAACTGATCCGCACGGAAGCCGACCGCGGTACGACCAACGTGCGCAAGCTCAGTTTTCCGCACTGGACGCGATGGTTCGGGGTCGAAAACAGATGCCTCGTCCCGGTCACCAGTTTCGCCGAGCCGGATCCGGCCAGCCAAGAGCAAGGCGGCAACGTGCCAAACGCCTGGTTCGCCCGCGACGAAAGTAAGCCGCTGATGTTTTTTGCCGGTCTCCATGTGCCGCAATGGCAGAGTGTCCGAAAGGTCAGGGACGGGCTGACCACCGACGACCTCTATGGCTTCTTGACCACCGATCCCAATGACCTGGTGAAGCCAATCCATGGAAAGGCGATGCCGGTCCTGTTGCTGACGAAGCAAGAGACCGACATCTGGATGCGGGCGTCCTGGGAAGAGGCCAGGGAACTGGCCAAGCCGCTACCCAATGACGCGCTGATCATTTCCTCACGCGAACCGTACGGATCCACGATCGTGTCGAAATCCGGAGATCCGGTCGAGCAGGGAAGTTTATTTTAGCGCCTGATCTGAGCTTGATTGTATCGGAAAACGAAAAAGCCTGCCGAGGGAGGAGGTGCGGCAGGCTTTTTCAAACAATTGAACAACGGCTGGGAGGAGGAGTGCCGCTGTTCCGTCAGGCTCCCCTTGGGAGGAGGAGTGGGTCGCCTGAAACACGAAGCTCTGCGGGAGGAGGTGCATTGCTTCGATGTCCTGAAGATACCAGAGGCTGCCCCAATCGCTAGCGCTGAGATCGCAGTACAGCCATGCGTTTGCTGCAATGCAATGTGGTCTTGTGCTCATTTTTCGGCCATTATGGTGGAGGCGCAGCTTTCTTCGTACTCGGCTCGAAGCCGAGAACGAATTCGACCACCGTCGCAGAGGACATTTCGCACGGCTTCAGCATCGGCCCCGACCTAATCAATCGATAGAAGTTAAAGCTGACGATATCGGTTCCGCCAAGCTCCTCGCCATAGAGCCAGGTTCGTTTGCCATCCTCCGACCGCTTGACGGTCACGCCCCATGATCGATTACCAAAAATTCCGTCAACATAGCCTTCTGGCAATTTCGCAAGCGCGGATTCGAATGACGCAGGAACAGAAGGAGGTGCTTCTCGTCGCAGATCCCGCAGCCGTCCTCGTCCATGCTGGATGCCGGGCGCAACTTTCGACAACACGGACAGGTGGTTGCATCCGAAGCGCACGGCTCTTCGCGGTCCGGCGGAAGAATTTCGATGCAGACTTTCGGCAGCAGATCGGCCGCGCTTTGATCCATGGCGATGCTCCTGTTCAGGGTCGTATCAGAGATAGTAAGCGTCAAAGGCTGCACAAGCCGGCAGATCGCTATCAATGAAGGCCAATGCGAATATGACTACAATCGAGCGGCCTTCTTGACGACCCTCCTCCGACCTTGTTCATTTGTGCCATGTTCAAACGCGCGAATGCTGTGCAGATCAGAGTTTCCATCGACGAGATCGACCCGGGCGTCTGGCGCCGGTTGGTCCTGCCTACCCATTGGAACCTGGAGCATCTGCATCTCGGAATTCAAGCAGCATTCAATTGGTGGAACTATCATCTCTATGAATTCCGCATCGGTGGTCTGCGGTATGGCGACGTCGAGACCCTAATGGAGGATGCGGCCGATGACGATCCTCGTGTTTTCGATCAGGAAGAGGTTCGTTTACTGGACTTCGAACAATGTTCTGCTTTCAGCTACCATTATGATTTCGGGGACAGCTGGCGGCACACCGTCGTGGTCGAGGAATTCCTGACGATTTCTGCGACGCCTAAACATGGTACCTGCGTCGCCGGCGCGAGGGCGCGACCGCCCGAGGATGTTGGTGGCGTGTCCAGATATGAGCGGTTCCTGGAGATCATCGCCGATCGGGAAGATCCCGAATATGCCGAAACCATTCACTGGTGCGGTGGCTATTTTGATCCCGAATGGTTCGACCTGTCGGTGGTAGACAAGGACGTGCGCAACGCTCTGCGCTCAAACGTCAAACGGCGTCTCTATCAACCGAAACCGAAAACCGCCCCAAAGAAATGAGTTGGGTGAGGGTTCGAAGTGGAACGTCTCGAAAAAACCCGAGCCTACATCCATCCTGACCCGCAGCAACGGCTTCAAGCCGCGTTGGCTCCCGCTTGTCTTTCGCGCCACAGAGAAGGCGACAGGCCGGTCGCCCGCTTGAAGGCATTGCTGAACGCTCCTTGCGAGGAATAGCCTATCAGGGCGGCAACCGATGCCACCGGCAAATCGTCGTCCCGCAGCGCCTTGCAAGCAATGTGAATACGCCACCGAGCAAGATAGCCGAGCGGCCCGATACCTGCCGTCGCGGTAAAGCGCGCGGCGAAGCTCGACCGCGACATCGCGCAGGCCCGGGCCAGTTCGTCTAAATGCCACGAGCGCGCCGGGTCCTCATGCATGAGCTGCACGGCCGGCGCGAGGCGTGGATCGCCTAGTGCGCGCAACCAACCCCGGGGAATGCGGCTGTTGCCATTCATCTGTGCCCGCAAAATCTGAACGAACAGCAATTGCGCCAGCTGCGATGCGACAAGGGCGTTTCCCGGAAGGCGCTGCGTGCGCTCGGTCACCAGTTCGTCGAGCAACCACCGAAACCGCCCGGCCTGCTCGGTCGTACCGTCGATGCGCAGCCACGGCGGCAGGGCTTCCGACAGAAGCGTTCCGCTGGTCGGATCGAGCAAGACATGCCCTCCCAGATAACTGCAATCCGCTGCATCGCCTAGGGTGACGAACGAGCGGCCGCGCCCGGAAAACAGCGCCATCGCGTCGAGCGGCGTCACCGACGGATCGCTCGATACTGTGTAGGGGCGCTGCGCCGTCAGAAGACCGACATCCCCTTCTTCGAAGCGCACAGGCGCTTCGCCATCGATCTGCGTCCAGCATGCGCCCTGAGTCAGGGCGAAAAACTTGATCGACTTCGGGGCCGGAAACCGGAGGGCCCATTGCCCCCCTGCGTCAAAGCCACCGGTTACCATCGATTCCACGGTTGTGAGATGGAGAATTTCGGAGAGTGCGTCAGAAGTCATCTTTGGACTATCGCGTATGTATCTTAGACGCTCAAGCATTCTCAATCCGACTTGACCGGCTATTTTACGGTTGAAGACATTAACCGCTTTCGGAGCATTTATGGCAGACGACACAGTCCTAATCACCGGGGGAACCGGATTTATCGGGCAGCACACGATCATCGCGGCGCTTGCCGCCGGTTTCCGGGTACGGGCCGCGATTCGATCGCTCGACCGGGAAGAAGAGGTCCGTGCCTATCTGGCCCATGGCGGCGCCGAGCCGGGGGACCGGCTAAGCTTCGTCGAGACCGACCTGCTCAAGGACGAGGGATGGGCCGACGCCGCGCAAGGTTGCGTCTATGCCATTCATAGCGCGTCCTCCACGCCCTCAGGAAACTATGCGAGCGAAGAAGACTGGATCCCGCCCGCCGTCGACGGCAACCTTCGGCTGCTCCGTGCGGCCCGCGACGCTGGGGTGAAACGAGTGGTGCTGACCTCCGCCTTCGGGGCCATTGGCGCTGGCAAGGCCAGTCCCGGTCGCCCCTTCACCGAGGAGGATTGGAGTGATCTCGACGGTCCTATCGCGCCTTATCAGAAATCGAAGACGTTGGCGGAGCGCGCCGCCTGGGAGTTCATCTCCGATGGACGCGGTCAGATGGAACTGGCAACGATAAATCCGACCGCCGTCATGGGCCCGGCTCTTGGCCCGGACACCTCGCATTCGCTGATGATGCTGAAGGGCATGATCGAGGGCCAGCCCGGGCAGCCTAGGATCCAGTCCTGTTTTGTTGACGTTCGCGATGTGGCTGACCTTCACTTGCTGGCAATGACTGATCCGGCCGCCGCGGGCGAACGCTTTCTCGCGACCTCTGGTGACGCGCTATGGCTCGTCGATGTAGCCAGGATTCTCAAGGAACGCCTCGGCGAGCAGGCGCGAAAGGTATCCACCAAAGAGGTGTCGGACGCAGACATGAAGGCCGCAGCCGAGACCGATGCCAAGGTGAGAGCGCTTCTTCCGCTTCTTGGCATTGATCTGTCGGCCAGCGGCGCCAAGGCCAGGCGGCTTTTGGGATGGCAACCGCGACCGCCCGCCGAGGCGATCGAGGCGGCCGCGCGGAGCATGATCGAGGTCGGCATAATCAACGTCTGAGAGCGCCCCTATGGCCCGAGACGGGGGGGACGGGATCGGACCCATCCTGCCGTCTCGCCAGCCTCGAGCGCCCATCGTCGCCAGGTCCTCCCAATTTCTGGAAAGACTGAATCAGAACTTCCCACCGACAGCAACGCCGACTTTTCAACGCAATCCGCCGTTGGGGGCTCTATCTGCTCGCCATAGCGAACGGTAGCTTAACGCCCCGTTCCGAAATGCCTGAACGATCGACATGACGGGCGCCAAGCCAACGTTCAGCCAGCTAATCTTCATTTCCAATTTGGCGCTTGCGAAAGCGAGCCAGCCTTGCGCGCCTTGAAGGGACTCGAACTACCGACACGCAATATCATCTCGATAAACGCCTGATAATTCGCTTGTTCTCGAAACACCCGCGTCCCGCCCAATTTCTATAAGGGTATTAAATCGACTGATGCGCCTATTGCTTTTGGCGCTCAGACAAAAGCCTACCCGTAGCGGTATGCGGTGCGGATACTACGACGGACCGCGATAACGAGGTCTTGCTGCACAGTATGCATAACACGGTGTTGTACTCGTCAGTACAGCTCGTTGAAGACCCGTTCAGCCATAAAATCAATGAAAGCACGAACCTTTGGAGCCCGCGCAGACATCGGAGGCCACACAAGCGAAACGCTGCCTCGCTCTTCTGTGTAGTCTTCAAGAACGGGTTGAAGGCGGCCGGCCGCTATGTCGTCTTTGACGAGATAGCTTGGTACTTGAATAATCCCCAAACCACCAAGCGCTGCGGATGCAAGTGCCTCGCCATCGTTCAAAATGATAGCAGGTTTAATCGGCTTTAACTGACTGGAGCTCTTAAACGCCCATATCTCCGGACGGCCGGTCGTCGGAAAACGATAAAAAATGCAATCATGTTTCTGAAGATCCGCCGGATCTTGCGGGACGCCAGACTGAGTGAGATAACACGGGGAAGCACAGGTGGTGAACGTATGGGGACCAATCCTCCGCGCCCGCAACGTCGATTCGTCCAACTCACCAAGCCGGAGGACCACGTCGTAGCCGCCTTCGATGATATCGACCTTCACATCATCGAGGAAAACGTCAGTTGTAACATCCGGGAATTTGGCCTGGAAACGTCTCAACGCCGGCATGATGACCTTGCGCCCCAACACGGTCGGTACGCTCACTTTGAGGCGACCTCTCGGCGCAGCTTGAAGCAGATGAAGCTCTTGCTCTGCATCTTGTAGATCTTTCAAGATGCGCGCGACGTATCGATTGAGAACGTCGCCTTCACCGGTCACAGCCAGGGACCGTGTCGTCCGGTTGAGCAATCGCAGCCCTAAACGCGCTTCAAGCCGTTCCACCGATTTGCCAACGGCCGATGAAGACAGCCCAAGCTTTCTCCCCGCGGCCGCGAAACTCCCGGTTTCCACGGCAACTGAAAAAGCGACCAAGCCACTAAGGGACTCTATGGAAAGGACTGACGACATTATGTCCGGGATGATGCGACATGTAACCCTATTCCGTCAACCGTCGTGATCCTCCACATTTCAGCACGGCGATGGCACAGTCTGAGTGGCCGGCGGTTTTGAGCATTTAGCTTTTGAATCCCGTAAGGAAAAAGTCATGACGGCTCCGACCTTCAAAACTTGGGCTGACTGGATCAAGAGAGGCAGCGTTGCTCCGCATATTCTGACTTTTAAGTCGGCGGGCACAAAGCTTGACATGGTGGAGGCCATCCGACCCAAAGGAGATCTTTCTCGGATGGCGTTGCCGAGTATGGTTCTAAATCAAGATTTGGTCGGCGGCTTACACTTGTGCGGCGATTTTGGCGGCGGCCCCTTCGCCGGGACGAGCCTCAAAGGAGGCTTCTATCTCGCCCCACCTAATGCAGATTACAAGCTTACCGTCGATGCTGAGCATCATACTCGCGCGCTCGCTTTTTCAATTGAGTACTGGCAAATGGTTGTCGACTGGGCTGCAGATCGCAACTTCTCACTGACGGGCTCGAAGCTTTATAACGGTAGATGCTTCCGCTCACCTTTGATCCATTCGATATTTCGGCAGCTATGGCGGATAGGCGACGAAGAGGGGGCGCCGTCGCGAATGCTAGCGCAAGCAGCTGGGTGCGAAATACTGGCGGAGTTGTGTCGACTGCACCGCGCCCCATTCTCCCCCGAAAATGGCGGCTTAGCGCCTTGGGCGGAGCGGCGTTGCAT